>NZ_LKAQ01000001.1:600000-900000 GCF_001874525.1 Pseudodesulfovibrio hydrargyri | reverse complement strand
GGGTCACGGTGCGCGCCCGCTCCACGTGGCGGTCGATGTCCGAGACCGCTTCCTCGAGTTCGTCCACGGCCGGGCCCTCGCCCAGCTCGCCGTCGTTGATGATGTCCCGGATCCAGCCCGCGCTCTCGCGGATGATGGACAGGGGGTTGTTGACCTCGTGGGCCACACCGGCGGCCAGCTTGCCCAGGGAGGCCATCTTGCTCGACTGCATGACCGCCGCGTCCATGTCCGCCCGCTGGCGGTCAGAGGCGCGCAGCCGGGACACGGCCGAGGACACGGTCAGGTAGGCCCCGAGGAAGATCATCAGGCCGCAGGCCCCGAGCAGCGCGTAGACGATGGACCGGGTGCGCACCAGGGGGGAAAGCTCCTCGTCCGGGTTCTCGGTGACGACCAGCCGCCAGTTGGTGTCGGGCAGGGGGGTGATCCCGGCTATGACCGGAACGCCGTCCCGCCGCCAGGACGCGATCTCCACGCCCTCGCCCCGCGGGTGCACGGGCAGGGCGACACGGGCCAGGGCCTTGCCGCCGAACCGCGACGGGGTCTGGAGCACGTCCTTGTCGTTGACGATGTAGGCGTCGCCCTGCTTGCCGGTGCGCACGTTGCGGACCAGCGAGGTGAATACCTCGGAGTCGATGGTCGCCCGCAGGATCCAGGTTCGGCCCGCCTCCTGGCGCTTCACCGCGATGATGAAGTGCGGGAAGTTGCGGAAGCCCATGAACACGTCGCTGATGTACAGCCCCTTGAGCATGACCTGGTGGAACCACGGCTCGTCGCGGTAGTTCACGTCCATCAGATCAAAGGGGCCGCAATACGCCTCGTGCCCGCCGTTCTGGCCGATGACCCCGATGTCGAAGAACGAGCTGGACGTGCCGTGGACCGCCTCGAAGACCCTGTTCAGGTAGGCCTGGTTGGACATCTCGGCAAAGGAGTGGATGTCGGCCAGCATCTGCAGCTGGACCACCCGCTCGCCCAGGAACATGGAGATGGCGTCCCGCCGGTTGGCGACCATCAGCCGCAGGTTGTCGGTCAGCTTCTCCTCGTAGGTCTGCCTGAACTCGCTGTGGATGACGTAGCCGAGCGCGAAGAGCGGGACCAGGGAAAGCCCCAGGGTGATCAGAACCAGGTACCACTTGAGCCGGGCATAGGGTGTGGCGTTCACGCTGCGCACCCCGCTTCCCGGAGCTCATTGGGCAGTCCTTCCAGCAGCCTCTCGATGTCCGCCTCGAACCGTTCGCGGTAGCGCACGGTCATGCCCGGGTCGGCCATGGACATGTCGATCTGCCGGGTGTGCATGAGCAGGTAGCCGAGCACGGCCATGGCCTGCTCCACGGCCTGGCGGCTGACGCCCTCCAGGCGCGCGAACAGGGCGTCTTCTCGGATTTCGGCGATGAAGCCGCGCTTCTCCAGGATCTCGGCCACCAGGCGCGAGCGCAGGTGGCGGCGGTCCATGCTCGCCCCGCCCCCCTTGAACTGGAACAGGGCGTAGTTCACGTTGGGGTCGTCGCCCGCGAAGCCCTCGATAGTGCAGAAGTGGAAGCCGAACCGCGATTGCAGGTTGCAGTAGCGGCCGCCCACGATGAAGTAGTTGCGCTCGCCCATGTCGTTGCGCACCCCGGCCGCCAGGGCCGGATTCCGCGCCGCGCTGGTCATCACCGACATGAACCCGTCCATGGTCGGCGGCGGCGGGCCCTCCCAGGGAACGGCCATCATGCCGTACCACAGGGCGCGCATGGGACTGGAGCACACGGCCTCGATGGTGATGTCCCGGCGGGAGTTCGCGGGCCCGCCCGCGTCCGCCGAGGTCCCGCCGCCGATATCCACCAGCCAGTACTGCATGGCCCGTTCTCCTGCCAGCCTGCGCGCGCCCGACACCGGGCGGTCGCCCTGGGCGAACATCTCGTAGACCGCCTTTTCGTGGCAGAACCGGGTGATGTCGTGCATGGACCGGCACCCCTCGGGCCTAAATTCCGTGGACTCGGGGTCGGTCAGGGTCAGCGGGGTGATGAACCGCAGGACCCGCTCCAGGGCCAGTCCCACGTCCGTGGTGCGCACCCGGGCCGTGGGCCGGGCCTCACGCTGGATCATCCGCTTGCGGCGGCCCAGGTAGATGGTCCCGTTGCTTCCGTTGACCGTGATCACGCCCACGCCCGAGAGGCGTTCCACCGCGCCGGGCGCGCCGATCAGGGCCGGGATGGCGTATTCCCTGGCGACGTTGGCCAGATGGCCCACGGAACTGCCGAACTCGGCCACCAGGGCCGCGGCTCTGGGCAGCAGGGCGGAGAGCTGTGGCCGGGCGTTGCGGGCCAGCAGGACCGCGCCGTCCGGGAAGCGGAACATGTCCTCCTCGGTCTCCACCTTGACCACGTAGCCGGCGGCCGCGCCCGGGCTGGCCGGGATGCACCCGGACAGAATGGCCAGCCCCCGGCTCTCCTCGTCGTCGGACCACGGCTTGGACCTGGGACCGGGCGCGTCCTCGCACACGGTCAGGGGACGGCATTGCAGGATGACGATCAGCCCGTCGCGGTCCTTGGCCCACTCGATGTCCTGGGGATGGCCGAAATGTTCCTCGATGCGCAGGGCCAGGGCGGCCAGCCGCTCGATATCGCGGTCCGGCACGGCCGGTTCCAGTTCCCGGCCGCCGTAGAGCTTCTCCTTGCGCACCTTGCCGCCCGAGGTCAGGATGAAGCGGATCTCCTTCTCGGCGATGTCGCGGCTCCTGATTCTGCCGGTCTCGCGGTCCACGCTGTAGGAGTCGGCCATGGAGCTGCCGTCCACCACGGCGCAGGGCAGGCCGGGCACCGCGTTGACGATGACCGCGTCCGAGTCGCCGCCCACCGGCGGACGGGTGTAGATCACTCCGCCCGCCACGGCGTTGATCATCTCCATGCATCCGGCGGCCATGACCATGCCGTCCTCGCGCAACCCTCGGTTGCGCACGTAGGTCATGGCCGTGGCCGAGTACATGCTCGAGACGACCTCGCGGTAGGCGTCGGTCACCTGGGCGGGCTTGACCCCGAGCCGGGTGGCGAACTGCCCGGCGAATCCGGCCTGTTCCGAATCCTCGCCCAGGGCGCTCGAGCGCACGGCGAGGCGGACGTCGCCGAGTCGGGCGCACTGTTCGCGCACGGCCGTTTCCAGCTCTTCGGGCATGGGGGCCAGATCGATGGCCTGGCGGATGCTTCGCGCCAGGTCGGTAAGCTCCTCCAGGGAGTTCCCGTCGTGGATCTGGATGAGCCGGTTGATCTCGTCGTCCAGTCCGGTGGACTCCATGAACAGGCGGAAGCCCGAGGCCGTGATGGCGAAGCCGCGCGGGACCACCGCGCCGAGTTCGGCCTTGATCTCGCCGAGCATGGCCACCTTGGAGCCGGTCTCGAGCAGGTCGATGGCGCGCAGATCGGCCATGCGCACGACAGTCGGCCCGAGCGGCCCCTTCGGGGGACCGGCAAAGGCCTGGTCCATGTCCTGGACGATGGCGTTGAAAACCTCGCGCAGGGCGTCGTATCGGCCCGGGGCCATGCGGCATAACCGTTCGATCATCTGGCGCACGCTGGAGGCGACCATGACGCTGAACGCCCGCACCCGGGTGATCCCGGACGGGTGGCCGGAGCGGGCCGCCTCGGTCATCTCGGCCATGAGCTCCAGGGCCTTGCCGTTGGCCGCAAGAAGGAGCCTGAATTCTTCGGACTTGTTGAGGAACTTTTCAACCGCTTCCCGCTTTCCCTCGGGATTGCCGTGGATGAAGTGGAACAGTGTCTTGAGCGCGGTCTTCATGGCGAACCTCCGGGGCTACGGTTGGCCGCGACGGCGGGAGCGAACGGCGTCCAGCACCTTGAAATAGAGCTCGTCGGTGCCCACGGGCTTGAGCAGGAAGTCGAAGGCGCCCATGTCCATGCCCTCTATGAGCACGCCGGAGTCCGCGTGGCCGGTCAGGATGATGACCGGCAGGTCGGGTTTGATGGCCTTGATCCGGCGCAGGGTCTCCAGCCCGTTCATCTCCGGCATCATGACGTCGAGGATGGCCACGTCGAACTCGCCCTCGCGGACTCGGTCGATGGCCTGCTGGCCGCTCTGGGCCTCGGTGATCTCCACGTTCCTCCGCTTGAAGCGGCGGGCGTAGGCGGTCAGGAAGTCGGGTTCGTCGTCGACCAGGAGCAGGCGTATCTTCTTCATGGCGGTCCTCCCGTGTGTGGCCTCCCTCCAGGGGCCGGGGGCGGGGGCGCGCCCCCGGCCGTATGGGGAGGGTAAGGAATGCATTCGCGCGCGGTCGCCCGCGGCGCAGGGGGACATTCCTATTGGAACAATTGCTTCAGCTCGACGACCATGGGAGCGGCGGTCCAGAAGAAGAGGAGCATGATCACGGCGGTCAGGACGATGAGCATGCACGCCCTGGTCTTGCTCACCCCGAGCCCCTTGTGCAGTCCCACGCCGATGAGCACGGCGCGCACCGGTTCCATGATGATGGCCAGCCCCGGAATCCAGGAGACGACCATGACCGCGCCGCTGGCGTAGGCGTAGATGTTGAAGACCCGGCCGAACCGGACCCGGTCCCGGCCGGTCATGCCCGTGAGGATGAAAGTGATGACCGCGCCGAAGGCGGGCATGAGGACGGCGTTGAGCATCATGACCATCCCCATGGCCAGCGAGTTCTCGAAAAAGTAGGTCATGCTCACCGAGCAGTAGAACAGGGCCGAGATCATCAGGAAGATGAGGGCCCGCCGGGAGCCCGGCTCGTCGGCCACCCGTTCGAAGTGGCGCACGGGCGTGCGCATGACGTCCATCAACGTCTCGAAATATTCCCGGATCCCCATCCTGGCGGTCGTTTCCCGTGTCGCTTCCATGGTGCCCCTCCCTGGTTGATGATTCGAAGGCCTAGAACAGGTCCCTGGAGCATTCGAAGATGCCCCAGACCAGCATGAACATGGTCAGGACGAACAGAATTCTGCGTTCGGTCCGTTTGGAGAAGTAGGTCACGCCGTTCTTGTGGACGAATCCGCGTTCTTGCTTTTCTTGTTCCTGCATCGTGAGCTCCCTTTGTTGTCGGCGGCCCGCCCGGAGGCGGGCCGCCGGTATTGTTGTTTCAGGTCAGGGTCGTCAGAACGATGGCAGACTGCCGAACCCGACGCCGCTCCAGTAGACCGCCGTTATCAGCACGATCATGATGTTGGCGACGAACCACATCGGGATGCCCACGCGCAGATAGTCCTTGGGCTCCAGGTAGCCGGAGGCGTAGACGATGGCGTTGGGCGGGGTTCCGATGATCAGGCAGTAGGCGAAGGAAGACGCCACTGCGGTGGCCATGGCCATGAACGGCAGGAAGGTGGTGCCCGGGTGCACGATGCTGGCCATGTTCAGGGTGATGGGACCGACCGCGGCGGCAGCCGGGCCGTCGGCCATCAGGTTGGTCAGCACGGCGGTCAACCCGTTGGAGGTCAGCATCAAGGGGATGCCGTGGTCCATGCCCAGCGGGGCCAGCAGGTCGATGACCGACTGGGCCAGCCAGTAGGCGGCACCGGTCTTGTCCAGGGTGCGGCCGAAGATGATCGCGCCCGCGTACAGCCAGACAACGCCCCAGTCGACCTTTTCCTGGTAGTCGCGCCAGTTGACCACGCCCGCCAGCAGGTAGGCCACCGCGCCCGCGACCGCGATGACGCCGATGCCGAGACGGATGGGGTAGATGCCCATGTTGTAGAATTCCTTCTCGGTGAACCACCCGAAGACCATGATGACGAAGATGACCATGGCCCAGATCTGGTGCTTGTTCCACTTGCCCATCTTGCTGATTTCGCCTTCCAGGTGGCGCATGGCCGGGGCCAGGGAGGAGATGCGGGGCTTGAAGAGCAGGTTGGTGGCGAACCAGGTGATCGGGATCATGACGACCACGAACGGGAAGCAGTACATGATCCACTGCGCGTACCCGATGTCCATGCCGAACATGTCGGTCAGGTAGGTCATCATGATGACGTTGCGCGCGCCGCCGGACGGAGCGCCGGGGCCGCCGATGTTACAGGCCATGGCGATGGTGATCATCAGCATCTTGGCCAGTTCCTTGTCCTCGGGCACCTCGTCGGTCAGGCTGTTCTGGTAGAGCAGCATGCCGATGGGCAGGAACATGGCGGCCAGGGCGTGGTCGGAGATGAACGCGGCCAGCGGGGAGATGACGATGAAGAAGATGAGCGTGATCCAACGGACGTTGGGCACGGCCAGCTTCTTGAACATGAGCAGGCACATTCGCTTGTCCACGCCGGTCTTGACGAAGGCGGCGGCGAACATGAGCGAACCCATGATGAACCATACGGCGTCATCCCAGTATAGCCCCGCCACCTCGCTGCGCGAGACCACGCCGGTGAAGACCAGGATGAGGCCGATGCAGAAGGCCACGCCGGGCAGGGGCATGCACTCGGTCATGAAGCAGAAGACCACGAACACGACCATGGCGATGGCCACCTTGATGCTCCAGGCCCCCTTGTTGGCGCTCTTCTGGTCCTTTTGCGAAAGTTCCAGGTAGTCCATCCCCTTCATGCGCTTGTCGAAGGCGCCCTTCATGATGACCATGTACTTGTCGGCGGGAATGGTCTCGCCCACGAATGTCAGGGCGCGCTTGAAGTTGGCCGAATCAACGGGGATCTTGTATTTCTTGGCCCACTTCTCGTTGCGCTTCATCAGCCGTTCCTTGGACAGGGCGCCCATGCGCATGTTCTGTTCCATCATGCGCGCGGTCAGGATCTGCCACTGCTCGCAGTCCGAGCTCTTTTTCTGGAAGAGCTCCTGGCAGAGGTAGTTGGTCACGACCTTGGGGCCGACCGAATACTGCATGCCCACCTTTTTCATCCCCTGGGGGGTGGGAAGGAGCAGGATCAGAACAAAAAGTACCACCGGAATTATGAGCAGCTTCCAGTTGACGAACTTATCGTAACCGGTCGCTTTCTTCTTTGCTTGAGCCATGTTGTAACCTCGCAATCGGGCTTCGGGTTAGCTGGACGAAATGATCTTGGCGATTTCGTAGAAGAGTTCCTGTTCGCGGACGATGCCGATGTCCGCGTTCCCCTCCCGGACGAGCATGCGCCGCGCAGGAAGCGTGATCATCGTGTTGGCCACGTCCATGAGGTTGGCGTCGGCATTGATGACCGGGACGGTGTCGGACATGATGTCGCGAACGGGATTGCCCATGATTTCCCTGACCCGCGAGGAGAACAGCCCCTGCCAGAACATGGTCGAATACTGCAGGCTGTCCGCCATGGACGGTTTGGGCGCGGACAGGTAGCCGGGTCTGATGGCGTCCACCAGGTCCAGGGGGCTGAGCAGTCCGGCCACGCTGCCGTCGGGATTGGTGACCACCACCGAGCGGTGGCCGGTGTCCATGAGCCTGTCCGTGGCCAGGAGATGGCGCATGGACTCCTCGAGGGCCGTGATGGCGTCCCGGACGGTGCTGTTCAGGGGAATTTGCGTGTATTCGTCCAGGGGGATCATGATCCCCTTGGCCAGCTTTTCGACGTAGGGCGCCTTGGTGGCGTACTCGAAGGCGTCCTGGATCTTGGTGCTCAGCAGATCCACGTCGCACGGTTTGGCCAGGTAGTCGAACGCACCCGTGTCGAGCGCCTTCTTGGCCCCGGGCATGTCGCCGTGGCCGGTGAGCATGATTACCGGGAGCTCCGGCAGCTTGTCCTTGATCAATTTGAGCGTTTCGTGCCCGTCCAGGCCGCCCATCTTGACGTCCAGAATGACGACGTCCGGCTTTTCGGCCAGTTTTTCCAACGCCTCTTCCCCACTGGCCGCCAGGATCGTGTCGAATCCTTTGCGGGCCAGTATCTTCGCAGTGGTGGTGCGGAAGCGCTCCTCATCGTCGACCATGAGGACCTTGATTTTAACCATTACAACCTCCTTGAAGTTAGCTAGCGCAGTTCACCCTGACCGGCGGACTCGGCCATCCGGGCAGAGTGTATTTTCTTTTTTTGAAGCGTAACTTTTTCAAATGCTTCCTCGGCCTTGCCGAGAAAGTCCTTCATGCTGACGGGCTTTATCAGGTAGTCCAGGGCGCCGAGCTTGAGGCCCTCCACCGCGGTCTCCATGGTGGCATGGCCGGTAAGGATGATGACCTCGCTGATGGGATAGTCCTTCTTGATGTGCTGCAGCGTCTCCATGCCGTCCATTCCGGGCATCTTGATGTCGAGAAAGATGACATGCGCTTCATAGGTCTTCAGCACGTCGAGGGCGTCGGCTCCGGAAGTGGCCGTGCGCGTCTCGATGCCGAGCTTCTCGAAGAGCTTCTTCGTGGTACTGAGCAGGCGCTCTTCATCGTCCACGAGCAGGATTTTCATCTGTTCCATGATGTCACCGTTGGGTTGATCGGTTGTTATTCCGCAAAATCTGCCCCGACTAAGCAACTCACATGCCAACCATATTTATTTGATTTTTATTTATATTTTCTTGCAAAATTGATTGCGAGAATGCTTTGCGAGATGGTATTGCGCGCAAAAACGGGCCGATCCGGACCGGGAAGGAAGCGGACCGCGACAGGCAGGGGAGGGGGCGAAAGCCTACAGCCCCAAGGGATGGCTGAATAAATTCGGCGCAGGCACGCACATCCCACATGACGGAAGGCATGGATACTGCTAGGCTGTGTTACGTTCGTGTTAAGAAAGAGGTCGCTCAGACCAAGGGGAAAGGTGTCTCATGCCTTCGCTGTATTACGATAAGAATGATCACAAACTTCTTGAAATAGTGGAAGATGTTTTGAATCGCGGGGTGGACAGGGCGCAGTTCAAAACCCTGCTCGAGCCGTATCTCAAGCCCCACGGCATCAAGGAACTGGCCGCGGACAGGGGATTGCGCATCGCCTATGCGATCATGCATCTGCTCGAATCGCTCAAGTCGGACCAGGCCTCGGAGAGGACCAAGGCCCTCATCGCCCTGCGCGACGAGACCCTGACCGCGGCCAAGGGGGCCATGCGCAACAACCGGGCGCGGGTCCTGGTCCAGATCGGCAAGGAGCTGGTCCGGGCCAAGGGTGACCGCTGCCGCCAGCTGGCCCTGGCCCACGATTTCCGCCGGGCCGCGGCCGGAAAGATCGGCTTCCTGCGCCAGCAGATGCGCCGCTACCACCTCCTGGAGATGCCCGAGGAGTGGAACCAGATCGCTTTTGACGACCGCGTGCACGACGCCAACAGCAAGGGGCGCAAGTCCGCCACCCACCTGGTCATGGACGCCTGGATCAAGGGTATCCGCTACCTGACCGTGGTCTACTACGACTGCGTGGACCTGCCCGTGGCCCGGGAACTGCTGGCCTCGGCCTCCATCCTCGGCATCAAGGTGCGCATCGGCATCGAATACCGGGCCATGCACCGGGGCCGGTTCGTCAAGATCGTCTGGTGCCCCGGCGGGCTTCGGGACGACTGCGACATCGAGAGCCTGTTCAAGGTGGACGCCGTGCGCGAACTCATGGAGCAGGGCCGGGCGGTGCGCGAGACGAGGAGCGAATACGTCCGGGCCGTGATCGGGGCCTACAACGAGCACCACCGTCAGTCCATCCGCAAGGAATTCGGGGTCATGCTCCCGCCCGTGGATTATGATGAAATGGTCGCCGCCGTGGGCGTGGACCAGCCGTCCGTCCTGCACCTGGGCAACTACATCCATACCCAGGCCATGCCGCTCTTCGAGGAGCGGGTGGCCGCCCTGCGCCAGGGTGCCGACCATGCCGACTACGACGCCCGGGCGGCCATCGCCATGCAGGTGGAGTCCCTGGACGCCCTGGACGTGGACACCCTGGTGGCCCGCTATCTTTCCCCGGACGAGAACCGGGACATCCCGGACCCGGATTTGCCCCGCGACCAGGGCATGCCCTCGCTCCTCTCCCTGACACCGGCCGAACTGACATCCCGGCTGCGCAAGGCCGCCCACTCCAGCCATCTGACACTGATCCTGGCCGATCTCGATCTGGAGGACGCCCTGGAGATCCTGTTCCACTGCCAGGGACGGATCACCCACCTGGAGGTCTTCAACACCAAGCATCTCGACCCCGGGCAGACCCGGCAGCGCATGCCCTTCAGCCAGTTGCAGCAGGCCCTCAACGAACAAAACGCGGTCAAGCTCAAGCGGCTCATCCGGGGGTGCATGGACGACGTGCGCCAACGGGGCGGTCCGGACAGCGAGGAGCGGCTGGAGATCCTGGAAGGACTGCTGGAGCGGTTTGACAGGCTCCTGGAATTCTACCGGCGGGTGCCGCTGGGAACGAGCATCGGCTCCGGGTCCACGGGGCGCTCCACCCGGACCCACGGCATGGGCTTCGCGGTCCTGGAGACCCTGCCCCTGCGGGCCCAGCGCGAGGCCGCGCGGCTGCGCCCGGGCGACCGCATCCCGGTGCAGTGCACGGCCATACGGTCCAACGAATACGTCATGCCCCGGCCGACCAGGGGAATATGGAGCGGGCTTATCCACATGGCCTCGCAAATGTCCGGCCTGCGTAGGCTGGTTTGCCGGATGTGCACCCGGTGGCGCGTGGAGGAGTACGCCGTGACCGAGACAGGCGGCAACCTCGTCGCCCTGGGAGGCAGGCGGCAGGAGGGCAACGGGCTGTCCCTGTTCAAGGCCGAGGACTCGTGCAGGCGCCGCCCCTCTCCCGGCCATCTGAACACCCGGCTCAAGAACGTGCTCAAGGTCCTGGCCGGGTTCATCCCCGCCTTTCTGACCTTCTACCTGACCAAGGACTGGTGGGTCCTGGCCTACCTCGGCGGGGTCATCTGGTTCTCCATCACCGGCCTGCGCAACGTCATCCAGTCCGTGCTCGGCGGCGGGGGGCTCAGACGTTCGCCGTTCCTGGCCTGGAACGACTACATCGACTGGGAGCGCATCTCGGAATCCCTGCTCTACACGGGCTTTTCCGTGCCCCTGCTCGACTGGCTGTGCAAGTCCGTGGTCCTGGACAAGGGGTTCGGCGTGACCACGGCCACCAACCCGCTGCTGCTCTATACCATCATGGCCCTGACCAACGGGGTGTACATCTCGACCCACAATGTGGTCCGGGGGTTGCCCCGGGAGGCGGCGGCCGCCAACTTCTTCCGCAGCGTCCTGTCCATCCCCATCGCCATGCTCTTCAACTGGGCGGTCCAAGGCATGCTGGTCCTGGCCGGTTCGGCCGACCCCATGGCCGTGCTCCAGCTGTGGGCGGCGGTCATCTCCAAGCTCGCCTCGGACTGCGTGGCCGGGGTCATCGAGGGGTTCGCGGACCGCAGGCGGAACATCGCCATGCGCCGCTGGGACTATTCGGAAAAGCTGCGCCAGGTCTTCGAGATATACTCGCGCCTGGAGATCGCCTTCCCCACCCGGGACATGCTCGGCATGCTCAACCGGCCCGCCGAGTTCATCGCCTTTTCCCGGGAGTCGAACTTCAACCACGTGCCCGAGGTTATCGCCAACGCCCTGGATCTGCTTTACATCATGGCCTACAAGCCGCGCGCCCGCGAGGCGTTGCGCCAGGCCCTGGAAGCCATGTCCGAGGACGAGGTCGCCGTGTTTCTGGCCTCGCAGCAGATTCTGCGCGAGGAACAGTCCGTGTCCATGCTTTTCGTGGACGGGCTGGTGGGGCGCAACTTCGCCAAGGGGTTGTCCTTCTATCTGACGCGCTACGGGGCCTACCTGGACGATATCGGCAGAATGACCGCCGAGGCCCTGCGGAAGATGGCGGGGAACGGGGCCGAAGTCCCGTCCCCCGATGGGATCCCGTCTCCCGGGGAGGACGGCATTACGCGTCCCTGCCAGGGATACGAACGGTGAAGGTCGTGCCTTCGCCCTTGGCGCTGTCCACGGTCAGCTCCCCGCCCAGGGAGTCGATGATCGAGTGGCAGACGGACAGGCCCAACCCCGTGCCCTGGCCGGGCGCCTTGGTGGTGAAGAAGGGCATGAATATCTTGGACAGACTCTCCTGATTGATGCCGCAGCCGTTGTCGGCCACGGTGATCACGGCCCGGCCCCGGTCGTCTCCCCGTGCGGCCACCTCGATGCGCCCGCCCTTTGACCCGTGGCGGTCCACCACCGCATGTATGGCGTTGTTCAGCAGGTTGATCATGACCTGCTGCAGCTGACCCGGGTCGGCCAGGACATTCGGCACGTCCGGGGACACGTCGCAGGTCACGTCGATGCCGTTGACCTGCGCCTTGTTCTGGACCATGGCCCCGACCTTGGGCAGGAATTCGGCCAGGTCCATGTCCTCCACGTGCGGGGCGTCCTGCCGCCCGAAGCGCAGTATCTCGCGGGTGATGGCCGCGCACCGCCCGATCTGGATCTGGAACTGGTCCGCGATTTCCTTGAGTTCGTCGCACGCCTCGCGGTTGGCGCACACCTCGGTCACGTCCTTCAGGGTCAGGTCCAGGAGGGCCAGATCGGTCTTCATGATCTGCAGCGGGTTGTTGATCTCGTGGGCGAAGCCCGCGGCCATCTCGCCCAGTTCGGCCAGGCGGGCGGCCTGGAGCAGCTGGCCTTCCAGCTTGCTGACCGCCTCGGCCTGGCCGTGCAGGGTCTCGGACAGGCGGCGGCTGACGATCAGCGCCAGGACCACGATGAGCGCCCCTCCGCAGAGCAACACGAAGATGACCGTGTAGCCCGCCATGAACACGGCCTGGAAGGCCTCCTCCTCCTTCTGGCGGACGATGAGCCGCCACTTGCCGTCGTTGAGCCGGGCCGAGGCGAACAGGTAGTCCTCGCCGCCGTCCGAGCCGGTGAAGGAAATCAGGTTCTCGTCCTGGGAAGGGTAGGCGTAGCCGTCGCGCTCGAGCAGCCCGCCGCCGGACCGTCGGTTGGTCTGGAACAGCCCCTCCCGGTTGAGGATGTACGCCTCGCCCGTGTCGCCGATGCCCGGCGCGTTGACCATGTTGCCGAAGATGGTCGGGTTGACCGTTGCCCGCAGGGTCCAGACCCGGCCGTCGATGCGCCGGGTCACTGCTATGACGAAGTGGGGCACCTTGCGGTAGCCGAGATACACGTCGCTGATGAAATAGCCCTTCTGCAGGGTTTCCCTGAACCAGTCCGCGTCGCGATAGTCCTTGTCGGCCAGGCCGAAGGGCCCGACGTAGGCCGTGTGACGCCCCAGCGGGTCGATGAGTCCCATGTCCTGGAAGACCGGGCCCCCGGAGTGCTGCCAGGCCGTCACTTCGGCCTGGGCCCTGGACCCGCGCAGGGCGTCCTCGGGAAGCAGGGCCAGGAACGACTCGAGATCGTTGCGCCGCTCGTGGAGAAATTCATCGATGAGCGCGGTCCGGTCCACGGCGGCCTGGCGGATGGAGGACACTGCGAACCGCCTGGACGCCCCGGCAAAGGAATAGAATCCGATGGCTGCCGAGATGAGCAGGGGGATAGCCGGGATGACGATCATGGTGACGAGGAGCAGTCTGTGAATCCCGCAAAGGTGCTTTTGCTTGGCCATGGTTTTTCTGCCTGATTATTTTTGCAAGATATTTTAAAAATTAATATTTATTCCAAATAGTTAAAAAATCGCGCAAAACTTCAACATTGCATGACAATGTCAAGGAGTATTTAGCAACCATCGTGCCGGAAAAGGTTTGACAAAGGGGTTGGGAGCGGCATAACGGCAAAAACACATGAGGCGGCGTTCACCCGTTCGGCTCGCCGCAAGCAAGTGCTGGAGGTTGCCATGACGTCATTTCCCTCTTCGGGTTCCCGGATGTCCGACTGGATGCGCAGGCATCTGCCCGGCCTGGTGCGCCGGCTCGGGCTGCGGGGCAAGCTGCTCCTGGCCCTGATGCCGTCCATCGTGGGCATTCTCCTGTTCACGGGGTGGGCCTCCTACCGGGTATCCGACGAATTCATCGACATCGCGCTCAGCCGGACCGTGCGCCAGAACACCATGGCCGTGGCCCACGAGATGGAGCAGTACCTGGACGGCTGCCGTACGGATCTGCTCTTCTTCGCCGGGGGGCGGGCCGATCCGGACAGCCTGCGCGACGCCTTTTCCCGGCTCATGCGGGCGGGCGGAAGGCCGTACCTCGAACTCTGCTACCTCCCGGCCTCGGGCGGGGAGCCCGTGGTCCTGGTCCGCCAGGACGGCACGGTCCGCGCCGTGGCACCGGCCGCCCTGGACCGGGTGCGGCCCAACCCCTTTGCCGAACTGGACCGGTTGGCGACCCTCAAGCCGGGTCGGGTGGCGGCCTCGGACGTGCTTGAGGTCTCCTATCCCATGCCCACCAAGGACAGCGCCAACCGCTACACCACGGCCAACGTGGTCCGTTTCTACACCGCCTGTCCCGGCGACGGCGACGAACCTCCGGGGCTGCTCTTCCTGTCCGTGGAAGCCACCACCCTGCGCAACATCCTTTCCTGGTACAATTCGCGCAAATCGCCCCTGTGGGCCTATCCCCGGAGCGACGAACTCCGGTTCAGTTATTTTCTCAATCATGAAGGGTGGATGCTTTTCCAGTCCGAAGACTATGACAAGCAGGGGAACGAGCTGACCACCTACCTGGCCCGCGAGGGCTTCGACGGTTCCCTGGGCAAGCCCGGCAACGCGGCCGCGTTCAGGCCCAACGAGAAGTACGACCTGTACTGGGAGGCCGTAACCTCCATGGGCAAGGGCGGGAACGGCCTGGCCCGGGTTGAGGAGAACCATCCGCAGCAGTCCGGCGTGGACTTCCACTATTTCAGCTACGCCCCGGTCCTGTTCCGCGCCGATCCGGCCGGGCCGCCCACGGTCTACGGCGGGGTGGTCTTCGTGGACCGCAGCCAGTTGCCGATCATCGCGGGCTACAAGAACATGGACGTCATGCTCTTCGTGACCATCGGCGGTATCGTGGTCATCTCCATCCTCATCTTCCTGTTCGGGCGCATCCTGACCAAGCCCATCCGCGAGCTGGCCGCCCGCATGAACACCCTCAACTCGCTGGAAGAGATGGAGGAAATCCATTTGCCCTACAGCGGCTACGACATCACGGTGCTCCAGGAGTCCATCAACAACATCATCCGCCGGGTCAAGCAGCAGGTGGTCGAGATCCAGGCCAAGGACGAGGCCATCCTCAACGTGAACAGGCGGGAGCGCGCCACCCTGGACCGCGAGCGCGAACTGCTGGTCGAGAACGAGTTGAGCCGCATCCCGGAGATCGTGGGCATGGGCTCGGCCACAGCCAACCTCAAGGTCAACATCCTCAAGGCTGCCCAGGTGGACGTGGACGTGCTCATCGCGGGCGAGACCGGCACCGGCAAACAGCTGGTGGCCGAGGCCGTGCACGCCCATTCCAGCCGCGCGGACAGCCCGTTCATCTCCATCAACTGCGGGGCACTGGACGAAAACCTGCTCCTCGACGCCCTGTTCGGCCACGTCAAGGGGGCCTTTTCCGAGGCCAAGGAGGACCGCAAAGGCGCGTTCGTCGAGGCCGACGGCGGCATCCTCTTCCTGGACGAGGTCCAGTCCGCCTCGCCCAAGGTCCAGCAGTCCCTGCTCCGGGCGCTGGCATCACGCAAGATCAAGCCCCTGGGCAGCGACCGCGAGGTCACCGTGGACGTGCGCATCCTGGCGGCCACCAACGTGGACATCCCGTCGCTTATCGAGGACAAGGTCTTCCGCGAGGACCTCTACTACCGGCTCAAGGTCATCTCCATCAACACGCCCGCCCTGCGCGAGAACCGCGAGAACATCCCGCTGTTGTCCGTCTACTACCTCAAGCAGGCCGAATCCCTGGCCGGGCGCGAGCACCTGGACCTGAGCAAGGGGGCACTGGCCAAGCTCGTGTCCCACGACTGGCCCGGCAACGTCCGCGAGCTGGTCAACTGCATCACCCGCGCCGCGGTCATGGCCGAAACCGACGTCATCCAGCCCGAGGAGATCCGCCTGGAAAGCGACTTCTACGCCTGGCCCGCCCAGCCTCTGTCCGCCGAATCCGCCAACACCGACAGCCCGCGCCCCCAGGCCCCGGACATCCCCGCGCCCCACCCGGCGCCGTCCGCCGCCCCGGAGGCCGATACCGGTCTCAACCCCCGCCAGAAAGAGGCCTGGGACGTCATTCGCAGGCAGGGCACCGTGACCCGCAAGCAATACCAGGACCTGGTCGGCGGCAACCTGCCGACCCGTACCGCCATCTACGACCTCCAGGATTTCGTCAAACGAGGCCTTCTGACCAAAAGAGGCAAAGGCCCCTCCACCCGCTACGAACTGACGGGCGAGTAGGGAGGGAGCCTCCGGCGGCCGGGGAAGGGGAAGGAAAAACCTTTGAAAAGGGCTTTCCTTCCCTTCCCCGGACCCCCATCCCCATCCTTTCCTAAACTTCTTATCGCCGCTTCGCGGGGCGGGACGCAAAAAAGAGCCTTCTACTCAGCATGAGTCGAAGGCTCTGTCTTTCTTTTTGGAGCGATTCGGGTGCTTCAGCACCCGACAGCGGCTCAGTCCTCCGCACCAGGAATAGGCTTCCGAGAGTGGGGCAGCTGTGCATTTTTTTTGGCCGGGGCAACCGCAGCGTAGCCGTCTACGTGAGGATTGCCTCGGCCGGAAAAAATGTGCAGATGGCCCGCTATCGGAAGCCGCCCCCCAGCGAAAAAAGGCGGCCCCCGAAAGGGCCGCCGTATTTTCGCCGGTCATCCGGACTCGTTATTTGGCTGCTTCTCGGGCGGCTTTGAGCCAGCCGTCCCAGGTCGCCTTGTTGTTCTTGATCCATTCGTCCGCATGCTCGGCGATGTCCTTGTCGGACTTCTCGCCTTCGTTCATGCGGGTGTTCTGGGCGTTGATGTCGGCCAGGGGCAGGGTGAACAGCTCCAGGAACTTGGCGGCCGCCGGGTTCTTTTCCAGGAACTTCTTGTTGGCCACGGCACGGATGTCGGAGACCACGAAACCGGCCTTGAGCGGGTCGGAGACCGCGCCTTCGACGCCGGAAACGGTCATGCGGTCGGCGTCGGAGGCCTGGGCCTCGGTGGGCTTGATCTCGGGCACGTTGATCCAGACCACGTCCTTGCCGGGCTTGAACTTGTACACGGTCCAGTTGGGCGTCCATGTGTAGAAGAAGACCGGCTTGCCGGACTTGAATCCGCCCAGCGCAGCGGCCATGCCCGCCTCATAGGAGGCCTTGACCGGGTTTATGTAGTCCTTGAGGTCGTAGACCTTCATGTGGTGGGTGATGACCTGCTCGCAGCCCCAGCCCGGAGGGCAGGCGGTCAGATCGGCCTTGCCGTCGCCGTTGGTGTCGAAGGCCTTCATGACCTCGGGCCGCTTGAAGTCGTCCAGGGACTTGATGTCGTATTTCTCGGCGTCGCGTTTGGACACCAGGTAGCCCTGCATGCCGCCCGCCTTGGCAACATAGCCGATCTTTTGCGCCTTCTCGTCGAAGTTTTTGGGCAGCTGGGCGTTGTGCATGGGGAACCAGCCGTTGGTCCAGTAGTCCACGTCGCCGAGGGTCACGGACTTGTAGAAGATGGGGTTGGTCAGGTCGCGCGGCTTCTTGACCTCGTAGCCGAGCGCTTCGAGGCCCTTGTGGACCAGGGCTTCCTGGAAGAAGCCGGTGTTCCAGGTGGCGCGCGCGGGCTGGACCGTGACGCCCTTGCCGGGCTGCATGTCCATGGCGAACGCGGAGGACGCGATCAGGACCGCGAACAGGGCGGTCGTCAGGGATTTCATCAGTTTCATGGAACCTCCTCGGATTCGATTTCGGTTATTTTCTTTGAGCCATTGACTGGGTGATGCGGTCCAGGACGATGGCCATGAGCACGATGCCCAGGCCGCCGACCACGGCGCGTCCGATGTCCAGGGTGTTCAACCCGAGGATGACCGGGGAGCCGAGTCCGCCCGCGCCGATGAGCGCGGCGATGACGACCATGGACAGGGCCATCATGATGGTCTGGTTCAGGCCGGCCAGGATGGTCGGCATGGCCAGGGGAATCTGGACCTTGACGAGGACCTGCCAGCGGGTGGCGCCGAAGGCCTGGGCCGCTTCCACCAGCTCCGGGTGGACCTGCCTGATGCCCAGGCCGGTCAGGCGGATGATGGGCGGCAGGGCGAAGATGATGGTCGCCAGCACGCCGGCCACGTTGCCCACGGAAAAGAGCATGACGATGGGCACGAGGTAGACGAACGCGGGCGTGGTCTGCATGGCGTCGAGCACCGGCCGGAGCCCGGCCTCGAAACGGTCGCTGCGGCCGGACATGATCCCCAGCGGGATGCCGATGACCGCGCAGATGACCACGGACGACAGGACCATGGCCAGGGTGATCATGGTGTCCTCCCAGAGGCCCAGGAAGCCCACCAGGAGCAGGGAGGCCAGGGAGAAGGCGGCCAGCCGCTTGCCCGAGAATCTCCAGGCCAGGAAGCAGACGATGGCAATGACCACGAGCGGGTGCACGCTGGTCAGGCCGTGCTCGAAGCCGCCCAGAAGCCAGTCCACCGGCCATTTGAGCATCTGGAAGAATTCGCGGTAATTGTCCACCAGCCATTCCACGGCCACCGAGACCCACTGGTCCAGGGGGATGATTGCGTCTTGAAACATTATTGGTCACCTCCTTCGGAAAGGGCGACTTCGGTCTTGTGCAGGGTCTTGAGGAACCGGTTCTTGGAGACCACGCCGAGGTAGCGGTTGTCGTCGTCCACCACCGGGATGGGCCAGGTGGCGGCGGCCACCTGGGGCAGGATGTCCTGCATGGAGTCATCCTTGTGCACGGCGAACGCCTCGGGCAGGAAGACCTGGTTCAGCGGGTGCTCGGGCAGCCCGGCCTCGAGCGCGTTGCGGATGCCCTCGGACGAGATCACGCCGAGGAAGTGGCGGCGGGAATCCACGGCATAGCCGTATTCGAGTTCGCTGCCGCTCAAAATTTCATGGGCGATGCGCAGGCTGCCGCCCTTGGTGATGACGATGGTCGGGTGCGAATCGCGCACGATGTCGCCCGCGCTGATGACTCCGGTGGGGTCCACGCCCCGGAAAAAGGCGCGCACGTAGTCGTTGGCCGGGTTCTGCAGAATTTCGTCGGGCGTGCCCACCTGGACCACGTTGCCGCCCTCCATGATGGCGATGCGGTCGCCGATGCGCAGGGCCTCGTCCAGGTCGTGGGAAATGAAGACGATGGTCCGCTGGTGCTCTTCCTGGAGGTTGATGAGCTCGTCCTGCATCTCGGTGCGGATGAGCGGGTCAAGGGCCGAGAAGGCCTCGTCCATGAGCAGGATTTCCGGGTCCACGGCCAGCCCCCTGGCCAGGCCCACACGCTGCTGCATGCCGCCGGAAAGCTGTTTGGGATACTGGTCCTCCCATCCGGCCAGACCTACCTGGGCGAGCGCCTCGCGGGCCCGTTCGTGCCGCTTGGCCTTGTCAACCCCGGCCAACTCCAGGCCGAAGGCTGCGTTGTCCAGCACGGTCTGGTGCGGCATGAGCGCGAACGACTGGAAAACCATGCTCATGTTATGCAGCCGGAACTTGACCAGCTCATCGTCGTCCATGGCCGTGACGTCCTCGCCGTTGACCAGGACCCGCCCGGCCGTGGGCTCGATGAGCCGGTTGAGCATGCGCACCATGGTGGACTTGCCCGAGCCGGACAGCCCCATGATGACAAATATCTCGCCATCCTCGATGGTGAAGGAGGCGTTGTTCACGCCCACCGTCATGCCGGTCTTTTCCAAGACCTCGGCCTTGTCGAGCCCTTTCTTCAGCAGCTCAAGGCCCTTCCGGGGCTTGCTCCCGAAAATTTTGTAAAGGTTTTCTACTTTGATTTGTCCCATGTTAACTCCGTTGAATGTGGCGACGGGCTCCCGCGCCAGCGGCGTGGGAGCGTCCGAAAAGAAGACGGTCGAAATGGAATCAGAGGAGGGGAACCCGATCGCGGAGACCGCAAGGGGTGGCCGCGCGCGGACGGCGTACGGACAGGGTTCCTTGTCCGCTATGGCATTTCGAGGTCAGTGGCATGTAAATCGTATTGTGCACGATTTCTAATGTTGTTTTACTGATAATACAGTTATCAATTGCTACAACAGTCTTTTGTATTAGGTGTTAGCAACTGTAGGAATGGATTTATTACTGTATTATCTGATTGAATCTTTGTTACAAATTGAAAACAACAGTTTTAGATGTGCATCGTCGAATTCCAATTTATGATCATATCGGAATAACTGCATCATGTCAAAAATTGATTTTTTATTCATTATACGACGCTGTTTTTCCGGGTGGAATCATAAGTAACATAGCCTAAAAACGGCTCTGTCGCGACAATATTTTAATCTTTTTTGGCGACGTGTTTGCGGATGTGAAAACAGGGGGAGTCGCATGACGGTCAGGTGTCAAAAATATATTGATATAATTATTCTTTTCTCAGCCGTCTGGAAGGGGGTAATGGGTGCTTGCGTGAGCATGTATGGCAGGGATTGAAGATGAGGTGCGACAGGGACAAACCCAGGGAGGAATGCCGGGCGGGATGGGGGAGGCGGGACGCCGTCCGACCCGGCTGAATCGCGGCGGAGTGACCAAGAAATCGAAGGCCCGGCGGGAATTCCCGCCGGGCCTTGTTGTATGGCCGGTTTACGTATTGCCTAGGCGAACAGGGAGAAGCGGAGCTCACCGCTCTCCTCGACCCGGATGCACGCGGTCCAGGCGCTCAGGGGCGACCAGGAGCGGATCCGTTTCCACAGGTGCTTTTTCATTGTATTCCTCAGCGGCCGTCCGGTTCCTCCAGGGAGCCGGGCAGCCCTTGGACAAAGGCCTTGATCTCGTCTCGCACGCGACGGTACACGGCGAGGATTTCGGCCTCGTCGGTCAGGGTCTTGACCAGGGCCGGAGGGTCGTCGAAGCCGACGTGGACCACCTTGGTCCTGGCCGGGAAATAGGGGCAGTTCTCGTTGGCGTGGCCGCAGACGGTGACCACGTAGTCGAAATCCACGTCCACGGGCAGGTCGTTGGTCAGCTTGGAACTGTGGCCGGAGATGTCCACGCCCGCCTCGGCCATGACCTGCACGGCCAGCGGGTTCAGGCCGTGGGTTTCCACCCCGGCGGACCAGGCCGTGAATTCGTCCGCCTTGAGCGCCTTGGCCCAGCCTTCGGCCATCTGGCTGCGGCAGGAGTTGCCGGTGCATAGGAAAAGTATGTTCATGACGCGGCTCCTATTCTGCGTTGGAGGTTTCGCAGCGGACGTGGCACACGCCGCCGATGGTTTCCTTGGCAAAGGGGAAGTGGCGGCGCTTGAAGCGCACGGCCACGTTGACCAGTGCGATGAGCACCGGGACCTCCACCAGCGGGCCGATGACCGCGGCGAAGGCTTCGCCCGAGTCGATGCCGAAGACCGCGATGGCCACGGCGATGGCCAGTTCGAAGTTGTTGGAGGCCGCGGTGAAGCTCAGAGTCGCGGCCTGCTCGTAGGTGGCGTCCGCTTTCCACGACAGGTAGAAGGAGACCAGGAACATGACCAGGAAGTAGACGGTCAGGGGGATGGCGATGCGGATGACGTCGAACGGCAGGGCCACTACCCGGTCGCCCTTGAGCGAGAACATGACCAGGATGGTGAACAGCAGGAAGATCAGTGTCAGCGGGCTGATCCTGGGTACGAACACGGTCTCGTACCACTCGCGTCCCTTGACCTTCAGCCCGATGAAGCGCGAGGCCATGCCCGCCAGAAACGGGATGCCCAGGTAGATGAACACGCTCTCGGCGATCTGGCCCATGGACACGTCCACGGCCGCGCCCTCAAGCCCGAACCAGCCGGGCAGGACCGTGATGAACACGTAGGCGTAGACCGGGAAGAAGAGTACCTGGAACACGGAGTTGAAGGCCACCAGCCCCGCGCAGTACTCGGAGTCTCCTCCCGCCAGGTCGTTCCAGACGATGACCATGGCGATGCATCGTGCCAGGCCGATGAGGATCAGGCCGACCATGTATTCGTGCTGGCCGGACAGGAAGGTCACGGCCAGGCCGAACATGAGCACCGGGCCGATGACCCAGTTCTGGACCAGGGACAGGGCCAGCACCCGGCCGTTGCGGAAGACCCTGCCCAGCTGCTCGTACTTCACCTTGGCCAGGGGCGGGTACATCATCAGTATCAGGCCGATGGCGATGGGAATGTTGGTGGTTCCCACCTGGAAGGCGTCGATGACCCGCTTCACGCCCGGGAAAAAGTAGCCGCAGCCCACGCCCGCGAACATGGCCAGGAAAATCCAGAGGGTCAGGTAGCGGTCCAGGAAGGAAAGTTTTTTCAATGCGGTTTCGGTCATTGCCGGTCCCTCTGTCTAGTTTGAGCAGGTTTCTTCGGTCTTGTTCGCCAGATGGGTCATGAGCCGTTCATGGTCCCGCCTCGCCTGTTCCAGGTCCGGCAGCCGTCTTCTGAGAATCTCGAGGACCTCGGATTGCAATGCGTCCGAGGGCGCGGCCAGGGTGTAGTAGACCCATTTGCCCTTGCGGCGCCCGTTCACCCAGCCGCCGTTGCGCAAAAAAGACATGTGCCGGGAGACCGTGGATTGCGGCAGGTCGAGGGCGGCCATCAGGTCGCAGACGCACAGTTCGCCGTGGTCGAGCAGCCTGATGACCCGCAGCCGGGTGGGGTCGCCGAGCCCTTTGAGTTTCAATGCGAGTTGTTCCATGGGATGATAAATATCCGCTTATGCGGATATGTCAATGACGGTTGTGTGACGATTTTGTACCCGGTCCTTGAAACGGCCGGTGGTATTTCCGCTGAAATGTCTGTATACGGTGTCATGAACCGAGGTGCTCGCCGGTGGAAATCCGCGGCGGCCGGGAGGAATCCCTGACAACGCACCGCAATGGATGATTGAATGCCACTCCGGCCGCGCGGCCGGGATATTTTGTATGACAAAGACCGATCGCCCGCTACACGGGCAGGGAGGAATACGCATGAAGCCTATATCGCGAGAAGTGTTCAGGACCTATGACATTCGCGGCGTGGTGGACAAGGATTTCGACAAACAGTGGGTCGAGCGGCTCGGCCGGGCCTGCGGTCAATATTTTCTGGAGCGCGGCTCCAAGACCGCCGTGGTCGGCCATGACTGCCGCCATTCCTCGCCCGGTTACGCCGAGGCCCTGGTGCGTGGCTTGAACTCGACCGGGGTGGATGTCGTGACCATCGGCCAGGTTTCCTCCCCGGCCTTCTACTGGTCCGTGACCAAACTCGGCGAGACCGCAGGCGTGATGATCACAGCCAGCCACAATCCGTCGGAATACAACGGATTCAAGGTATGGCAGGGGATCAGCACCATCCACTCAGATGAAATCCAGGACGTCTTCGAGCTCATGGAAAAGGGCGACTTCCCCGAAGGCAAGGGCACCTCGCGGCATGAGGACATGCTCGGCAAGTACGTGGACGAGTTGTCCGGGGACGTGACCTTTGCCAAGCCCGTGAAGGTCGTCGTGGACGGCGGCAACGGCACGGGCGGGACGCTCACCGCCGACGCCCTGGAAAAGGCCGGAGCCGAGGTGGTGCGCATCTATTGCGAGCCGGACGGCGCTTTCCCCAACCATCACCCCGACCCGGTGGTGGAGAAGAACATGGTCGCCCTGCGGGAGGCCGTGCTCAAGGAGAAGGCGGACATCGGCATCGGTCTGGACGGCGACGGCGACCGCATCGGCGTGATCACCGAAAAGGGCGAGCTGCTCTTCGGCGACCAGCTCGTGGCCATCTACGCCCGCGACATTCTCAAGGCCTTCCCGGGCGCGTCCATCATCGGCGAGGTCAAGTGCTCGCATCTCATGTACGACGACATCCGCGCCCACGGCGGCGACGCGGTCATGTGGAAGACCGGCCATTCCCTGATCAAGGCGCGCATGCGCGAGATCGGGGCCAAGTTCGCGGGCGAGATGTCCGGCCACATGTTCTTCGCCGACCGTTATTACGGGTTCGACGACGCCACCTACGCGGCCCTGCGCATGGTCGAGATTCTCTCCAAGTCGGACAAGCCCATGTCCGGACAGCTCAACTGGCCCAAGACCTGGTCCACCCCGGAAATTCGAGTGGACTGCCCCGAGAACATGAAGGAGCGCGTGGTCGGCAAGGCGGTCGCCTACTTCAGCTCCAAGTTCGACGCCATCGATATCGATGGCGTGCGCGCCGTCTTCCCGGACGGCTGGGGACTCATCCGCGCCTCCAACACCCAGCCCGTCCTGGTCCTCCGTTTCGAAGCCGAAACCCCGGAACGCCTCGACGAAATCCGGTCCATGTTCGAAGAAAAACTCCAAACCTGGATCGCCGAAGGCTAGCCACATTCAAGTGAACAATCAAAAAGGCGCGGACCTGATGGTCCGCGCCTTTTTTGATTGTGCCTCCGGCGGCCGGGGGAAGGGGAAGGAAAACCCTTTGAAAAGGGCTTTTCCTTCCCTTCCCCGGACCCCCATCCCCATCCTTTCCGAAACTTCTTATCGCCGCTTCGCGGGGCGGGTCGCTAAAAGGGCCTTCTACTCAAAAATGAGGCGAAGGTCCTGCCTTTCTCTTAATGGAGCGAATCGGGTGCGGAGCACCCGACAGCGGCTCAGTCCCCCGCGCTCGCACAAGGCTTTCGAGAGTGGTGTAGCTGTGCATTTTCTTCCGGCCGGGGCAACCGCAGCGTAGCCGTCTACGTGAGGATTGCCCCGGCCGGAAAAAATGTGCAGATGCGCCGCTATCGGAAGCCGCTCAACGCAGAAAAGGCCAGCATCAAAAAGATGCTGACCTTTTCATATTATGGGGGTGTGGTAGGTTTATTTGGATACGGAAACGAAGTGCTCCTGCATGGCGATGGCCCCGCCGCCGTGGTCCCACTTGTCGATGCCCTTGGGCATGAGCATGTTGTCGGCCGCGCCTTTGCCGTTGGCGCGGGTCTCGCACGGCAGGTCGTGGCCGAAACCATGGACCATGAAGACGGCCTCGGGATGGACGAAGTCCGTGACGAACGCCTTGATCTTGGCCTTGTAGCCGTTGCTGCCCACGGTCACGTACTCGTCCTGCTCGATGCCCAGCGCTTCGGCGCGCTTGGTGTTGATCCACAGGACGTTCTCGGGCATCTGCTCGAAGAGCAGGGAGTTGTTCACGGTGTGGCCCTGGGTGTGCAGGGCGCAGCGGCCGAAGGTGATGCGGAACTTGCCCTCAGGCGCCTGTTCCGGGGCCTCGTAGGGCTTGAGCGACGGCATGCCGTCCGCCTCGAGCTTGGCGTCGATCATCTGGACCTTGCCGGACGGGGTCTTGAAGGAGCCCTCCTTGACCGGCTTGTACAGCGGATCGGAGGCCAGGGACACGATGCCGGTCTTGGCGAAGTCCTCGATGGACACGCCGGTGCCCTCGAGCTGGAATTTCCAGATGTCCTCGATGTTGGTGTAGTCCAGCTCCTTGAGGCCCATGCGCCGGGCCAGGCCCGCGTAGATCTCCCACACGGCCTTGGTGTCGTAGACCGGCTCGATGGCGCGTTTGCGCACCTGGAAGGCGGGCTTGGGGCCGTTCTTGGTCATCAGGATCTCGTCCCGTTCGAGATACGGGGAGATGGGCAGGATCACGTCCGCGTTCCAGGCGGTGTCGGACCAGGAGAAGGTCACGGCCACGAGCAGTTCGATGTCCTTCCACTTGGCCTTGACGTCTTCCTTGTCCGGGAAGGCCATGAGCGGGTCGTGGCGCTGGGCGATGTACGCCTTGATCGGGTAGGGCTTTTCCTCCACCGCGGCCTCGTAGGCCAGGTGGACCAGGCCCGGGCCCGCGTCGAAGTGCTTGCGTCCTTCCATCCAGCCGATGCCGTCCGCGCGCTGGCCCTCGGGCTTGGGATAGAGCTCCATGAAGCTCTTCAGCCCCTTGGCGCCCACGTCGCCCGGCTTGTTCATGAACGGCAGGCCGCCCTTGGCCCCGATGGCCCCGAGCAGCGCGTTGATGATGTAGATGGTCCGGGTCATGTAGAAGGAATCGGAGTAGCGCGCCGTCATCCAGCCCGGATGCCAGATCACGCTCGGCGCGGCCTCGGCCAGCTGGTTGCAGAAGTCGATCAGGCCCGCCGCGGACACGCCGGTCTCGCCCTCGGCCCACTCCGGGGTATAGGGCTTGACGAACTCGGCGAGCTTGTCGAAGTCCTCGACCCAGTCGGCCACGAACTGTTTGTCGTACAGCTCATTGTTGATCAGGACGTTGATGACCGCCAGGTTGAAGGCGTAGTCCGTGCCGGGCCGGACCATGAAGAAGTTGTCCGCCTTGGTGGCCGGGACGTTGGCCCGGATGTCGATGACCGTCAGCTTGGCGCCTTTCTCGATGCCCGCGAACAGGTTGTTCACCTCGGCCACGTTGATGGCCTCGAGGATGTTGCGCTGCTGGAGCACCACGTGCTTGGCGTTTTTCAGGTCGTAGGACACGCCCTTGCGGCCGAAGCCGAATACGGACAGGGCCGCGTTCTGCACGTTGCGGGCGCAGGCCGAGTCGTGGTTGTTGTAGTTGGCCGTGCCGATACCGCGCAGAAAGGCGCGGTAAAAGTCGCGGAACGGGCCGCCGCGGTCCGAGAACAGGACCGAATTCTTGCCGTAGGTGTCCTGGATGCGGGTCAGTTCCTCGGCCACGTAATCCAGGGCCTCGTCCCACGACACACGCTTCCATTTCCCTTCGCCGCGTTTGCCCGTGCGCACCATGGGGTACTGCGGGCGGTCCTCGTCGTAGGTCAGGGCCGTACCGGCAGCGCCGCGCGGACACAGGGAGCCCATGATGCCGGGGGCATCGGGATTACCCTGGATATATTCCGCTCTGCCGTCGACCACTTCGACCTCGATAGGACATCGTACAGAGCACATGCCGCATATGCTCTTTACCAATTCCTTACCCATACACTCCTCCTGTACAGACAATGGTGATACTGCGCGCTTTTTGATTATGTTGGACCTTATGCGTGGCGGTCCTCCGTGGGCAATGAATACCCGGCATGTGAAATCTATAACATGATTTTTCTTTCACTCGTGAGAAAAAAGGGGTTATGATTGGTTTTGATTGAGAAATTTCTCACAAGAGGGGAGATTGTTGACCAAGTCCGGATTTTTCTTCAGTTCCTGGACTACTAACAAGACTGCGCGCCCAAATCCAAGTCTGCAGAGGTGGAAAATGGCTGGTTACAGAATGAAATTCGACAAGAAGCGGTGCATTGCGTGCAACGCCTGCCTGGTTCACTGCAAGGTGAAGAACAAGGTGCCCGCCGGGCTTTCCCTCAACCGCCTGGAGGCGGAGGGGCCCGTGGCCGACGAGGACGGCAAGCCTTCGGCCAAGCTGAAGTATACCAACTGCCGGCACTGCAAGAAGCCCGAATGCGTGAGCGCGTGTCCCACCGGGGCCATGTATAAGCGCGAGGACGGGCTGGTGCTGGTGGACCTGGACAAGTGCGACGGCTGCAAGAGCTGTATCGAGGCCTGTCCGTGGACCGTGCCGGTGTTCAGCGAGGCCACCGGCAAGATCATGAAATGCGATTTCTGCGTGGACAGGGTCGATGCCGACGGCATCCCTGCCTGCGTTGTCGGCTGCACGGCGAACGCCCTGAGCTTCGTGCGGCCGGAATAGACTGGGTACCAACTCCGCTGCCTAGGGGGGCGCGGAGTGACATTTTGGGGTCCTTTTAACATTCATTATGAGGAGGAGGTAACTGTGTTACGTTCCAAGAAAACTCTCCTGATGCTGGCCCTGGCCGCGGCTGTCTGCCTCATGGCTCAGCCCGCCCTGGCCGATCGTCTGGCCGACGCCATAGCCGAGGCCAAACCCACCGGCGAGCCCGGCTACATGGGCATTCCCGGCGGACCGCAGCTGAACATCATCATCGGTTTCCTGTGGGCGATCTGGGTAGGCTGGATCTTCTCCACCGTCGGCGCCTTCGGCGGCATCATGGCCGGTGTCGGTCACATCACCATCTACGGCCTGGGCGACTACGCCAGCTCCTTTGGCAAGGGCTCCAAGATGAACAAGGTCGTCACCGACTCCATCCGCGTGTCCAACCAGTGGCTCGTCGGTTGTTCCGCCGCCCTGTCCTCCTTCAACTACTACAAGGCCGGCCGCCTGGTGCTGCCGCTCGGCATCGCCCTGGCCATCGGTTCCGTGGCCGGTTCCTGGCTCGTGCCCTGGCTGACTGCCGGTAAGATCAGCCTGAAGGCCTACCTTGGCTACTTCGGCATCTTCGTCCTGTTCCTGGGCTGCTACCTGTTCTACCAGACCACCCCCAAGGGCCAGGCTGGCAAGCAGGCCGCCAAGAAGGCCGCCGAGGCCTTCCAGAAGTCCGTCAAGGAACAGCAGCAGGGCGGCACCGTGGACATGGCCGAGATGGGCGTGAAGGTCCAGAAGTTCACCCCGACCATCTGCGAGTTCACCTTCTTCGGCGTCGAGTTCAAGTTCAACCCCCTGATCCCCGTGATCGGCGGTTTCTGCATCGCGGCCCTGGCCTCCTTCCTGGGTGTCGGCGGCGGCTTCCTGCTGGTGCCGTTCTTGACCTCCGTGGCCGGTCTGCCCATGTACCTGGTTGCCGGTACCTCCGCCCTGGCGGTCCTCATCGGCATGGTCAACTCCATCGCCTCCTACATGCTGCTCAAGCAGACCCCGGTGGCCTGGGGCCTGATCGGCGCCGAGCTCGTCGGCATCGTCATCGGCTCCATCGTCGGACCCAAGACCTCCAAGTTCATCCCGGACAAGGTCCTGAAGTACATCTTCATCGTCCTGGCCGTGTACGTCGGTCTCCGCTACACCACCAAGGGCTTCCTGGGCTACTCCATCGTCCCGCCCTTCTAAGTCGGGCGAACTGACGGCAAGAAAGGGGGCCGCCCATACCGGGCGGCCCCCATGACCAACCTCTCACAGGAATGAACATGACCGGCCAAATCGTATACGAATTTCTCGACCCCTGGATGATCTGGGCCTTCCGCACCTCCGGCAACGCCTACGTGGGGTTCGCCCTCGGTCTGATCTGGGTCGCCCTTGCGGCAACCGTCATCGGCGAATTGTGCATGGCCGGGGTCTATTTCACCAACAAGAAGCATTTTAGGACCATCAACCGGGACATGGTCGACCACCACAACCTGTCGGTCAAGGCGCTGGGCGCCAAGAACAAGACCGCGTGGAAGGCCTGCAACTCCATCGCCAACGACGCCTTCGGCAAGAACTTCTTCGCCCGCATCGCGCTGTTCGCCTCGTCCCTGTGGGTGGTCCCGTTCGGCATCGGCTGGCTGTTCTACCGCTTCGGCCAGGTGGACTTCACTGTCCCGTTCCTCGGCTCGGTGGGCCCGGCCTTCGTGTTCATTCCGGTCTACATCCTGGTCCGCTATCTGTTCAGCCTGGCCAAGCCGTGGCTGCCGGTCTTCAAGACCATCCGCCAGAAGGTCAAGGACAACGAGGCCGGGGACGAGATGCTGGAATTCACGGACCTGCTCAGCGAAGAGGACAGGAAGGAATACATGCGCAAGAAGGAGCGGGCCAAGGTCAAGCCGGGGCTTGTGAAGAGCAAGCCGGTCCCCGAAGGGTCCTAGCGATTTCGAAAAAAGGAAAAGCCGCCCCATGGGGCGGCTTTGTTCTTTGATATGTCCGGCCGGGCCGGTCTAGGGAGCACCCTTCTCCACGGCCTCCAGAAAGCCGGGGAGGTCCGAGGGGCCGATCAGGTAATACCGTTCCTCGGTCTGGACGCAGAGCACGTCCTCGCGGTTGGTGACCACGACCGCCTCGCGGCCGTCCTTGATCTCGACCATGCCGGACCGGTAGGCGCCGAAGGTCATGTACTTCTTGGTCTTGGTGAAGTGGAAGTCCGCATCCTTTTTCAGGTCCACGCGGAAGGTCTTGACCACCGAGGCCCACGGGATGACCGCCGATGCGAACGGCGGGGCGGCCAGGAGGATGCCCTCGTCCGCCACCGTGACCGAGGCCCGCTTGGGCGTGATGTAGAGCATGTACCAGTAGAACAGGGAAAGCGGTCCGGCCACGGCGATGAGGCAGATGCCGGTCCAGGTCAGGCCGGAGTTGAAGCTCCAGGCCACGGCCGCGGCGACAACGGCCACGACCAGGAGGAAAAAGGTGAGCACGGTCTTGCTCATGGGGATCTTGAAAATCGTCGTCATGGGAATCTCCTTGCTTGGGCACGCCCGTGTGCTGGTCCCCTTCATACTGACTTGGCGGCGAGTTGCCAAGGGATAAGACTTGTTGGAATGCGGCCTGAATTTCTGTACTGTTTCAGGGCATGTCCGAAACGCGGCGCACGGCGCCGGGAACTGCTGATCCGATGATGACCATGATGAGAATCCGAATGACGACCTGGGCGGCCCTGCTCGCGCTCCTTCTGCCCGTGGCCTTCGCGTCCGGGTGCTCGGACGAGAAGCCGGTCAAGGTGGACCTGTCCAAGCGCGAGGACCTGGTGGCCCCGCGCATGGACGAGGCCATCACCTACGCCTACCTGCCGCAGTATTCCCACACCATCTCCTACCAGCGCCACCGCAGGCTGGTTGAATACCTGCGCAAGGCCACCGGCCTGCCCATCCGACAGATATTCCCCGACACCTTCGAGGAGCACGTCAAGATGGTCGAGCGCGGGGAGATCGACATCTCCTATTCCAATCCGTTCGTCTACGTGCGCCTGGCCAAGGCCGGGGCCCAGGCCTTCGCCCGGGTCATCGAGCCCTCGGGCGAGCCCAACTTCCGGGGACAGATCATCGCCCGCGCGGACAACGCGGCCGTCAATTCCATCGGTGACTGCCGGGGCAAGCGCTGGATCGCGGTGGACCCCAACTCGGCCGGCGGCTACCTCTTCCCCCTGGGGCTGTTTTACGACCACGGCATTCATCTATCCGACTTCGAGACCGTGGACTTCGCTCCCGGTCCGGGCGGCAAGCAGGAAAAGGTCGTCCTGGCCGTGCACGCGGGCGTGTACGACATCGGGACCATCCGCAAGGGCACCCTGGACGTGGTCAAAAACAAGATCGACCTCGGTTCCATCCGCGTCCTGGCCGAGACCCGCACCTATCCCGGCTGGGTGTACGCGGCCCGCAAAGGGCTCGATCCGGCAGTGGTGGAGGCCGTGGCCCAGGCCATGTTCGCCCTGGACGTGGACACCCCCGAGCACCGGGCCATTCTGAGCGCGGCGGGCATGAAGGGCATCATCCCGGCCCGCGACCTCGACTACGACCCGGTCAGGGAGCTGGCCGAGAAATTGAACCTGGACCGGTAGCCGTTCATGCGCATATTTCCCCGCCTCAAGTTCCGCACCAAGCTCAACCTGGGCATGTCCGCCATCCTGGTGGGCATGGCCGTGCTCCTGCTGCCCCTGGTCGGGACCATGAGCGCCAACTCCCTGGTGGAGGAGAGCAAGAAGCGCGGCTCGGCCCTGGCCGAGGGATTGTCCGTGCGCGCCGTGGACCCCATGCTCGCCCGCGACTTCCTGCGGCTCAAGAACATGGTCGACGAGCAGTCCACGGTGGAGGACGTGATCTACGCCTTCATCCAGGACAGGAACGGCTTCGTCCTGGTCCACACCTTCCAGAAAGGATTCCCGGTGGACCTCATCGACGCCAACCGGGCCGCCTCGGGCGAGTCCCTGCGCATCCAGCTTCTGGCCGACGGCTCGCGGCGCATCTACGACTTCGCGGCCCCTATCCTGGTCTCGGAGGGGCGGCTCGGGACCGTGCGCATCGGCCTGTCCCAGGCGCGCATCCAGATGGCCGTGCAGCGCCAGCTGACCCTCATGGCCGGGCTGTTCACCGGGGCGCTGATCCTGGCCACGTCGCTGGGCACGGTCTTCGCCCGGCGCGTCACCGCGCGCCTGGGGCGGCTGCGCTCCCATGCCGAGGAGATGTTGACCGGCAACCTGGACATCACCTCGGGCCCCACCTGGGGCATCCACTGCTGGGAGAAGCAGGAGTGCGGGACCACCCAGTGTCCGGCCTACGGGGAGACCCGGCGGCGGTGCTGGTACATCGCCGGGACCATGTGCCCGGACTGCAACAACGAGGGCAATTTCCAGTGCCGCCTGGAGTCCTGCCGCCGGTGCGTGGTCTACCGCGAGAACGCGGGCGACGAGATCCAGGACCTGGCCGAGACCTTCGACGTCATGGCCCTGTCGCTCAAGAGCCACATCGAGGAGCTGCGCGACGCCGAGCGCAACCTGCGCGACCAGCAACGGCTGACCCGGACCATCCTGGACGTCTCCCCGGACCGTGTCTCCCTGGTGGACTCGACCATGCGCTACCGGGGCTGCAACAAGAGCTTCGCCGAGTCCGTGGGCATGTCCCTGGCCGAGATCGAGGGCAAGACCGATTTTGACCTCTTCCCCGAGGCCGAGGCCGAGGAACGGCACATGGCCGCCCGCGACATCCTCCAGTCCGGGCGTAGGCTGGACACCCAGCTGATGGTCGAGACGGGCGGGGGCGAGCACTGGTTCCACGTGGTCTGCGTGCCGGTCTTCAACGACGAGGGGCGCATCGACGGGCTGCTGCGGACCGACCGTGACATATCGGACATCAAGCGCTACGAGAACCAGCTCATCCAGGCCCAGAAGATGGAGTCTCTGGGACTTCTGGCCGGCGGCGTGGCCCATGAGATCAACACCCCGCTGGGCATCATCCTGGGCTACGCCCAGCTGCTCCAGGAGGACGTGGATGCGGGCAGCCAGATCCACCAGGACCTGGCCATCATCGAGAAGCAGACCCAGGTCTGCAAGAAGATCGTGGCCGACCTGCTCGGCTTCTCCCGCCAGACCCAGTCGGCCAAGCGCGAGATGTGCTTCAACAACTCGGTCATGGAGGCGGTCTCCCTGGTGCGCCACACCCTGGAGCTCGACCAGGTGGAGATCATCACCCAGCTCGACGACCGCTACCCGATCATCTACGGCGACCCCGAGAAGCTCAAGCAGGTCTGGATCAACCTGCTGACCAACGCGCGCGACGCCATGGCCGGCCAGGGCGGGACCATTCTCATCCGCACCCGGCTGGACACCCCGGTGGGCATCGTCTCCCTGTGGGTGGCCGACAACGGCTCGGGCATCGCCGAGGACGCGCTCAAGAAGATTTTCGATCCGTTCTACAGCACCAAGGCCGTGGACAAAGGCACCGGCCTGGGGCTGTCCGTCTCCTTCGGGATTATCGAGGACCACGGCGGCGACATCCGCGCCGTGAGCCCGGTCCCGGACGATTTCGGGTTCCCGGACGCCAGGAAGGGAGCCGAGGGCGGCGGAACGGTCTTTGAAGTGAACCTCCCCCTGGACCATCAGGCCGACGGCGGGGAACCCGAAAAGGAGTAGATCATGGCGAATATATTGGTACTCGACGACATCAGCGACGCCGGGATGCTGGTCAAGCGCATCCTGGAGCGCAAGGGGCACAAGGTGTGGAACTTCACCGAGGAGGAAGACGCCCTGAAGCACGCGGCCGGGAAGAGGATCGACCTGGCCATCCTGGACATCAAGCTCAAGAAGATGACCGGCGTGGAGGCCCTCGAGGAACTCAAGAAGGTCAACCCGGAGATGAAGGCGATCATGCTGACCGGCTATCCCACCCTGGAGACCGCCCGCGAGTCGCTCAGGCTCGGGGCCCAGGAATACTGCGTCAAGCCCATCAACAAGGAGGAGCTGGAGGCCAAGGTGGCCGAGGTCCTCGACGGCGGGGAATAGGGAAGGGCAAAGGCCCGCGGGCAGCGAACCACATAGAAAAGCCAAGGACGATCCATGTATCTCAAACAGCTCTTCAGGCACTGGACCTATCAGGTATTCGCGCCGGGCACCCTGCTTCGGCGCAAGTACGAGGCGTTCAAGTCCCTGCTGGCCCACGACGCCGTGGCCCTGGAACTGGTCGCCGACCTGGAGGAGATGTTCTACGGCAAGCGGCTGGCCGACCGCCAGCGCGCGCTCTGGATGACCAACCGGCTGTCCTCGGCCGTGTCCACCATGGCCGGGCAGCTGGTGGAGATGAACCCGACCCGGTACATGGATCTGCCCGAGTACTTCCGCAAGATCGACTTCTACGTGCACATGGCGCTGGAGCTCGAACAGCCCGAGGTGGGCCCGCCGTACATCCTCTCCCTGGAGGAGGCCGGTGCCCTGCCGAGGCTGGCGGGCGGCAAGGCGTCCAACCTGGGCCGGGCCAAGGCCCTGGACGGCATTCCGGTGCCGCCCGGCTTCGTGGTCACGGCCAACGCCTTCAACTACTTCATCGACTTCAACGGCCTGGGCGAGGAGATCGAAAAGCGGCTGCGCCAGATGGTCGTGGGCGACCGCGACCTGCTGGCCCGGCTGACCGCCGAGATGCAGGAGCTTATCCTGGCCGCCGACGTGCCGGAGGAGATCGCCCGGGGCATCCGCTACGGCGTGTCCGAGATCATCGAGGGCGACGACCTCATCGCGGTCCGCTCCAGCGCCTTGGCCGAGGACGGCGAGATATCCTTCGCCGGGCAGTACGCCTCGGAGCTGAACGTCCAGCCCAACGACGTGCTCGAGGCGTACAAGCGGGTCCTGGCGGGCAAGTACTGCCCGCGCGCCGTGGCCTACCGCATCTCCAACGGGCTGACCGACAGCGAGACGGCCATGGCCGTGCTGGTCATCCCCATGGTGGACGCGGACACCGCGGGCGTGCTCTACACCCGCGACCCGGACTGCCGGGGACGCGAGGCCATGGGCGTGTACGGCGTGCGCGGCCTTGGCCACGGGCTGGTGGACGGCTCCACCTCCCCGGACAAGGCCGTGCTGACCCGCGAGACGACCCCGCGCCTGGACGCGGACTGCACCCCGGACGTGGGCGGACTGCCCTCCGAGGAATCCCTGGTCCGGCTCGGTCAGCTGGCCATGCGCTTGGAGGAGGCCTTCGGGCGGCCCCAGGACATCGAGTGGGCAGAGGATGTTACCGGCAAACTGTATATCCTCCAGACCCGGCCTCTTCAGGAGGAGCGCGAGGAGGCCCTGGCCGCGCCGGAGCCCCTGCCCATGGCCGTCCGGCCCATCGCCGAGGGGCTGGAACGCGCTTCCACCGGCGCGGGCTGCGGCAAGGTGTATTTCGCCTCCACGGGCGAGCGCATCGCCCAGATTCCCGAGGGGGCCGTGGTCGTCACCCCGAGCCTCAAGCCGTCGCTTCTGACCTTCATCGGCAAGATGAACGGAGTCATCGCGGCCACCGGCAGCCGGGCCAGCCACTTCGCCTCCGTGGCCCGCGAATCGGGCGTGCCCGTGGTGGTCGGCGACGTGGGCGACCAGCTCGCCCAGGGGAGGCTGGTCACTGTGGACGGCACGCACGGGGCCGTTTACGACGGCTGCGTGGAGGAGATCATGACCCGGGCCCGGGAAGGGCAGCAGGTCTCGGCGCGGGTTGTCGAGCAGTACGCCAAGGTCGCGCCCCTGACCGTGCGCCTGAACCTGACCGACCCCCAGAGCGAGGACTTCACCCCCATGGGCTGCAAGTCCCTGCACGACGTGATCCGCTTCTGCCACGAGAAGTCCGTGAACGAGATGTTCGCGGTCATGGACAAGAAGGGGCGGGGCATGCACACGGCCAAGCGGCTGGAGACCAGCCTGCCCCTGGTCATGTACGTCCTGGACCTGGGCGGCGGCTTTTTCGCCAACGCGGGCGAAGGCAAGACGGTTTCGCCCCAGGACATCAAGTGCCGACCCATGTGGGCCCTGTGGTACGGACTGGCCGACGACCGGGTCCAGTGGCCCTCGCGGCTGACGGCCATGGACTGGGAGGAGTTCGACAAGGTCTCGGGCGGCATCTTCAGCTTCGATTCCAAGCTGCTGGCCAGCTACGGACTGATCTCCGAGGACTACCTGCACCTGATGGTCCGCTTCGGCTACCACTTCTCGGTGGTGGACGCCATCTGCGGGCCCGAGCAGGGGGCCAACTACATCAATTTCCGCTTCAAGGGCGGCGGGGCCGGATTTGACCAGCGCCTGCTCCGCCTGGAGTTCATCCGCCGGGTCCTGGAGCACTACGGGTTCGAGACGGCCACGCGCGGCGACATGATCGACGCCAAGTGCGCCCGGCTGCCCGAGAACGACATCCGGCGGCTGCTCATGCGGTTGGGCTACCTCATGGCCGTGACCCGGCTCATGGACATGCGCATGGACGACGAGGAGCAGGTCGCGGCCGAGGTCGAGCGGTTCATCAACGACGCGGAGTCGCGCGATGGCTGACAAGACCGCCGCCTACAAGGTCACCTGGGTCACGGACCAGCTCGGCGTGGGCAGCGCGCCCATGAGCTACCCGCAGCTGGAGGCCATCCGCGCCCAGGGCGTTGACGCCATCCTCAACCTGTGCGGCGAGTTCTGCGACCTGCACGACATCGAGAAGGACGCGGGCTTCGAGGTCCACTATCTGCCGCTCGAGGACGAGGAGGCCCCGGGCCTGATCGAACTGGAAAAGACCCTGGCCTGGCTGGACGAGGCCATCTACCTGGGCAAGAAGGTGCTCATCCACTGCCGCCACGGCATCGGCCGGACCGGCACGGTGCTCAATGCCTATCTGCTGCGGCGCGGCCTGGGCCACAAGCTGGCGGGCAAGGCGCTCAAGAAGCTCAAGAGCAAGCCCGCCAATTTCGTTCAGTGGCGGACCATCCGCAAATACGGCAAGCAGTCCGGCCAGCTGACCGTGCGCGAGCCGTCCCTGGAGTTCAAGCGGCTGGTGGACCTGTCGCCGTTCTTCAACGATTATTCGGAGCTGGTCGCGCGGGTGGACGAGAGCGGCCAGGCCACCGAAGGGCTGGCCTGCGGCCTGGACCACAGCCAGTGCTGCACCACCCCGGTTTCCCTGACCCTGGCCGAGGCCGTGTACATCTCCCACCGCATCAACCAGAAGCTGTCCGGCGAGGAGCGCCTCAAGGTCATCGAGCGGGCCGTGGCCACGGCCCAGGCCGAACGCAAGGCGGCCAGCGATCTGGCCGGAGGCGGGGAAGGGGAATACTGCCTGTCCGAGGCCGGGGCCGTCTGCCCCCTGCTCGAGAACGACAAGTGCCTGCTCTTCGAGCACCGGCCCATCCAGTGCCGCGCCTTCGGCCTGGACCGGCAGGACGCCGGAGGCATGTGGGGGACCATGATCAACCCGGCGCTGAACAAGATCTCGGCGGAAATATGGTTCGCCTACACCGGTTCCATGGCGTCCGGCGACATGCCGCGCTTCGCCCTGCCGGACGTGGTCTCCGGCAAGTTCGTGGAGACCATCTTCCGGTACATGATGCGGCAGGGGCTGGAATAGGCCGCGCCTAGACCGAGCAGTGCAGCTCCACGAAGGGGTTGGCCAGCTGCGGCAGGTGGGATTCGGCGAAGAAGACGTGTCCCTCCCTGGGCAGGGTCATGGGTGTTGCGTCCGGGTCGGTGGATACGCTGACCGTGTCCTTGGTGAAGGTTACGGTCATGGGCACCACTTCCTGTTCCGCCTCGCTGCACAGGCTCTCCCGGGTCTCCGGCACGTGGCAGTGGGTGTGCCCGTCCGGGTGGATCACGGTCAGCTTGGTCAGGGTGGTTATCACCCGGCAGACCTTTCCTTCCTCATCAAACATCAGCGAATTGGCGTCCCCGTTCACGCCCACGGCGTCCGGGTCGTAGGCTGTCATCTCGCCCGCTCGGGTGGGTACGGAGGTGGGTTTGGCCGGCTCCAGGGAGCGGACCTTGCCGTCCCGGGTGAAGCTGACCCCGATGCGCGCCTCGATGGGCCCGGCCGGGGTGGGCACCGACAGGGTCTCGCCCGGCCACAGGGTCAGGCTGCGCAGGCTGCGGTCGTCGTAGAAGCTGACGCTCAGGACCTTGACCCGGATCAGACCGATGGGCGTGGTCAGGGTGACCGGCTTGGACAGTGCGGCCTCGTCGTCCTGGCTCCAATAGCCCGACAGCTTGCCGTTCAGGGGAAAGATGCGGTTGATGGCCCCGTTCTCGTGAAAGGAGATCAGTTCGGCCGGAATCTCGCCCGCCGGGGTGGCGATGACCGTCTGGGTCTCCAGGGGCACGGACTTGAGCCCGCCCGACCCGTGGTATTCCACGGGCAGGATCTCCCGTTTGCGCAAATCGTCGGACGTGTGTTGGGGAATCAATTCACCGTACTGCGTGGATATGGTCTGCATGATAACCTCTCTTGGAGTCTTGGAAGGCGGGTCGGCGCCGGGGGTGGCTGCCGTCCGGAATCCTTGAGGGTGCGGGGCGTCCGGCCAGGCCGTGGCGTCCGATGAAGAGCAATGTCGCGTAGCTGACGAGCAGCAGGGCCAGGGAGAGCAGGCCGGCCTGGCCGTATTCCAGGGACTCGGTGTGCTCGAAGATGGCGATGGAGGCGACCTTGGTTCGGCCCGGGATGGACCCGCCGAGCATCAGGGCCACGCCGAACTCGCCCACGGTGTGCGCGAAGATCAGCGCGGCCGAGGCCGTGAGTCCGCCCTTGGCGTTGGGCAGGATGACGTGCCAAAAGGCCTGGGCGTGGGTCATGCCCGAGCAGCGGGCCGCCTCGACGATGCCGGGGTCGATCTTCTCGAAGGCCGCGCGCATGGGCAGCACCCCGAAGGGCAGGCTGTAGACCAGGGAGCCGATGACCAGCCCGGAAAAGGAAAAGGGCAGGGCAAAGCCGAACAGCGATTCCCAGGCCGCGCCCAGGGGCGAGCTCGGGCTCATGACCATGAGCAGGCCGAAGCCCAGGACCGTGGGCGGCAGGACCATGGGCAGGTTGCAGGCCGCCTCCGCGTACCGCTTGCCCGGCATGCGCGACACGGCCAGCCAGTAGGCCAGGGGCATGCACAGGCACAACAGCAGGGGAGTGACCGCCAGGGCCAGCTTGCCGGTGATCGTCAGCGCCGTGAAATCCATACCGTACCTAGGGGTTGAGGGTGGCCTGGGCCGCCGTAATCGTCGGGGCCGCGTCCGGGGGCGTGGCCGTGGAGGCCGCGCCGGACAGGACGCAGAGCCAAAGACAGATGTACAGGACTTTCTTGAACACGGTCCCTCCTAGTTTTTGACCAGTTTCGAGAGTTCGCTGTCGGTCAGGGGGCGTTCCAGCTCCCAGGCCAGCTTCCTTACTTCGTCGACAAGGGCCGGAAGGCCCTGTTCCGGAAGGTCGAGGCCGTGGTCCGCAAGGGCGCTGGCGATCGCCGCTCGCCCACTTTTTCCGCCAACAGCGACCATCCGGTTCGCACCGATGCGGCCGGGGTCGAAGGGTTCGAAAAGCTCAGGCGACTTGCTGAGGGCGTGCGCGTGAAGGCCGGACTCGCAAGCGAAAATGTCCTTGCCCGCGATCGCCTTGGTTCGGGGAATCGGCACCCCGGCAGCTTGAGAAACGAAATGGCAGAGGTCGCGAAGGTCTTCAACTTTGTACGCATGGCTTTTCTCCTTGAGTGTCAGGTAGGCGGCCAGCTCCTCGGTGGCCGCGATGCCGGACCGTTCGCCGATGCCGAGCAGGCTGACGTCGGCGTAGTCCGCGCCGGCGGACAGCGCGGTGACCGCGTTGCCCGTGGCCATGCCGAAGTCGTCGTGACAGTGCACGGCCAGGTCGATGTTCAGTTCCTTCTTGAAGGCCGTGATCAGGGCCGCAGTGCCGGGCGGGGTCAGCAGCCCCAGGGAGTCGGACAGGCGCACGCGGGACGCGCCCACGTCCTGCGTCAGCCCGGCCGCCTTGAGGGCGAAGTCCTGGTCGGCCCTGGAGATGTCCTCCAGGCCGACGGACACGTATTCCAGGCCCAGGAGCCCGGCCGCGAGAACGGTTCGGGCCAGACGTTCCAGGAGCCCCTCGCGGTCCGTCCCGAGTCGGTTTTCGATGTGCAGGTCGGATACGGGCACGCCGATGTTGATGCGGTCTATCTTAAGGCCCGCGGCCTTGCGGATGTCCGCCTCCCGGCAGGGCGACCAGACGGACAGGGCGGTACCGTTGCGCCGCTTGCCTATCCTCCGTATGAGCTCGTCCAGCCCTTCCTGTCCCACCCAGCCCAACTCGATCTCGTCCACTCCTATGGCAAGGAGGCCGGACACGATTCTCTCCCGCGCCTCCATGGAGAAGTAGGCCCCGAAGAGCTGCGCGCCTTCTCTGAGTGTGGTGTCGATCAACATGTGGTTTGTCCTCTTATTATTGTTGCGGGTGATGCTGACTCTCTATGAGCAGGAAGGGTGCCAATTCTCAATTTATAGCTATCCAGTTGATATTATAAGTGAAAATTATTGACGTAAAAGATAGGGATTTGCCTACGTTTTTGTAGGCTACAACACTTGTGTCTGCGTGTTTGGTGTGAACCTACACTTTTTGTAGGAAGCTACACCGCTGTAGGAAACTATATTTCTCCTTTAAAAACAGATTGTTAACACTGTGTAGGCAGTTTGGCACGGCGTTTGCCTTAAGGGCTTCATCGACGCAAACAAACCCATGGAGGAGAAATCATGAGGAAAGTAGCAATTTACGGAAAGGGCGGAATCGGAAAGTCCACCACCACGCAGAACACTGTTGCCGGCCTGGCTGAGATGGGCCGCAAGGTCATGGTCGTCGGTTGCGACCCCAAGGCCGACTCCACCCGTCTCCTGCTCGGCGGCCTGGCGCAGAAGTCCGTGCTCGACACCCTTCGCGAAGAAGGCGAGGACGTGGAACTCGAGGATATCCGCAAGCCCGGTTTCGGCGGCACCTGGTGTGTTGAGTCCGGCGGTCCGGAGCCCGGTGTCGGTTGTGCCGGCCGCGGCATCATCACTTCCATCAACATGCTCGAGTCGCTGGGTGCCTACGAGGAATCCGAGGGTCTGGACTACGCCTTCTACGACGTCCTCGGCGACGTTGTCTGCGGCGGCTTCGCCATGCCCATCCGCGACGGCAAGGCCCAGGAGATTTACATCGTCTGCTCCGGCGAGATGATGGCCATGTACGCGGCCAACAACATCTGCAAGGGCATCATGAAGTACGCGGAATCCGGCGGCGTCCGCCTGGGCGGCCTGATCTGCAACTCCCGCAACACCGACCGCGAGGCCGACCTGATCACCGAGCTGGCCGCCAAGCTGGGCACCCAGATGATCTACTTCGTGCCCCGCGACAACGACGTGCAGCGCGCCGAGATCAACCGCAAGACGGTCATCGAATGGGACGGCTCCGTGCCTCAGGCCAATGAGTACCGCGGCCTGGCCAAGGCCATCGACGAGAACGAGATGTTCACCATCCCGACCCCGCTCGAGATCGAAGACCTGGAACAGCTGCTCATGGACTACGGCATCATGGAAGCCGCCTAGTTCTCCCCCGACATTTCGCCCGGTCGGCGGCCCCGGCAGGCGCGGAATTCGAAAGAATTCCGTGCCTACAGGGGAGGACCGGCCCGAAAATACGGCGAAATCGGGACCTGAAAACAATCAAAGTCCTTTAATTAAGAAGAGATAGGAGAGAGCAAAATGATGATCATGGTACGAGCAATTGTGCGGCCCGAGAAAGCGGACACCGTTCTGGCCGCTCTGATGGACAACGGCTTCCCCGCCGTCACCAAGTATTCCGTGGCCGGTCGCGGCAAGCAGCGCGGCATCAAGATCGGCGAGGTCACCTACGACGAGATCCCCAAGACCATGCTCATGTGCGTTGTCAACGCCGCCGACAAGGACTTCGTGATCAACACCATCATGGACTCCGCCCGCTCCGGCACCAAGGGCGCGTTCGGCGACGGCAAGATCTTCGTTTCCGACGTGGAGGACGTCTACACCATCAGCTCCGGCGTGAACGAGACCGCCGCAGCCAGCGAGGAGGCCGCGTAATGAAGGAAGTCATCGCAGTCGTGCGCATGAACATGATGAACCAGACCAAGGCCGCCCTGAGCGAAGCCGGCGTGGACGCCTTCTTCGCCCACGCAGCGGAAGGCCGCGGCAAGGGGTTCGTCAACTCGGCCGTCGTCGAAGGCGCTGAGAGCGGCTACGAGGAAGCCGCCGCGGTGCTCGGCGAGAAGGGCAAGCTCTATCCCAAGCGCATGGTAACGGTAGTGGTCCCCGATGACATGGTGGAAGACGTCGTCGAAGCCGTCATCGCCGCCAACAAGACCGGCAAGCCGGGCGACGGCAAGATCTTTGTCCTGCCCGTGGGTGACGCCGTCCGCGTCAGAACCGCCGAAACCGGTGCAAAGGCCATAGCCTAGCCGACATCAAGGAGTACTGAGAATGGCCAAGACCAAGAAAGTGGTGCAGCTCATGCCCACCGACATCAAGGAAGAACTTCTCAAGAAGTATCCTCCCAAGGTGGCTCGGAAGCGCGCCAAGCAGATATTGATCAACGAAGCCACGGAAGCCGAGGCGCCGCCCGAGATCCTGGCGAACGTCCGTACCATTCCGGGCATCATCACCATGCGCGGATGCACCTATGCGGGCTGCAAGGGCGTTATCATGGGCCCGACCCGCGACATCCTGAACATCACCCACGGCCCCATCGGCTGCGGATTCTACTCCTGGCTCACCCGCCGCAACCAGACCGATGCGAGTGCGGACGGCGTGAACTACATGCCCTACTGTTTCTCCACGGACATGCAGGACCAGGACATCATCTTCGGCGGTGAGAAGAAGCTCGCCGCCGCCATCCAGGAAGCCTACGACATCTTCCATCCCAAGGGCATCTGCGTCTTCGCCACCTGCCCGGTGGGCCTGATCGGCGACGATATCCACGCCGTGTCCAGGAAGATGAAGGAGAAGTTCGGCGACTGCAACGTCTTTGCCTTCTCCTGCGAAGGCTACAAGGGCGTGTCCCAGTCCGCCGGCCACCACATCGCCAACAACCAGGTCTTCACCAACCTTGTCGGCGAGAACGAGACGCCCAAGGAAGGCAAGTACAAGATCAACCTGCTCGGCGAGTACAACATCGGCGGCGACGGTTTCGAGATCGACCGTATCTTCAAGAAGTGCGGGATCACCAACATCTCGACCTTCTCCGGCAACTCGACCTACGACCAGTTCGCCTCCGCCCAGCACGCCGACCTCGACTGCGTCATGTGCCACCGGTCCATCAACTACGTGGCCGACATGCTCGAGACCAAGTACGGCATCCCCTGGATCAAGGTGAACTTCATCGGCGCCGAGTCCACGGCCAAGTCCCTGCGCAAGATCGCCGAGTACTTCGGCGACAAGGAGCTCACCGACCGGGTCGAGGAAGTCATTGCCGAGGAGATGCCCGAAGTGAAGGCCGTGGCCGCCGACGTGCGCACCCGCACCGAGGGCAAGACCGCCATGCTGTTCGTCGGCGGTTCCCGCGCCCATCACTATCAGGACCTCTTCGCCGAGATGGGCATGAAGACCCTGTCCGCCGGTTACGAGTTCGCCCACCGCGACGACTACGAAGGTCGCCAGGTCATCCCCGAACTGAAGCCCGACGCCGACTCCCGCAACATCGAGGAGATCGAGGTCGTGGCCGACGAGAAGCTCTACAACCCGCGCAAGACCACGGATGAGTACAAGGCCCTGGAAGATGCCGGCTTCGAGTTCAAGCACTACGAGGGCATGAACGACCAGATGGACAAGGGCACCCTGATCATCGACGACCTGAACCAGTACGAGGCCGACAAGCTGGTCGAACTGCTCAAGCCCGACATCTTCTGCGCGGGCATCAAGGAGAAGTTCTCCATCCAGAAGCTCGGCGTGCCCATGAAGCAGCTGCACAGCTACGATTCCGGCGGCCCCTATGCCGGGTTCAAGGGCGCCATCAACTTCTACAAGGAAATTGATCGGCTCGTGTCCTCCAAGGTGTGGTCCTACATGAAGGCCCCCTGGCAGGAATCCCCCGAACTGACCGCCACCTTTGTTTGGGAATAGGAGAATACAATGGCTTTACTGAAGCATACACCCGTTGAAATCAAGGAGCGCAAGGCGCTCACCATCAACCCGGCCAAGACGTGCCAGCCCATCGGCGCCATGTACGCCTCGCTCGGCATCCACGGCTGCCTGCCGCACTCCCACGGCTCCCAGGGTTGCTGCGCCTACCACCGCTCTGCCTTGACCCGGCACTACAAGGAGCCCATCTCCGCCGCGACCTCGTCCTTCACCGAAGGCGCGTCCGTGTTCGGCGGTCATGCGAACCTGATTCAGGCCATCGACAACATCTTCACGGTCTATGACCCCGAAGTGATCGCCGTGCACACCACCTGCCTGTCCGAGACCATCGGCGACGACCTGAACCAGATCTTCGACAAGGCCCAGAAGAGCGGCAAGGTGCCCGAGGGCAAGACCTGCCTCGGCGCGCCCACCCCGAGCTACGTCGGCTCCCACGTGACCGGCTTCTCCAACATGGTCAAGGCCATGGCCCAGCTGGCCGAGCCCTCCGGCAAGAAGACCCACAAGGTCAACGTCATCCCCGGTTGGGTCGAGCCCTCCGACATGGCCGAGATCAAGCGGCTGTGCGCCATGGTCGGCGTGGACATCACCCTGTTCCCGGACACCGACGGCGTGCTCAACGCCCCGCTGACCGGCGAGTACAAGATGTTCCCCGACGGCGGCGTGACCATCAAGGAACTCAAGAAGACCGGCGACGCGCTCGGCACCCTGGCGCTCGGCGAGTGGTGCTCGGCCGACGCCGCCCGCTGGCTCGACGCCAAGTGCAAGGTCCCGTGCACCGTGCTGGACATGCCGTTCGGCCTGGCCGCCACCGACCGCTTCATCGACGTGCTGCGCACCGTTGCCGGCGTCTCGGTCCCCGACTCCGTCGCCTTCGAGCGCGGCCAGCTCGTGGATATGATCTCCGACATGCACCAGTACTTCTACGGCAAGCGCGTGGCCATCTGGGGCGATCCGGACCAGCTCATCTCCATGTGCGAATTCCTGGTCTCCCTGGACATGCAGCCCGTCTACGTGGTCACCGGCACCCCGGGCAAGGCGTTCGAGCGCCGCATCAAGGCGATCTGCGCCGACCAGCCCTTCGAGGTCAAGGTCAAGGCCAAGGGCGACATGTTCCTGATGCACCAGTGGATCAAGAACGAGCCGGTCGACCTGCTCATCGGCAATACCTACGGCAAGTATATCGCCCGCGACGAGGACATCCCGCTGCTGCGCTGGGGCTTCCCCATCCTGGACCGCCAGGGGCATCAGTACTTCCCGACAGTCGGCTACAAGGGCGGACTCAGGCTTCTCGAGAAGATTCTGGGCCTGCTGATGGATCGTAAGGACCGCGACGATCCTGAGACGACGTTCGAACTCGTCCTGTAGCGTTCATACCCGGTCCGGGGCGGAGACCTTCCCCCTCCGCCCCGGACCAAACCCTCAACCCAAGAAGGCTGTCATGTCCACCAATGCTGATCGTACATCCCATCCCTGTTTCGGCATGACCGCACGCAAGACCGTGGGCCGTCTGCACCTGCCCGTGGCCCCGCGCGCCAACGCCCGCATCCGCTTCGCGGGCGGCAACGGCAACAAGCCGGCCATGATGCCCGAAGAGGCGCTTACCTGGCTCGACCACGTCATGGAGCAGGGCAAGCCCGTCTCCATGGTGGGCATCACCGGGCCCGGCGACCCGCTGACCTCTCCGAAATTGACCCTGCACACCCTGCGCCTGGTCCGGGAGAAGTACCCCGATCTTTCCCTCTGCCTGACCACGCTCGGCATGAACGGCGCCGAGTACGCCGAGGAGCTGGCCGAGATCGGCCTGTCCCACATCACCGTGCTCGTGGACGCCGTGGACCCCGAGGTGGCGGAGAGCCTCTACGCCTGGATCCGGCCCGCCAAGCATACCCTGCCCCTGAAGGCCGCCTGCGAACTGCTGGTCACGGACCAGGCCCGGTCCGTGTCCGCCTTCAAGAAGGCCGGGCTGACCGTCAAGGTCAACACCACCGTGTACCCCGGCTACAACGCGGGCCACGTCGAGAAGATCGCCACCGTCATGTCCGACCTCGGCGCGGACATCATGGCCGTGGTCCCGTTCCACCCCGAGGAGGGCGTGGAGGACGCGCCCCAGGCCACCGACATGGAGCTTTTGTCCGAGATCCGCGATCGCGCCGGACGGCACATCGAGCTCATGCCCACCTTCAGCGAGTGCGGCGAGAACATGGTCGGCCTGGACAACCCGGACAAGCCCGGCGCACCGGTCTCGGTCCTGCCCAAGCCCACCAAGGAGCGGCCCAACGTGGCCGTGGTCAGCTCCACCGGCATGGATATCGACCTGCATCTGGGCCACGCCATCAAGGCCATGATCTACGGCCCGCGCGGCGACGGCCTGGCCTGCCTGCTGGGCGTGCGCGACCTGCCCGAGCCCGGTGCTGGCAACCAGCGCTGGGAGACCCTGGCCGACACGTTGGGCGACTGTTTCGTCCTGTTGACCGCCTCGGCCGGAGAGAACCCGAGAAAAATTTTGAGCCGCAAGGGTCTGTCCGTCCTGATCACGGACGGCGAGATCGAGGGAACCGTGGATGTGCTCTACGGGGGCGGTAAGAAAGGCAAGAAGAACAAGAAGTAACCAGAAGGAGAGTAAAGGAAATGGCGATTCCCGAGAGAATGATCATCTGTTGTCAGTCCTTCCGTGCGGCCGGAGATCCCAAAGGCATCTGTCATAAGCAGACCGACGGATTCCTGCAGTACATCGAGGAAGAAATTTTGGATCGCGGTCTGGACGCGCTGGTGGTCGGCTCCACCTGCCTGAAGCAATGTGAATCCGGCCCCATGGTGGTCATTCAGCCTGAGAACTGGTGGTTCAAAGGCGTGGATTCCGAGGCTGCGATCGACGCTATTCTGGACGGCCTGGAAGACGGCGAGCCCGCCGAAGAATACCTGGCGTCCTAAAAGGAATCAGAGTCCCATGCCTGAAGCCGTCGTCATCCGCCCCGCAACCCGCACGGACCTTACCGGTCTCGTGTCCCTGCTCGGTTCGATCTCCTCTCTCCGTGAGGAGTTCGCCGGAAGGGACGGGCAACGGCGTGATCTGGAACTGATGCTGAAAAACGGTCGGGGACGCATCCTGATCGCGAGCGTGGCCGACGGGACTGTGGTCGGCATGTGCTCGGGGCGGCTGACGATCCAAAAGGCTGAAGGCGGCCCCGCCGTCCTCATCGAAGATGTGGTTGTCCGTGAGGACTGGCGGGGCCAGGGCCTCGGCGAATTGCTGATTCACCGGCTCACCGAGTGGGCCAGGGCCGACAGCGCGGGGAGGCTGATGCTCCTCGCAGACCCGGACGCGGCCCCGGCTCCCGGATTGGAAAACAACACCCATCGTCCGGACAACCGACTGTAATCTATCGATATAGGGGAAGTAAAATGAGTACGACCAGTTCGACCATACTCGAGGAAAGAAAGGACCAGATCCACCGGACCGGCGAGGGCGCCATCGACATCGCCTGCAACCGTGAGTCCCTTGCGGGCGCCGTCAGCCAGCGCGCCTGCGTGTTCTGCGGCTCCCGCGTGGTCCTCTATCCCATAGCCGACGCCCTGCACCTGGTGCACGGCCCCATCGGCTGCGCGGTCTACACCTGGGACATCCGCGGCTCGCTGTCCAGCGGCCCGGAGCTCCACCGGCTGTCCTTTTCCACGGACCTGCAGGAGACCGACGTGATCTTCGGCGGCGAGAAAAAGCTTACCGCCGCCCTGGACGAACTCATCGACCGGCATTCCCCCAAGGCCGCCTTCGTCTACTCCACCTGCATCGTGGGGCTCATCGGCGACGACCTGGAGGCGGTCTGCCGTAAGATGACCGAAAAGAAGGGCATCCCCGTGCTCCCGGTCATGTCCGAAGGGTTCAAGGGCAACAAGCGGGCTGGCTATCTGGCCGCGTGCAAGGCCATGTTCCGGCTCATCGGCCAGGGTGACACGTCCGGTATCTCGCCAGTTTCCATCAATATTTTCGGCGACTTCAACCTGGCTGGAGAAATCTGGATCATCCGCGAGTACTTCGAGAAGATGGGTGTCCAGGTGGTCGCCAACGTGACCGGCGACGGCCGCGTGGCCGACATCAGCCGTTGTCACGGCGCGGCCCTGAACCTGGTCCAGTGTTCCGGGTCCACCCAGGACCTGGCCAAGATGATGGAGGAGGAGTTCGGCATTCCGTACCTGCGCGTCTCCTACCTCGGCATCGAGGACATGGCCGACTCCCTGTACAAGGTGGCCGACTTCTTCAAGGACAAGGACCCCGGGATCGTCGAGAGGACCCAGGCCCTGGTCCGCGAGGAGTTGAACAAGCTCATGCCCGAGCTGGCCCGTTACCGCAAGGACCTGGAGGGCAAGCGGGTGGCCATGTACGTGGGCGGCTCCTTCAAGGCGTTCTCCCTGGTCAAGGCCTTCCGTCACCTGGGCATGAAGGTCGTGGTCGTCGGCTCCCAGACCGGCACCAAGGAGGATTATGCCGAGCTGGCCGAGATCACCGATCCCGGCACGGTCATCATCGACGACGCCAACCCGCTCGAACTGTCCCATTTCATCAAGGAGAAGGACGTGGACGTGTTCGTGGGCGGGGTCAAGGAACGGCCCATCGCCTACAAGCTGGGCGTGGGCTTCTGCGACCACAACCATGAGCGCAAGGAGGCCCTGGAAGGGTTTGCGGGCATGCTCAACTTCGCCCGCGAGATCCACTCCTCGGCCATGTCCCCGGTCTGGCAGTTCGCCCCCCGGCGCGCCAACCGTATCAAGGAAGCCCGGAAGGAGGCCGTCAATGAGTAAGGTCAAGACCGCAAGACCCAATTTCGTCTCCACGACCAACGCCTGCAAGCTGTGCACGCCGCTCGGGGCCTCCCTGGCCTTTCGGGGCGTGGAGGGGGCCATTCCCTTCCTGCACGGCTCCCAGGGGTGCGCCACCTACATGCGCCGCTACATCATCTCGCATTTCCGCGAGCCAGTGGACATCGCCTCCTCGGCTCTGGGCGAGAAGAACGCCATCTACGGCGGCGGCCCGAACCTGAAGAAGGGCATCCTCAACGTCATGAAGAAGTACAACCCCCAGCTCATCGGGGTGGCGACCACCTGCCTGACCGAGACCATCGGCGACGACGTGCCCATGTACTTCAACGAGTTCTTCAAGGAGTTCGGCGACCTCGACCTGCCCGAGCTGGTCCGGGTCTCCACCCCCAGCTACAACGGCACGCACATGGACGGCTGGCACGGCGCGGTCCGCTCACTGGTGGAGCAGCTCTGCCTGGAAAAGGCGGACGACGACGGCCGGGTGAACATCCTGCCCAGCCTGGTCTCCTGCGAGGACGTCCGGCACCTGCACGACATCTGCGACCACTTCGGGATCAAGTCGACCATCCTGCCCGACATCTCCGAATCCCTGGATGGCCCGGCCCTGGAGGACTACGTCGACATCCCCGAGGGCGGCACGCCGATCAGCGAGATCAAGACCATGAGCGCGGCGGCGGGAACCATCGAATTCGGCCGCTGCCTGCCTCCCAAAACCGGCGGCACCAGCCTGGAGGAGCGTTTCGGCGTGCCCAACCACCGCATCGGCCTGCCCATGGGGCTGCGTGAGTCCGACCGTTTCTTCGAGACCCTGGAGGAAATCTCCGGAAAGCCCATGCCGCGCCGTTACGAGCTGGAACGCGGCCGGTTGGTGGACGCCTACGTGGACGGCCACAAGTACATCTTCGGCAAGCGCGCCGTGGTCTACGGCGAGGAGGACCTGGTCGTCGGCCTGTGCGCCTTCCTGGCCGAGATCGGCGTGGACGTGGTCCTGGCCGGGACCGGCGCGCGCGGCAAGGGGCTGGAGCAGGCCATCGCCAAGGTCACCGACGGCGTGGCCCGCATGGCCCCCGAGGTCCGCGAGGGCGTGGACTTCCACGACATCGCTGCCGAGGCCGAGGAACTCGCCCCGGACCTGCTGGTGGGGCACTCCAAGGGCTACCGCTACGCCAAGGCGTGGAACGCGCCCCTGGTGCGCGTGGGCTTCCCCATCCACGACCGGTTCGGCGGCCAGCGCACCCTGACGCTCGGCTACAAGGGCACTCAGGCCCTGTTCGACCGTGTGGTCAATGCGGTCATCGCGAAGAAGCAGGCCGATTCCCCCATCGGCTACGGATATATTTAACCGCGGAACGAAACGCCGACACCAAGGCAGACACAGAACCGACAAGCAGCCCGGCCCCGGTTCCCGACCGCCGGACAACCACAGGAGACCTGATATGTCCAAGGATACCACCAAGCACCCCTGTTTCAACAAGAAGAGCGCCGGAAGCTGCGGCCGCGTGCACCTGCCCGTGGCCCCCAAGTGCAACATCCAGTGCAACTACTGCAACCGCAAGTACGACTGTGTGAACGAGTCCCGCCCCGGCGTGACCTCCGGCGTGCTCAAGCCGTTCCAGGCCGCGGAGTACATGGACAAGGTCCTCGAGAAGGAGCCGCGCATCACCGTGGCGGGCATCGCCGGTCCCGGCGATCCCTTCGCCAACCCCGGGGAGACCCTGGAGACCATGCGTCTCTTGAACGAGCGCCATCCCGAGCTGCTCTTCTGTTTGTCCTCCAACGGCATGGGCATCCTGCCGTACCTGGACGACATCGCCGAGCTCGGCGTGTCCCACGTGACCATCACCATTTCGGCCGTGGACCCGGCCATCGGGGCCAAGATCTATGCCTGGGTCAAGGACGGCAACGTGGTCTACCGGGGAGAGAAGGGCGCCGAGATTCTCCTGGACCGCCAGCTCAAGGCCATCAAGGGCCTCAAGGAACGGGGCATCACGGTCAAGATCAACTCCATCGTCATCCCGGGCGTCAACGACCACCACATCGTCGAGGTCGCCAAGGTCTGCGCCTCGCTCGGCGCGGACATCCAGAACATGATTCCGCTCAAGCCCACGGCCGACACCCCGTTCGCCGGGATTCCCGAGCCGGGCCGCGAGACCGTTCTGCCCCTGCGCAAGGAGGCCGAGCCGTTCATCGAGCAGATGACCCACTGCAAGCGCTGCCGCGCGGACGCGGTCGGCCTGCTCAGCGACGACCAGTCCGTGGCCCTGTGCGGCACGCTCCAGGCCTGTTCCAAGCTCAAGCCCCTGGAGGCGACCATGGCCCGTCCGTTCGTGGCCGTGGCCACCCGCGAGGGGCTGCTTGTCAACCAGCATCTGGGCGAGGCCAAGTCCTTCCAAATATGGGGCGAGTCCGAGACCGGCGGCTACCGGCTCATCGAGGAACGCCAGGCCCCGCAGGCGGGCTGTGGTCCCCAGCGCTGGTCCGATCTGGCCGCCACCCTCAAGGACTGCCGCGCGGTGCTCTGCGCCGCCGTGGGCGAGACCCCGCGCATGCTTCTCGAGGAGCACGACATCAAGTGCCACACCGTGGACGGCTTCATCGAGGATGCCCTGCGTTTCGTCTTCGAGGGCGGCGACATCAACGCCCTCAAGGTCCGCCGCGCGGGCATCGGCTCCGGCTGTGCCGGAGGCGGTGCGGGCTGCGGTTAATCGCGGCCGCGCGCCGGGTCCGATCGTCGGGCGCGGGAGGAAAGCCGGGAACAGCCTCCACCCGGGAGGGCCCGGTTTCCTCGCCCGCGGCGAGGCGATCGAACCGGCAGGGTGATCGGATATGGCCGAAGCGGCCGGGCGCGGCACCCGACAGTCTTTTCCGGGCCGGTGCTTTCCGGCCCGCAACCAGAAGGAACCCATGGAGGAACGCATGAACAAGGCGACATTGGAGAAAGTTTTCGAATACGCGTCCAAACCCGTGCAGGGGACCATGTCCCGCAAACTGCGCAAGGACGTGAAAATCCAGGTCAACGAGGGCGAGGTCTACGAGGGGGCCACTCTGTTCCTGGGAGAGGAGTTCGTCCGCGTGACCTGCGTCAAGGACGGCCTGAACATCAACACCTACTACGATTGGGAAAAGATCGCCTCGGTGCGTACCCTGGGTGCGGTCGAATAGCCCGTCCCGCCCCGTCGAAAAAACAAGGCCCCGCCGTGACCGGCGGGGCCTTTTCTTTGATGTCCGGGGCGCTTTAATAGAAGCGCCAGCTTCCGGGCGCTTCGCGGTAGAACTCGTCCATGTCCTCGCTGATGCCGATGCGGACCTCGTCGTCCACTTCGGTGCGGATCACGTTTCTGGCCGGGTCGAGACCGACGTCCAAGGCTATCTCTTCCAGATAGTGTTGGACCCGGTTCGCCTTTTCGCGGAGCGCGCCATCGGTTTTCAGCCGGTTTTTATCGAATCGAGCTGCGGTAACATAGGTCTTGGCAGCCTCCTTTCCGGCCCGGGGCCGAACTCATTCATCTTCTCAATATAATAAGCCTTCGGGGCGCGGAAGCAAGCGGAGCGCGGCCGCCGAAACGGCGGACACCCCCCGCCGGGCCGTCCGGCGAGGGGTGTCTTGCATGGGGTGGAGGTATGTATGCCGAAATTTTAGGTCTGGCCTTCCTTGATGCGCCGCAGCTTGGCCCTGCCCTCGGCGATCATGGATTCGAGCCCGTACTTCTTGACCCGGTAGCCCATCTGGCGGGCGGACAGCCCCAGCGCCTCGGCGGCCTTGTACTGGACCCAGCCGCTGCGCTCCAACGCGGCCATGACCTCGTTGCGCTCGAACTCCTTGAGCGAGGTGTGGCGCGGCGCGTCCTCGGACATGGGGATGGCTTCCTGGACCGTGGCGGACTGTCCGGGCGCGAGGTAGGACTTGAGAAATTCCAGGCTGATGCGATCCTCTTCGGACATGATCACCAGCCGCTCGATGAGATTCTGCATCTCGCGCACGTTGCCTGGCCAGTCGTAGCGGATGAGCGCGTCCAGGGCCGTGGAGGTCAGGTGGATGCTCCGGCCGTAGTCGCTGGCCATCTTGTGCAGGAAATGGTTGAGCAGGCCGGTGATGTCCTCCTTGCGCTCGCGCAGGGCGGGCACGCGGATGGGGAAGACGTTCAGGCGGTAGTAGAGGTCCAGGCGGAACCGTCCGCGCTCCACCAGGTGGCCGAGGTCGCGGTTGGTGGCGGCCAGGATGCGCACGTCGATGGTCCGGGTCCGGTTGGAGCCGAGCCGCTCCAATTCCTTGTCCTGGAGCACGCGCAGCAGCTTGGCCTGCAAGCCCATGGGCAGTTCGCCGATTTCGTCCAGGAAGATGGTCCCGGTATCCGCTTCCTCGAACCGGCCGGGCCGCGTGCCCGTGGCCCCGGTGAAGGCTCCTTTCTCGTGCCCGAAGAGCTCGGATTCCAGGAGGTTGCAGGGAATGGATGCGCAGTTGACCTTGATGAACGGGTTGCCCTTGCGCTCGGACAGTTCGTGGATGATCCGGGCGATGAGCGTCTTGCCCACGCCGGATTCGCCGAGCAGCAGGACCGTGGCCCGGGTGGGCGAGACCTTTTCCATCTGGCGCTGGACCTCGACCATGGCCGAACTCTGGCCCACGATGTACGGGCCCTTGGAATTCTTGGAAATCTGGTATTTTAGCGAGGTGTTCTCGCGCTTGAGCGCGGCCTCGCGGGCCATGATCTTCTCGTTCAGGCTGAGGAACTGGCCGATGAGCGTGGCCACGACCTTGAGGAAGTCCACGTCCTCCTCGTAGCTGATTTCGTCCTCGAACAGCCGGTCCACGTTGAGCACGCCGATGGGGTCGCCGTGCAGGATGATCGGCACGCCGATGAACGAGATCATGCCGCGCTTGACCCGGCGCGATCCGGTCTTGTCGAGGAACAGCGGCTCCTTGTCGATGTCCGGCACGTAGTACGGTTCGCCGGTCTGGAAGATGCGGCCGGTGACGCCCTCGTCGAGCCTGTAGACGCCGCGCCGCTTCTCCTCGATGGTCAGGCCGTAGGAGGCGTTGATGGACAGCTGGCCCGTCTCGGGGTCGAAGAGGGTGACCGTGGCGCGCTGCATGGACAGCTGTTCGGAAAGGATTTTCAGGACGCCGTCCAGTGCCGACTGCAGGTCTATGGCCTGGTCGATGACCTGGCAGATGGACTGCAGGGCCGACAGTTTTAATCCTGGGACGTTGGCTAGCATGGCGAGTGAATAGCAAGCACAGTGCCATGCGCGAAATATGGCGCTGGGCTTGGCTTTCCGGGTCGCAGCCGCATACGAAAAGGGAGAATTAATTTAACAAATATGTAATTTCAGAGCAAAAGATGTACATATCTGCAATATTGCGCAGGTAGTCCTTGTCATCTGCGGGCGCGGCGCTCGTCGCCGGACCGGGGCCGTTTCCGTCCCTTGCCGCGCCGTTCCTGGCCACCGCGCCCCTTGCCGCCGGGGACGCGCCCGGTGTCCGGCATGAGGATGGCGTGCTGGCGCAACCGCTCCGCGTCGGTCTTGGCCACGTATATGGGCTCGCCCCGCATGTCGCATTGGGCGTGGAACATGGCCGCCGCCGCGGTGCCGGGCAGGGGGATGAAACACTGGACCTGCTCGGGCTTCCAGCCGCGCGCGTCGAGCCAGGCGTGCAGGGCGCGCATGTCCTCCTCGGTGCAGCCCGGGAAGGCGGACATGAGGTAGGGGATGACGTACTGCTTCTTCCCGGCCTTTTTCGACTCCTTGTCGAACAGGTCCAGGAAGGTTTCGAAGGTCTCGAAGCCGGGCTTGCGCATGAGTTTCAGCACGTGGTCCACCTGGTGCTCGGGCGCGACCTTGGCCTGTCCGCCCACGAACTCGCGGATCATGGTGGTCAACGCCTGCATGTCGGTCACGGCCAGGTCGATGCGCCAGCCCGAGGCCACGCGCACGTGGTCCACGGAGTTGACGTCGGACACGGCCCGCAGCAGGGAGATGAAGTCGCGCTGGGCCACGCGGTAGTGCTTGCAGATGCGCGGGGTCAGGCAGCTGGGCCGCTCGCAGGCCGACTGGTCGGAGGCGCAGTGCGCGCCCCACATGTTGGCGCTCGGGCCGCCCACGTCCGAGATGGACCCGGTCCATCCCTTGACCTCGGTGATGGCCCTGACCTCGCCCAGGATGGACTTTTTGCTGCGCGAGCGGATGGTCCGCCCCTGGTGCAGGGCCAGGGTGCAGAACGAGCAGCCGCCCGAACAGCCCCGGTGGGTGGTCACGCTGGTCCGGATCATGTCCGCAGCCGGGATACGCTCCCTGTAGGCCGGGTGGGGCAGCCGCGTGAAGGGCAGCCCGGACAGTTCGTCCAACCCCGCCGTGTCGAGCAAGGGGCCGGGCGGGGCGACCAGGACCATCCGGCCGCCGGTTGCCTGCACGGCCCAGGCCTTGTTTTGATGGACCTGTTTTTCGAGCAGTTTGGTGGCCTCGATGAGCTGTTTCGGGTCGTCCAGGATCGCTTCGTGGGAGGGCAGCTCGATGACCTCGGCTCCCTCCGGGATGTCGTCCTTGGTCCCGGCCACGGCCAGGCCGGGCAGCCCGGCCAGCTGGGGGCGCAGGGCGCGCAGGTCCACCTCGCCGGTCTCGTCCAGGATGGTCGCGATGGTCCGGGCCAGGGTGACGATGGAATTCTCGGCCATGCCGTAGGTGATGGCCGTGGCCTTGGAATCGAGCAGCACGGATTTGCGCACCGAGTCGGACCAGAAATCGTAGTGGGAGATGCGCCGCAGCGACGCCTCGATGCCGCCCAGGATCACCGGCAGGCCGGGGAAGGCACGCTGCACGGCGTTGGTGTAGGCGATGCACGCCCGGTTGGGACGCGCGCCCGCCTTGCCGCCCGGGGTGTAGGCGTCGTCCGAGCGCTTCTTGCGGAAGGCCGTGTAGTGGGCCAGCATGGAGTCCAGCGACCCGGCGGTGACGCCCGCGAAGAGCCTCGGGCGGCCCAGGCGCAGGATGTCGTCGGGCCGATCCCAGGCGGGCTGGGCGCAGATGCCGGTGCGGAAGCCGTGGCGGACCAGCCAGCGCCCGAGCAGGGGCGCGCCGAAAGACGGATGGTCCACGTAGGCGTCGCCCGAGACCAGGAGAATATCCAGCTCCTCCCAGCCGAGCGCGTCCATCTCCTCGCGGGACATGGGCAGGACTTCGGGCTGGCGGAGGGGAGGCATGTGTTCGTTTCGTGACATCCGCGCATGATGAACCACGCGCCCGTCCAGGTCCACCTATTTTCCGCGTATGCTCCCGTCCGCCGCCCGGCGTCCGGCCCCCTTCGGGCCTGTACAGGCCGGGGGGATACGGGTACTATGTTCAGACCGGAGGATTTGCTCATGAAAGCCATGCTGCTGACGGAATACGGTGGGGAATATCCCTTTGCGGAGCGCGACGTGCCCGTGCCCGAACCCGGGCCGGGCGAGGTCCTGGTCCGCGTGGCCGGGACCAGCCTCAACCCCATCGACAACAAGATCGCCACCTTGGGCGCGGCCCTGGCCTTTGCGCCCGATCCGCCCGCCCTGCTGGGTATGGACATGTCCGGCGTGGTTGAGGCGGCAGGGCCCGGCGCGACCCGCTTCCAGGCCGGCGACCGGGTGTTCGGCTGCCCGGGCGGGGTAAGGGGGCTGCCCGGCACCCTGGCCGAATACGTGGTCGCGGACGAGCGGCTGCTGGCCCGCGCGCCCGAGAACATGGATCTGGTGGACGCCGGGGCCGTGCCCCTGGTGGCCACCACGGCGTGGCTGGGCCTGTTCGACAAGGCCGGGCTGACCTCCGGCGAGCGGCTTCTGGTCCATGGCGGGGCCGGGGGCGTGGGGCACATGGCCGTGCAACTCGGGGTTCACGCCGGGGCCGAGGTCTTCGCCACGATCTCGTCCCCGGACAAGGCGGCCGTGGTCGAGGCCCTGGGCGGCACGCCCATCGACTACACGGCCGTGGATGTGGACGCGTACGTCGGCGAATGCACCGGCGGCCGGGGATTCGACGCGGTTTTCGACACCGTGGGCGGCCCGGTCCTGGACGACTCCTTCAAGGCGGCCCGCATGGGCGGCCGGGTAATCTCCACCAACACCCGCTCCACCCATGACCTGGGGCCGCTGCACGCCAAAAGCCTGTCCCTGCACGTGGTCTTCATGCTTCTGCCCCTGGTCACGGGTGAAGGCAGGGAGCGGCACGGCGAGATCCTGGACCGGGTGGCCGGGCTGATCGACGCGGACGAACTGGCCGTGCTCCTGGACGAGCGCCGCTTCGGCTTCCGCGACATCGCCAAGGCCCACCGCTACTGGGAACAGGGCCGGGCCCTGGGCAAGATCGGGATTTCGGTCGAGGACTGAGCCCGCTGGCCGCCGGGGATCACGGGCCGGAATATCGTCCAGCGCGTATTTTTGAACTGTGCGGGATACAAGGAAGAATCTAATTGAAACTTGACAAAATCAGTCTCAAGATAAAGATTGTGTCACTATAACTGTAAGAACTGAACGGCGGCCTTGTTGTGCGGCCTCCGCGCGCTCAATCAATCCTCATCCAAGTGAAATCTATGCCTGCCGAGAAAAAGCCAGCGTCAGCAGCCTCGAAGCCTGCTCAAGCCCCTGCGAACGGGGCCGGAGCCACATCGAGCCAGGCCGGGCCCACGCCCGTGCCGGGCAAGGCCCGTCCCGTATCGGACAGGTCCGATGACGGAAAATCCGCGACCCGGTCCTTGCGCCTGGATGCGGGCCCCATGCCGGGCGGCGGGAACCAGGCCGGACCGGCTCCTTCGGGCGCGGACGATACCCGTGCCGTCTCGGGCGGCAAGCCCGCGTCCGCCGATTCCTTGCAGACCGATCCCGCCCCGGCGGGGCAGGACGCGCCCGGCGGGCCGCAGGCTCGGCCGCAACAAGCCCAGCCCAATCCCGGTCAGCCGGGCAAGGGGCAGATGCCCCCGGGCATGGCCGCAATGCCGGGCATGCAGAAGCCCATCCGGGTGGAGACCGATGAGCGGCTGACTCCCAAGGATATCGACTTCCAGCCGCCCCTGGTCATCTGCCTGTCGATCATCAGCCGTCTGCTCGGCAAGCCGGTTTCCTCGGCCACCCTGAAGGCGGGCATCCCCCAGCAGGAGGGGGTCATCACCGCCGCCTCCATCGTCCGCTCGGCCGAGCGCATCGGCATCAAGGCCAAGACCGTGTACCGCGAAAAGCTCCAGGCCATCACCAAGCTGGTCATGCCCTGCATCCTGCTGCTGCGCGGCGGCAACGCCTGCGTGCTCCTGGACTTCACCGGCAACATGGCCCGGGTCATCGTGCCGGGCCACGGCATGGACGAGACCGAGATTCCCATCGCCACGCTCGACGAGGAGTACACCGGGTACGCCATCTTCTGCCATCGCACGTCCAAGCTGGACAAGCGGGCCAGCGAGCTCAAGCTGCTCAAGACCAAGCGCTGGTTCTGGGGCGTCATCGGCAAGTTCTGGCCCATATACAAGCACGTCATCGGCGCCTCGATCATGACCAACATCATCATCATCGGCTCGCCGCTGTTCGTCATGAACGTGTACGACCGGGTCATCCCCAACAACGCCACCGAGACTCTCTGGGCCCTGGCCATCGGCATCGCCATCGCCTACCTGTTCGATTTCCTGCTCAAGAACCTGCGCTCCTATTTCGTGGACGTGGCCGGGCGCAACGCCGACGTGCTCATCGGCTCCAAGATCATGAATCACCTGACCTCTGCGCGGCTGGACTACATGCCGGAGTCGGCGGGCGCGGTGGCCAACAACATTCGCGAATTCGAATCCCTGCGCGAGTTCTTCGGCTCGTCGTCGCTGGTGGCCCTCATCGACCTGCCGTTCCTGATCCTGTTCATCTGCGTCATCTACTACATTGGCGGGCCCATCGCCTATCCGATCTTCGTGGCCGTGCCCCTGGTCATCCTGGTGGGCGTGTTCATGCAGATTCCCTTCCAGCGGATCATCGAGAACCACTACAAGGAATCCACCCAGAAATACGCGCTCCTGTTCGAGGTCGTGCAGGGGCTGGAGACCATCAAGACCAGCATGGCCGAGGGCCGCATCCAGGCTCGCTGGGAGAACGTGGTCGGCCTGTCCGCCCACTCCAACAGCCACGCCAAGACCATCGCCAACGTGTCCATCTCCTTCTCGGTCTTCGTCACCCAGATGGTCTCCGTGGCCGTGGTCATCACCGGCGTGTATCTCATCTCCAAGGGCGAACTGACCGTGGGCGGGCTGATCGCCTGCAACATCCTTTCCGGCCGGTCCATGGCCCCGCTGTCCGCCGTGGCCGGGCTGCTCTCCCGCTTCCAGCAGTCCCGCATGGCCTTGAACGCCCTGGACATGCTCATGGAGATGCCGTCCGAGCGGCCCGACGACAAGGAGACTTTCCACTACGGGGCCATCGAACCGTCCGTGACCCTGACCGACGTGGCCTTCAGCTACCCCGGCACGGACAAGGCCGTGCTCCACGACATCAACCTCAAGCTCAAGCCGGGCGAGAAAGTCGGCATCGTGGGCCGCACCGGCGCGGGCAAGACCACGCTCGGCAAGCTCTGCGTGGGCCTCTACCAGCCGATCGAGGGCTCGGTGCAGGTGGGCGACATCGACCTGCGCCAGATGGACGTGGCCGACCTGCGCCGCAAGGTGGGCTACATCTCCCAGGACAGCCTGCTCTTTTACGGCACGCTCAAGGATAACATCGCGTTTGGCCTGCCCGAGGCGGACGACCAGTCCATCAACGCGGCGGCCGAGATATCCGGGGTCAACGACTTCGTCCGCGACCACCCGGCGGGCTTCGGCATGATGGTCGGCGAGCGGGGCACCTCCCTGTCCGGCGGCCAGCGCCAGGCCGTGACCATCGCCCGCGCCATCCTGCCCGACCCGGAAATCCTGATCATGGACGAGCCGTCGAGCAACATGGACAACCAGTCGGAATACCGCCTCAAGGAGCGGCTCAAGGAATACATCGAGGACAAGACGCTCATCGTCATCACCCATCGCCATTCCATGCTCGATCTCGTGGACCGGCTGGTGATCATGGACCGGGGCAGGATCGTCGTGGACGGGCCCAAGAAGGCCGTGCTGGACGGACTGCGGTCAGGTCAAATCAAGGTTTCCCTGTGAGGGCGCAATGAGTCAGAAATTCGATAGAGAAACGCTGCTGTTCATGAGCGAGGTGGACCAGGCCATGTACGGCAGGGGCCACAGGCTCGCCTACCTCATGTCCACCGCCATCCTGCTGCTGATGGTCCTCTTCATCCTGTGGGCCAACTGGGCCATGCTCGACGAGCGCACGCGCGGCTTCGGCCGGGTCATCCCGTCCCAGCGCATCCAGGAGATCCAGAACCTGGAGGGCGGGATCATGAACGAGCTCTTCGTCCAGGAGGGCCAGACCGTGGAGAAGGGCGACATCCTCTGCCGCCTGTCCAACGAACAGGCCGCCAGCTACTACCGCGACGCCCAGAGCAAGGCCCTGGAGCACCAGGCGGCCATCGCCCGGCTCACGGCCGAGGCCAACGGCACGGACGAACCGGATTTCCCGGCCGACGTGGTCGAAAAGGCGCCGCAGCTGGTCGAGGACCAGCGGCGCATCTTCATGGCCCAGCGCAACAAGCTGAACATCGACATCGGCCTGCTCGAGGACCAGTACCAGCAGCGCCAGCAGGAAGTGAACGAGATGGTCGCCCGGCGCAACCAGCTGCGCCAGAGCCTGGAGGTGGCCGAGAAGCAGCGCGACATCGCCAAGCCCCTGGTGGAAAAGCACATCCACTCCGAACTCGACTACCTGCGCCTGGAGCAGACCGTGGTCCAGCTGCACGGCGACATGCAGGCCCTGACCCTGGGCATCCCCCGCGTGCAGCGCGCGGCCAAGGAGGCCAAGGGGCGCATCGACCAGGCCAGGGCCGAGTACCGGGCCAACGCCCTGGAGGAGATCAACGCCCGCAGGCAGGAGCTCAACTCCATCCTGGAGAACCTGAGTTCCGGCGGCGACCGCGTGACCCGCACCGACGTGCGCTCGCCGGTCCGGGGCGTGGTCAAGCACATCATGGTCAACACCATCGGCGGCGTCATCCGGCCCGGCGAGTCCATCATGGAGGTCGTGCCCCTGGACGACACCCTGCTGGTCGAGGCCGAGGTCAAGCCTTCGGACATCGCCTTTTTGCATCCCGGCCAGAGGGCCAAGGTCAAGATCACGGCCTACGACTTTTCCATCTACGGCGGCCTGGACGGCACCGTGGAGAACATCTCGGCCGACACCATCGAGGACGAGAAGGGCGAGAGCCACTATCTGGTCAAGGTGCGCACCAAGGAAAACGCCATCACCTACCGGGGCCAGCAGCTGCCCATTATCCCGGGCATGACCGCGAGCGTGGACATCCTGACCGGCCGCAAGTCGGTCCTGGCCTACCTGCTCAAGCCGCTGCTCAAGGCCAAGCAGAACGCGCTTCGGGAACGATGAGGCGTGAATGAGGGCGGTGCGGAGGGGGATATACTCGGCGCTCGCGGCCGCGCTCTGCGCGGCCTGCATCGCCGCCGCCGTGATCCGGCCCAGGGCGGCCCTTGCGGCCGAACCCGCCGCGGCCGAGGTCTCTGCCCCTAAGCCCGACAAGCGCCAGCTCTTCGGGACCATGGAGTTCAAGGGCAAGCTGCAGAAGCTCCCCAAGTGGACCGGCGTGCTCGCCAAGATGAAGGCCTGGAAGGGCTATTTCAAGGACGACAGGACCGCCAACCATCCGTCGAAAAAGGCCTGGGAGACCCTCAAGACCCAGGCCCGGGGCAAGTCCGAGCTGGACCGGCTCAGGGCCGTGACCAAATTCTTCAACAAATGGCCGTACCGTCTGGACAAGGCCAACTGGGGCGTCAGCGACTATTGGGAGACGCCCTGGGAATTTCTCAAGAAATCGGGCGACTGCGAGGACTATTCCATCGCCAAGTTCTACGCCCTCCAGGAGCTCGGCTTCACCGGCGACCAGATGCGCATCGTGGCCGTCCGGGACGCCATCCGGGGCATCGGGCACGCCGTCCTGGCCGTCTACGCCAAGGACGACATCTACATCCTCGACAACCAGACCGACATGGTTCTGCCCCATACCAAGTACAAGCATTACATCCCGCAGTACTCGGTCAACGAGCACTACCGCTGGATGCACGTGGCCCCGCAGAAGCGGACCACCTATGAAAAGGCGAAGCAATAAGGCCCGCCCTCTCGGGCTGGCCATAAACCAGATGGAGAATCGACATGGCTGAACATCCTACAAAGACCGCAGAGGTCCCCAAGTCCATCGGAGGGGCCGGACAGGGCGTCAAGATCGGCGTGGTCCTGGCCTTTGTGCTGGTCATCTCGGTGGGCATCGCCCTGCTGGCCGCAAGGGCCGTGCGGGACAACGAGGCCTCGGTGCTCGAGAACCAGCAGAAGCGATTTCAACTGCTGACCCAGGGGCGCACCGAGGTCATCGCCTCCTGGCTCGACAACTTGTCCCACCAGGGGGACCGGCTGATCAAGTCCGACCTCTTCCGGCTCTACGCCTCGGAGGTGGACACCTATGCGGGCGACCTGTCCAACCTCTTCGGTCGGCTGCATGCGGACCGGTCCGTGGAAGGACAGGAGGGCGCGACCCTGGCCGAGCAGCTGCCCATGATGGAGAACATGCTCCGCGAGTTCTCCACCTACGCGGGCTTCCTCAACGCCCGCATCCTGAGCCGCAAGGGCGAGGCGTACATCGCCACCGACGGCTACCTGCCGCCCATGAACCAGGAGCAGATCGGCCTGGCCACGGCCGCCATCAAGGAGAACGGGCCGCGGTATTCCACCCTGCGCAAGACCGCCCAGGGGCTGGAGATGGACGTCTTTGTGCCGGTCTACCCGCCCGACGCCGTGGGCGGCACGGATGAGGCCACCGGCCAGAAGGCCGTGGGCGTGCTCATGATGACCCGCCAGATTTCCGGCAAGATCACCGAGCTGCTGTCCAATTCGCCCCTGGCCGCCAAGGGCGAGAAGACCCGGCTCATGCAGAAGAGCGGGGCGGGCTACCGCGAGATCGCGCCCTGGACCGCCGACGGCTTCCTGGACGTGGGCTTCCCGGTCAAGGTCGACGAGGATGGCCATATCCCGTTCGGGATGCGGCCGAGCATCGAGGACGCGGACACCCGGGTCTACTCCATGGGCGTGCGCATCCCGGGTCCGGCCTGGTGGCTGGTCCAGGAGATCGACTACGGCCAGGCCATGAAGCCCATCCTCGACTATGACCGCACCGTCTACATCGTGGCCGGGCTGGGCATCCTGACCGCGCTGCTCATCGCCGGGCTGGCCTGGTGGATCCTGACCGGCGTGCAGAGCCAGCGCATCGCCGAGCAGTTCCGCGCCCTGGCCACCCAGATCGAGGAGCAGAAACTGTTCATCGACTCCATCAACGCCAACATCGACGAGTTCATCGTGCTCAAGGACGCCCACGGCAAGTTCACCTACGTCAACGACGCCTTCGCTTCGGCCGCCGGGCGGCCCAAGGAGGAGCTCATCGGCATGGACACGGCCGCCGTGTTCGGCTTCGACACGGCCAAGCGGCTGGAGTCCATCGACGAGGTGGTCGTGCGCGAAAAGCGCCAGATGACCGTCAGCGAGCCCATCTTCCTGCGCTCCCGCCGCCACCAGTTCCAGGTGTCCAAGTCGCCGTATTGCGCCAAGGACGGCTCCTGCCAGGGCATCGTCGAGGTCTACCGCGACGTGACCGAGTTCGTGGCCGCGCAGGAGCGGAACAAGCGGCTGATCAGGAACGCCATGGAGGCGCTGGGCTCGACCATCGAGGCCGCCGACCCGTACCTGGGCGGCCACACCAAGCTCTTGGCCGGGCTGTCCGTGGAGGTGGCCAAGGCCATGCACCTGTCCGAGATGGACATCGCCGAGATCGAGACCGCCGCCAACCTGTCCCAGATCGGCAAGATGTTCGTGCCCAACGATATCCTGACCAAGCCGGGCAAGCTCACCCCCGAGGAGATGACGGTCATGGAAGGGCACGTGGAGCACGCCTACCGCATCCTCAAGGACATCGACATAGCCGAGGGCGTGCTCACGGCCATCTACCAGATGAACGAGCGCCTCGACGGCACGGGCTACCCCAAGAAGCTGAACGACGGCGAGATCATCGTCCTGGCCCGCATCCTGGCCGTGCTCAACTCCTTCTGCGCCATGATCCGCCCCCGCTCCTACCGGGGCGCCAAGGAGCCGGAACAGGCCCTGGAAATCCTGTCCGGAGAAAGCAACCGCTTCGACCCCGCCGTGGTCGCGGCCCTGGCCGACGTCATCCGGACCCCGGCCGGGGAAAGGCTGCTCGCCGACAAGGATTAACCTCCACTCCATCTGGTTACGCAAAAAGGCCCCGGTGTATACCGGGGCCTTTTTGCGTTCTTATGGCGCGGCCTCCGATAAGGGGCCATCCGCACCTTCTCCCGGGCGGGCTTTGGCCGCAGCGTAGCCGTCTACGTGAGGATGGAGACCCCCGGAAGGAAAACACGGCTGCCCCACTCTCGACAAATCCGCAGGACAGCGGATTTGGGCGTTGCGGTCTTTCCGCAACGCCCCGAGGGGGTGAGCCCCGAGACGGGGCGAATCAAAGCCTTGGGCCGTGCGAGCGCAGGGGAGAAGAGCCGCTGCCGGGTGCCTGAGGCACCCGATCCGCACCAAGAGGATAGGGCGGAAGCGGGGCTTTGAGCAGGCTTCCCTCTGTGTCCGGACGGAGTCGGCAGCCAAGAAAAGGGGCGCAGCCACGACGGCTGCGCCCCTTGAAGACTGTTCTCGCAGTGCTGTCTTGCTATTTGGCGGCGGTTTCCATGGACGCGTTCTCGTAGGTGTCGGGCGCGATTTCCAGGGTCTTCATGAGCTGGCCTTCGAGGGTCAGGAACTTGTAGACCGTGTAGTCGCGGTTCATGGTCGCGGTCTCGAGCTGCACGCGGTTGGTGAACACCTCGTTGGTGGCGTCCAGCAGGTCGAGCAGGGAGCGCTGGCCCACGTTGAACTGCATCAGGTACATGTCCAGGGACTCGAGGCTGTACTGCAAGGCTTCCTGGTACTTCTCGATCTGGCTCAGGCTGGACTGGTAGTCGGCCCAGGTGGAGGCCACCTGGCGGACGATGTCGTCGGAGGTGTCCTGAAGGTTGTCCTGCGCCTCACGGATGCGCGCGGCGGCGGTCTGGACGTCGTAGTAGTCGCTGGTGCCGTTGAAGATGTTCCACTGGGCGCGCAGCATGGCCTTGTTGTCCTGGACATAGGTGTCCACGCCGTCGAGGTTGTCGGTGTGGCGGGAGGACAGGTAGGCGTCCACGGTCGGGTACATGGTCGACTCGAGCTGGCCCTTGGTCTGTTCGGCCACGCTGATCTCGGCCTTGTACACGGCGATCTTGGGGTTGTTGTCCAGGGAAAGCTGGAGGATCTGGTCGGCCTGGTTCGGGATGTAGTTCGGCAGGTACTGGGGGTCGGCCAGGGAAGTGGGCGCCGTGCCCACGGTGCGGATGTACTGGGCCTCGGCGGTGCGCAACTCGCCGGTATAGGTGACCAGGGTGGTCTCGGCGCGGGCCACGCGGCCCTTGGCCTGCATCTCGTCGGCCCGGTTGCCCGCTCCGCCCTGCACGCGTTCGGTGATGGAATCGAGCAGGTTCTGGTGCGCGGTGATGTTGTCTTCGGCCAGGGCGACCAGCCTGCGCAGGCGGACCACATCCACATGGGCGCGGACGGCGTCCAGGCCCACGGTCTCGACGTTGTCCACCAGGCGGCCTTCGGCCGAGGTCAGGCGAAAGCCTTCGCGCTTGAAGTCGTGCCAGCGGTCGAAGCCGTCGAAGATGGGCTGGGTCAGGGTGGCCCGGAAGTCGGTCGGGCTGCGCCAGTGGTCCTCGGTGCCGTCGATGCGGGTGGCCGCGCTGTTGTACTGCTGCTTGCCGAGCTCGCCGGTCAGGTCGAGGGACGGGAAGAAGCGGCCCAGCGCGGAAAGTTTGGCCTTGGCCACGGCGTCCCTGTTGTTCAGGAGCGCCTTGATCTGCGGATGCTGCTTGACCGCGGCGACGACGCTGTCCTTGAGCGTCATCGTGCCGTTGGCGGCAAAAGCGGGCACCGACAGCGACAGCGTCAGGATGAGAATCGCGAGAACTTGTTTTTTCATTGTCTTCCCCATGGTTGGGTTGTCAAAGGTACTTACTGCTATGCTTGTAGCCGGTTATATAATTATGGTCAAGAATGTAGGGAAGCTGTATCCATAAGTCCGGGAAATTCGGACTGTTGCGTTTGAGAGTGATATTTATTCATTGATATCAGGACAATGTCTTTGATTCGGCCACGGGACCAGGGGAGCGCTGTTCTGCCGGGCCGGGGCGGTCTGAAACCGGGCGTTACGGCACCGTCTGATCGCTGCCGTAAAAAACGCGTCCCGAAGGACGCGTTTCCAGGCCGCCGTACGGGTTTCAGGCCGTTCATTCCATGTGCCTGCCTGAGTGGATCAGATGGGTGATCAAGTCGTCGCCGGAGTGGTCCGCGTCGATATGGATGTCGTGACCGGGCATGTCCGGGTGCGAGACGCCGAGCAGCTTGACCACGATGTCGTCGCCCGTGTGGTCGTTCTGGGCGAGGATCACCGAGGTCAGGTCGTGTTCGTGGTCCACCACCACGTCCTTGACGGACAGGGTGTCGGGCAGTTCCAGGTGGTTGCTGCCCAGGGTGAAATTGCTGATCACGATCTCGCTCTGCCCGTGCGCGAGGACCGAGGGGTCGATGAACAGGTCGCCCGCGTTCGCGCCCGCGTGGAGTTCGTGACCGTCCGTGTGTCCTTCTCCAATGTGGTGGGCCGTGTGCCCGGCAGCGAAGATGTCGTGTTCGGGCAGGTCAACGAGCAGTCCGTCGTGCGGCAGGTCCGCGCCGGGAGCCGGGTCCGCGCCGGTATGCACGGCGTAGGAGCCGTCGCCCAGCAAGGCGATGGAGAAGGTTCCTTCCTGCCCGCCCGGGTTGAAGCCCGCGTCGTCGAACAGGACGTTGTGCATGGTGTTGCTGTTGGCCAGCACCCAGTTCCCGGAATCCTTGATGAAGTGGAAGTCCGCCCCCATGTCCAGGGCGGCCCGGTCCACGTCCGGGAGGAGGAAGAACCGGATCTCGGCGTCGCCCGCGAACATGCCCACCAGCCGGCCGAGCATGGCCGTGTCCTGGCAGTCGGACAGGACGATCTCCGGATCGACCGGAACGTTCCCGTCAAGGGTGTAGGTGCCGAGCATGGTAGTCTGGTTCATATTGATAGTATCGGTCATATTGGTCTCCTTGTATAGGAGAAAAATGCAGTATTGGTCCCCCGGCCCGGCGGTCTCGCCGGGCCGGGGGCTTCGTCCGTCTAGGAGGAGTGCCCCCCGGAGTTTATGATGTGCTGGATCACCGTGTTCAGGTCCTCGCCGGTGGCGGACAGGTCCACCTGGTGGTCGACCGCGTCGTGGGACGGGGGCAGCACGCCCTGGAGGGTGATGGTGATGTCGTCTCCGGCCGGGTTCACGTTGCCGATGGTCACCACCAGGTCGCCGCTGTCCCCGGCGGAGGTGACGTCCACCAGGCCGCCGGACAGGCCGCTCAGGTCGAGCTGGTCGCCCTCGCCGATGTTGAAGTCGGTCACGGTCATGTCCCCGCCGCCGTGGCCGGCGGTCAGGTAGCCGGGGTCGACCATGATGGTGTCCGCGCCCGCGCCCAGGGTCACGGTGTCGTGGCCCGAGCTGACGAACACGGTGTCGTCGCCCGCACCGGCGTGGATGACGTCGTTCCCGGCTCCGCCCCACAGGACATCGTTGCCGTTGCCGCCGAACAGGTAGTCGTTGCCGTCCCCGCCGTGCAGGACGTCGTTGCCGTCGCCGCCGCTGATGAAGTCGTGGCCCGCGCCGCCGTCGATGGTGTCGTCGCCCGCACCGCCGTACAGGAAGTCGTTGCCCGCATGGCCGTTGATGACGTCGTTGCCGCCGTGGCCGTATATCAGGTCGCTGCCGTCGGTGCCGGTGAACTGGTCGGCTCCGTCCGAGCCGCTGAAGGTCGAGGCGTTGACGTGGACCGGGACGTACAGGGTCGCGGTGTCGGTCAGGCCGTGGGAGTCGGTCACCTGGTAGGTGAATTGCTCTACGGTGGGTTCGGTCAGCCCGCTCGTGGTGATGGAGTGGGCGTTCTCGTTCGGGGTGTAGGTCCACTCGCCGTTGGCCGCGATCTCCAGGGTGCCCCATGTTCCCACGCCCGAGCCCACGATGGCCGCGGTCATGGCCGCGTCGTCCGAGCTGTAGACGTTGGCAAACAGGGAGCCGGTCACGGACGGCAGGGTCAGTTCGCCTGTGGTGCCGTTCCGGACCCACTCTCCGCCGGTGGTGGCGTTGATGTAGTTGAGCGAGAACCGGGTGTGCCACGCGCCGCCGATGGTCACGGACTTGATAAGCAGTTCGCCCGAGCCGTCGAGGTCCCCGTGGCTGCCGGTGATGTAGTATTGGTTGTTATTGGCCTTGGTCAGCACCACCGTGCCCGTTCCGTCGGTATAGGTCGCGTTGTTGCCGCCCGCGCCGACGTGCACGGTGAACGTATGGTCGTTGCTGTCCGTGATGGTGAAGATCACGTCTTCGCCGGTCTCGACGTTGTTCAGCATCAGGTAGAGCTGCTCGGGCAGGCTCTTGCCCTCGTCGCCGAACTCGAGGGTCAGGGCCTCGCGGTACAGCGGGCCGTTTTCGATCTCATGGCTGTCGGGGACGAGCGGGGTGTTCACGCCGATGCCGAGGCCCTCCACTTCGCCCACCCAGGCCGGGAAGCCGTCGATGGTGGCGGACACCTTGAGGCCCATGTCGTGGGCCAGGGTCTGCCATTCGTTGGGGTTGCCGTCGGTCTGGTTGGCGAAGTTGATGTCGTGTCCCCAGCCGCTCTGCCACTGGTAGGCGGGCTCCAGGGTATCGGTGACCATGGCCCCGTGGCCGAGGTCCGCGTGGGCGACCAGGGTGTTGATGGTCGCGTTGACCTCGATCACGCCGTAGTCCACGGCCCCGTCCGTGTCGGACACCTGGTAGGTGAAGGACTCGGTGTAGTCGCCCGCGGGCAGACCGTCATGGGTGGTGTAGGTGTAGGAGCCGTCCTCGGCGATGAGCAGGTCGCCGTACTGGCCGTGGACGGTCGCGCCCACGCCGTCGTCTCCCAGGCTGAAGGTCCCGGAGTCGCCGTTGAAGTCGCCGTCGGCCAGGTGCTGGTCGTATTGGGCCTGGGTCAGGTCGTCCAGGTCGCCCGCGGCCGCGCCGGTGACGGTGAGTTCCGTGGAACCGGCCGGGAAGCCCGGGCCGTCGGTGTAGTCGGTATCCTGGGCGTCGTGGTCGTTGGCCAGCACGTTGCCGGTGATCACGGCCGCTTCATAGGTGCCGGACAGGTGGTCCACCGGATCGGAGCCGTGGACTTCCTTGAGAGCCACCGAGGCGTTCGGGTCGTCGGGATCGGCCATGACCACCACGGTGCCGATGACGGCGGTGGAGCTGGTCACTGTGACCACGTCCCCGGACTCGCTGATGGTCAGGTCTGTGATCGGGTTGCCGTCGGGGTCCCAGGCCTGGAGGGATTCCTGGCCGTTGCCGTCGCCGGTGAACTTGAGGCTGACAGACTCCTGCGGGTCGTCGAACTGGATGAGCAGCCGCTCGGCATTGCCGTCGTTCTCGATGAACTTGTCGTCGCCGCTCTTGCCGTTACCGCCGGAGGCGGATTCGACGCCGTAATGGCTGCCGTTGCCGTTGCCCCAGTGTTCCAGGGTGGCCTGGACCCACTTGCCGGACTGGGCGTCGAACTCCTGGGCCACCAGGTGGAACGCGTCGGAGCCTTCCACGGTGCCGATCACGCCGCCGTCGCCGGTGATGGTCCCCGAGCCCGAGCCGGTGTCGTCCACGGCCACGGGCGGGGTGTTGTCGTCCACCGGGACCACGTGGATCACGGAAGTGGCCACGTTGCTCGGCGCGCCCGTCGGGTCGGATGCGTCGTCCCAGACCTGGACGTCGATCAGCCGGTCGCTGGCGTCCGGGTCGTCCGAGCCGTTGGAGAAGGTGATCCGCTCGATGGCGGACTCGTAGTCCGAGATCGGCGCGTCGCCGGACAGGATGATCCGGTTGCCGTCGATCGTGGCGGTGATGCCGCCGGGCAGGGCGCTGGTGTCGATGTTCAGGGAATCCATGTCGTGGGCGTTGGTCAGGGTGATGACCGCCTGGGACATGTGCGTGGAGTCCGCGTCCGAGATGTTCACCTCGCCGGTGATGTGCACCGGGCCGCCGTCTTCGACAAAGGTGTTCTCGAATCCGGTGCCCGCATGGTCGTTTTCCCGGATGACGAGGTCGTTGAAGTCGTCGTCATCGTCCACATCCCGCGGGTCGCCGGTCAGCATCTGGTCATCCACATGAATGACCCGGCCGTTGGCGTCGGTCTCGATCCGGAAGGTGTCTTCCGGGTTGTTGTTGATGCCCGCGTCGTCGAACCGGACCTCGTGGGAGGTGGCCCCGCCGTCAAAGGAGATGTCCCACCCGCCGGAGCCGTTCGGGACAAAGGTCGGGACGCCGTTGCCGACGTTGGTGTTCGGGATCAGGAAGTAGTGCAGTTCCTGGCCGTCGCCGAAGGTGGCCAGGAGCTGGCCGTCGGTGCCGCTGTTCGAATCGACCAGGATGATCTGCGGGTTGGTCGGGTGGCCGTCACCGTCCAGTTCGTAGATGCCGACCATGTTGTTGTTGCCCGCGTCCTCGCTCACGAAGGTGACCGTGCCCGCGGACAGGTCGATGGTCGGGGCGTCGTTGTCCGGGGTGATGTCGATGGCCAGGTTCGCCGAGGCGTAGCCGCCGTTGCCGTCGGTCACGGTGTAGGTGGCCGTGGGCACGTCGCCGTCGTAGTCGGCCGCCGGGGTGAAGGTGTAGGAGCCGTCGGCGTTGATGACCAGGTCGCCCACGCCGTCGATGTGCGCGGTCTCGCCCGCCGCATGGGGGGTGGCGTCGCCCTGGACCGTGAAACCGGTCACGGTCAGCGTGTCGCCGTCCGCGTCGGTATCCTGGCCGAGGTGTTCGGAACCCGCGCCCTGGATGACGTTGCCGCTGGCGGTGTGGTCCTCAAGCACGGTGACGGTGTCGTTCGCCGCGACCGGCGCGTCGTTCACCGGGGTCACGTTCAGGTAGACCGTGGCCGTGTCCGTGGCGCCATGGTCGTCGGTGATGGTGTAGGTGAAGGAGTCCGGGCCGTTGTAATCGGCGTTCGGGGTGTAGACGACCTCGCCGTTCACCAGCGCGACGGTTCCGTGCGCCGGGTCGCCCAGGCCGGTGATGGACAGGTGGTCGTTGGGCAGGTCCGGATCGGTGTCGTTGGCCAGGACGTCGATGGAGATCGAGGAGTCCTCGGCCACCACGATGGCCCCGTCCGTGGACGAGTAGTCGGTCACCTGGCCGGAGATGGACTGGACGTAGAAGCCGTCCTCGGAGCTGCCGGCCGGTTCCACGACCACGTACACGAACGGCTCGGAGCCGGTCAGGTCGATGGTCGGGTCGGTCTGGTCCACGCCCACGTTGTAGGTCCCGACCACCTCGCCGTCCGCGTTCAGCAGGGTGATGATCGCGTCGTCGTCATGGTCCGTGTTGTTGAAGTCGGCCAGGGTGATGGTCGCATGGGCCTGCGGGTCGTCGAACTGGAAGGTGACCTTTTCCGCGCCCTGGGTTGTGTCGATGGCCGAGTTGTCGCCGGGGCCGGTCTTCACGCCCAGGCCGAAGGTGTCATGGATGACCGTGTGGTCCGTGGTCTGGTCCTCGACGATGGTGATGCCGTCGGCCGTGAACCCGTTGGCGATGTTCAAGGCCACGTCGTGGGTCGCGCCGGTCAGGCCGGGCACGCCGTCGTCCACCGCGTCGGGCGCGTCGTTCAGGCCGTTCACCGTGATGACCAGGTTGGCGGTCTGCGCCGCCGGATCGTTGTCCACGGTGTCGCCGTCGGTCATGGTGTAGGTGAAGGTCTCGGTGGGCGCGTCGCCTGGAGCCAGGGTGTCGTCCGTGGCGGTGTAGGTGTAGTCGCCGTCCGCGCCGATGACCAGGTCGCCGTGCTCGCCGTGGATGACCGCGGTGCCGTCCGAGCCCCACTCGGCATGGCTGCCGGTGATCTGGTGGTTCGCGAAGTCCACGGTGGTGTCGCCGAAGGTCACCTTGGTCACGGACATCTCGCCGGGCGTGTTGTCCGCGTCCACGTCGTTGGACAGGACATTGGCCGAGACCGAGTGGTCCAGGCCGTCGGTGTTGGGCTCGTGGACCGAGGCCGCGTCGTTCACGGCGGTCGGGTCCTCGTTGGCCTGGCCGGGAAGCACGTCCACGGTCACGGTGTAGTCGCTGTCGCTGACCTGCCCCTCGCTGTCGATGGGCCGGTAGGTGATGGTGTCGTTTCCGGCGAACTCCACGTCCACGTATTGGAGCTCCCAGTTGGCGTTCCAGTCGCGCGGGCCGTCTTCGGTGGTGCCGAAGACGATCCTGTCGAAGTGCTCGCCGCCCAGGATGGTCTGGTCGAGGACCAGGGATTGGAAGGTGTCGCCGTCGCCGCCGCCGATGGTCCCGGACTGGCCGGTGACCGCGTTGGTCCAGGTCATGACCGAGTTGTCGACCGTGCCCGAGGCGATCAGCTGATCGCCGTCGTACACGGCCCAGGTGGCCTGGCCGTTCTGCTGACCGCCGTGGTCGAAGTAGCTGCCCAGGCCGCCGAAGCCGATGTCGGCGTAGGACACGTCCCTGCCCTCGAAGGTCATGGTCAGGGTCTCGCCCGCATCCAGCCCGTTGTTGCTCGAGTTGGCCAGCCCGTGGTCGATGTGGCTCTGCTGGTCCGAGTAGACCTTGAGGTTGCCGGAGCTGATATGGGTGGTGACGGTAACGTCGGCGGAGCCGTCGCCATCGGTATCCACCGACAGCTGGCGGGTGGAGCCGTTCACGCGCTCGCCCCAGGTGTCCAGCCCGGCGTCCTCGGCCAGGCGGGAGCCGATGAGCACGCCCTGGCCCGCGGGCGCGTCGCCCTTGTAGGTGAAGTTGTCCAGGTCGTCGAAACGGGTGGAGTTGTCGACGTCGTCCTGGGTCACTTCATGACCGTCGTAGTAGAGCGTGCCGTGGTCCGGCAGGCCGGTGATGACCACGCCGGTGTCCAGGTCGTCGCCCGTGTCGTGGTCGTCCTCCACGTCGGTGATGGGCGCCTGGTCGAAGTCGATGTGCACGGGCTCGCCGTAGGCGTTGCCGTGGACCGAGAAGTCCGCGCCCAGCGGGGCGTCGTTCTCGCCGCCCACGGTCACGGTCACGGTGTGCTCGGTGCCGTCGGCGGAGCGCACGGTGAAATCGTTGGAGAAGCCGCTGTTCACGCCGTCCACTTCGCCCAGGTGCTGGACCGAGCCGTTGTCGATTTCATAGCTCCAGGTGCCGTCCGCGTTGATGTGGAAGGTGCCGCCCTGGGAATCGGTGATGGTGTCGGCCTGGAACAGGTTGTCCGGGTTGTCCGCGTCCGAGGCGAACAGTTGGCCGGAATCGGTCAAGAGGCCTCCGGAGGTGACGTTCACGTCCTCGGTCACGGCCCCGGTGGAGTCGCCGGTGATCGTGGCCGCGTCGTTGGAGCCGGTGACCTCGATGGACAGGGTGGCCGTGTCGGTCGCGCCGAGGAGGTCGCTGACGGTGTAGTTGAACTCGTCGTGGACCACCTGGCCCTCGGCCAGGGCCTGGGTGTCGGGGTCGTTGTTGTTCAGCTCGTACCGGTATTCGCCCGAGGGCTTGAAGTACAGGGTGCCGTACTGGCCTTCGATCGAGGCCCAGCCGAAGAGGTGCGAGCCCGCCTGGCCGCCGGTTTCCGAGCCTTCGGCTCCGGCGCCGGCCTTGGTCACGAAGATGACGGAACTGTCCACGTCGCTGTCGTTGGCCAGGACGAATCCGTGGGCGAACTGGTTGCCCGCCTCGTCCGCGCCCGCCTCGACCACCGAGCCGGTGTTGACGTCGTCCACGGCCGTGGGCGCGTCGTCGGAACCCCAGACTTCGATGTGCAGGGTCGCGGTGTCGGTGCCGCCCATGCCGTCGGACACGGTGTAGGTGAAGCTGTCCGTGGGATGGTCGAGCACGTTCAGTTCATTGACGATCGCGACATCGTTGTCGACCTCGTAGTGGTAGGAGCCGTCGGCCTCGATGTACAGGGTGCCGTACAGGCCGGTGACGGCCGTGGTCCCGCTGACGTCGGCCTCGCTGCCCGCGTTGCCGACCGAGGAGACGTGGGTCACGGTCAGGTCGGTGTTGTCCACGTCGGAATCGCCGCCGATGTTGCCAAGAATGGGCAGGTCCATGCCGTGGATGACGTTGCCGGAGGCGTCGAAGCCGTCGGTGTAGAAGCCCGCTTCCTTGGCCAGGTTGTAGTCGTCGGAGGCCGTGGGGGCGTCGTTGGTCCCGTTGATGGTGATGGTCAGGGTGGCGGAGCTTTCCTTGGCGTCGCCGCTCTGGTTGTCGGACATGGTGTAGGTGAAGACGTCGGTGACCGGGTCGCTGTCGCTGTTCAGGTGATCGGTCGCGTTCGGGTTCTCGGTATAGGTGTAGGACCCGTCGGCGTTCATGTGCAGGGTGCCGTAGCGGCCGACGATGTCGAATCCGCCGGAAGCGTCGTTGTCGGTCCCGCCGTGGCCGGCCACTCCGGTGACCGTGAAGTCGGAGACCTCGTTGTCCACGTCGGTGTCGGCCACGCCGCCGTGCGCGTCGCCCGCCAGCACGTTGCCGCTCACGCTGGCGGCGTCCGCGCCGTCCACGGATTCGGTCAGGGAATTGGTGTCGGCCATGGCCGTGGGGGCGTCGTTGGCCCCGTTGATGGTGATGGTCAGGGTGGCGGAAGCGGTGCCGGGATGGCCGTCCGCGTTGTCGGTCATGGTGTAGGTGAAAACGTCGCTGACCGGCTCGCTGTCGTTGTTCAGAAAGCCGGTGGCGGCCGGGTTCTCGGTGTAGGTGTAGGACCCGTCGGCGTTCATGTGCAGGGTGCCGTATTGGCCGACGATGTCGAATCCGCCGGTTGCGTCGGAGTCGGTCCCGCCGTGGCCGGTGACCGAGGTGATGGTGAAGTCGTCGACCTCGTTGTCCACGTCGGTGTCGGCCACGCCGCCGTGCGCGTCGCCCGCCAGCACGTTGCCGCTCACGCTGGCGGCGGGGTCGAGGTCCACGGATTCGGTCAGTGCGTTGGTGTCGGCCATGGCCACCGGGGCGTCGTTGGAGCCCGTCACGTTGATGGTCAGGGTGGCGGGTTCGCTGTACACGCCGTCGGCGTAGGGGTTGGTCAGGGTGTAGGTGAAGACGTCGCTCTTCACTTCGCCTTCCTGCAGGGCCTGGACGTTGTCCCACTCGTTGTGCAGCGCGTAGTCGTAGCTGCCGTCGGCATGGATGGTCAGGGTGCCGTATTCGCCGTCGATGGTCACGGAGCCGTCCGGGTCCATGTTGTCGTCGGTGTACAGGGTGCCGTTGTGGTCGGTCTGGGAAGAGATCGTGGACACGAACATCCGCGTGTCGTCCACGTCGGTGTCGGCCACGCCGCCGTGCGCGTCGCCGGTGACGACGTTGCCGGAGACCACGGCCGAGTAGTCGGCGTCGCCCTCGAATCTGATGCCGAATTCGGCCACGTTGTTCTGGTCGGCATTGGCCACGGGCGCGTCGTTGGCGCCGTTCACCGTGAAGGAGATGTTGGCGTAGCTGAAGGCCCCGGAGTCGTCCATGATTCCGTAGGAGAAGGCGTCCACGTTGTCCTCGCTGCCGTAGTTGAGGGCGTTGAGGGCGTTGTAGGCGTCGCCGTCCTTGGGCGTGTAGAGCCGGTAGTCGTAGGAGCCGTCCGCGTGGATGGTCAGCACGCCGAACTCGCCGTTGACCGTGACCGAAGCGCTCGGGTCCATATGGGCCTGGTCATAGGCCTGCTCGGCCGTGGGCGTGAAGTCGCCGTTCTGCTCGTCGGGCAGGACATAGTCCATGGTTTCGGTGGCGTGGGAGTAGACGCCGACCACGAACATGGTCTGGCCGTCCGGGGAGTCGCCGCTGTCCACGTCGCCGTCGGCCACGGAGCCCGCGTCGTCACCGGACAGGACGTTGCCGTGGACCACGACGGAGCCGTCCTGGGTGTAGTCGTGATGGTCGCTGTCGTGCACGGCCACGTCGCCGCCCGCGCCGCCATTAAGGTCGGCGTCGTGCACGCTGGCGTGCAGGCCGTAGTCGGTGGAGTCGCCGCCCTCCACGGCCTGTACGTTCAGGTCGTCGTGGGCCACGGGCATGTCGTTGGCGCCGTTGACCGTGATGGTCAGGGTGGCGGTGTTGGAGACGAGCCCGTCGGAATCGGTGATGTTGTAATGAAAGATCTCGTCGTAGGATTCGCCCTCGTTGAGCGCGTCGGCCCATTCCTGGTTCAGGGTGTATTCCCAGTGGCCGTCGGGATCCACGACCAGCACGCCGTACTTGCCCACGATCACGATGTCGTCGGACGTGATCTGCACTGCGGCCGGGTCCACGCCGTCATGGTTCACGCCGTCATAATCCACGGTGTACATGGACAACTGGCTCTGGGGGCCGTCCGGGTCGACGTCGTTGTCGATGACGTTGCCTTGGATGGTCTCGTCCGTCTGCGGGGGATTGGGGTAATCGATGTAGAACCCGCCGCCCGTGGACAGGGGGAAGAATTCGCTCAGCGCGGAACCTTCGCCGCCGGCGTGGAGGGCCACGGCTTCCTGATAGTCTTCCAGGCTGTCCACAAAGATGACGTGGCGGCCGACGGAGAAGTCGGCATCGCCCTGTTCGTCGATGGACGCGAAGTCGTCGTTGGCGATGGGGGCGAACCGGCCAAGGACGCCGCCGATGGTCGGGAAGGCGTGCGTGCCGTAAGCGTCGTCCTGGCCGCCCAGGGCGTTGATGCCGGCCGAGAGCGTGCCCGCGTCGTCATTGTACTGGCCCGCGCCCGAGCTACCCGTGGTTCCGGCCGCCGCTGTCTCCAGGTCGGCGTTCTGGTCCGCGCCCTCGAAGGCGAAGAGATAGACATCTCCGGCCACCTGCTCGCCGTTGAGCATTTCGAACAGCGGAAGGCCGCCCGTGTCGGCCAGGGGTTCGTAGTTTTCGAGGACAACGGTGCCGCCGCCCTCGACGGTGATTTCAAGGTTGCCGTTCTCGCCGGTGAACACCGCGTTGGCCAGATCGAAATCGAACTTGACCGGGGTGTCGGCATCAAGGTGGTAGGTCTGTATGTTCCCAGCTCCGGGAAGCGAAACGTGAAGCTGGTTTATATTCGTGTCCGCCATGGTGAACTCCTGGTCTGAAGTAAAGCGATTGTGTTTAATGTCGTCCTCATAAAGATATCTCAATGGCTATTTTTTAGTCAATTGAGAAAAAAATATTTAAATAAGTATGTTAGCATGTGGAAAATAGTGGATGGCAGGCATTTATGCCTGTATTTGCAGGCTGTATATGAATCGACGATTTTTGGTGTTTATTCAGTCTTATTAGATGTTATCAACATATATATGTTGATAAGAAAAAATAGGGGATGCAGTTTTCCCCATAGAAATTATGAAGAAAATAAAAAATTAACAGGCTTGTTTAATTGGATAAAAATTAAAATTATGAGAATTGCTACTACTTATTGGGACGACTGAAGATATTTCGCATCCCTCTGAGCGGTGGACGAAATGTCTGGAGCCAAAAGTCATGTGTTTACCTAATAATTATAGATATTGTGACTTTTTATAGGCGGTGTGGTTCCGTCCGGGCTGCGACCCGGGGCATGCCTTGACTTGCCCGGCTCGGCGAGGAGTCTGCCAAATTACGGGCGGCCATGCTCGGTCTGCCGGCTGGATGGCGGTCGAAACCACGGGCCGGGGCGAAGGTGCGAGGGGCCGTCTTTGGCGGAGGTGTGATTTTGCGGGAGGGTTGCCCGGCGGGGGAAGCCGGGGGTGTTTTCCGGCCCGGTCTCGCGACCGGGCCGGGGATGTTTGTCTAGGTGTCGGTGCCGGTGCTGATGATGTGCTGGATCAGATGGTTCAACTCGTCGCCGGTGGCGGTGATGTCTATCGAGTGGGTGATGTCCGCATGGGCGACGGAGGTCATGGCGCCCTGGAGGGTGATGGTGATGTCGTCGCCGGCGTGGTTCGCGTCGGTGATGGTCAGGACCAGGTCGTTGCTGGAGCTGGTGGTGGTGATTATCGCCTCATGGCCGGTCAGGTTGCTGACGTCGAAGTGGTCGTTTTCACCAATGTGGAAGTCGACGACGTTCATGGACGCGTCGCCTTGGCCCGGGGTCAGGTAGGTCGGGTCGATGACGATGGTGTCCTCACCCGCACCGAGGGACACGGTGTCATGTCCGGAGCTGATGAACACGGTGTCGTCGTCGTTGCCCGCCAAGATGAGGTCGTTCTCGGCGCCGCCCCAGAGGAGGTCATTTCCGTTGTCGCCCGAAAGGACGTCCATGCCGTCGCCGCCGAACAGGTAGTCGTTGCCGTCGCCGCCGTACAGTTGGTCGTTGCCCGCACCGCCGTTGAGGTAGTCGTGCCCCGCATTGCCGTACAGGTTGTCGTTGCCGTCGCCGCCGTACAGGAGGTCGTTGCCTCCGGCGGCGTGGATGCTGCTGCCGTCTGTGTGGGCATAGATGGCGTCGTTGTTGTCGGTGCCCCAGGACGTGCCGGAAACGGCGTTGCTTTCCGAGGCGTCGATGTGCACGGGGATGTACAGGGTTGCCGTCTCGGCCGCTCCGCTGGCGCTGTCGATCACCTGGTAGGTGAACGTCTCCACGGTGGGATGGTCGAGGCCGGTGGTGTCGATGGTGGTGCCGTCGTGCGGGGTGTAGGTCCAATCGCCGTTGGCGGCGATGGACAGCGACCCCCAGGAGCCCGCGACCGAGTCCACGGCGACCGCGGCCGAGACTTCGGTGCCGTAGCTGTCGAGCAGGTTGCCGGTCGCCGCGGTGACCGCGTCGCTGGAGGTCGAGGCCGAGGCGCTGTTGCCGCTGACGGCATCGGCGATCAGGGTGTGGGCGTCGATGCTGCTGGTGGCCACCTCGAGGGTCGTCGTGGCTACGTTGCTCGCCGCGCCGGTGGGGGAGGCGGCGTCGTCCCAGACCTGGACCTCGATGACCCGGGCCTCGGTGTCCATGGTGTTGCCCAGGGAATTGTCGAAGGTGATCAGGCGGAGGGCCTGCTCGTAGTTGGCGATGGGCACGTCGCCGGTGAGGGTGATCACCGTGCCCGTGCCGTCGAAAGCGGCCGTGATGCCCAAGGCCGCCAGGGAGGCCGCGTCCACGTTCAGGACGTCCCCGGCGTGGGCGTTGGTCAGGGTGATGACCGCCTGGGACATGTTCGCGGAGTCCGCGTCGGATATCTCCGCCTGGCCGGCGATGTGCACCTCGCCGAGCCCCACGTAGAACGTATTGTCGAATCCGGTGCCCGCGTTGGCGTTTTCCTGGATGATGGTATCGTTGAAGTCGTCGTCGTCATCGGGTTCCAGCAGCTGGTCGTCCACCAGTACCTGGCGTCCCTGGGGCGTGTCCACGAATCTGAAGGTCTCCTCGGCATACCCGTTGAGGGTTGCGCTGTCGAAGCGGACCTCATAGGAATGGGAGTCGCCTGCAAAGGAGATCGACCATTCCCCGGTGACGGGATCCTGGCTCAAGGTGGCGGGGCCGCTGGCCGCGGTCGCTCCGACGACCAGGAAGTAGTGCAGTTCCTGCCCCTCCTCGATGGTGGTCAGCACCTGGTTCGGCGTGGCCGCGTTCGAATCCAGGAGGATGATCTCCGGGTTGATCGGCCTGCCGTCCGCGTCAAGCTCGTAGATGCCGATCATGTTGTTGTTCTTGGCGTCCTCGCTGACGAAGGTGACCGTGCTGGTGGACAGATCCAAGGTCGGGGCCGCGTTCTCCGGGGCGGCGGCAGTGTCGAGCAGCAGGCCGGTGACCGGATCGGAGATCGGGAAGGCGTGCGGGTCGTAGGCGTCGCCCTGGCCGCCCAGGGCGTTGAGGCCGTCATAGAGCGCGCCGGGGTCGTCGTTGTACTGGCCCGCGCCGGAGCCCGAGGTGGCGTTGCCAGCCGCGGTCTCCAGATCGCCGTTCTGGTCGGCGCCGTTGAAGGCGAAGAGGTAGGTGTCGCCCGCGATCATCTCGCCGCCGGGCATCTCGAACATCGGCAGGTGGCCCGAGTCGGCGAGCGCCTGGTAGTTTTCCAGGATGACGGTCCCGCCGCCTTCGACGGCGATCACGAGATTGCCGTTCTCGCCGGAGAACACGGCGTTGCTCGGGTCGAAGTTGAATATGACCGGGATATCGCCGTCAAGGTGATACACCTCGATATTGCCATTGCCGGGCAGAGAAATCTGCATTTCTTGTGTGGTTGTGTCGGCCATGGTGATCTCCTGGGGCTGAACGTGCGTAAAAATTTTTGAGTGAACAATCTGTTCTATTTTATACCCATTGGCCGATTTTTAGTCAATTTTAAATAATTTAATAAGCCAGTATGTTATGGTGTGGAGAAAGCCCTATTCGGGGTGCTAACGGCAGTGGTTCTAGGCATGATTCGATATCAAGAATAATGGCAACTAGATTGTAAAATTTTATGTTTTCAACATGGTCATGTTTAAAAATAATTGGTGGCCGATTGGTTTTCCCCATGGATTGGATAAATCGATATGGAGACAACAATTACGTATTGTTGGATAAAATTTACGCATGGAGGAGTCGGTCCTATTTTCATTTTATTTGAGGGTGCTCCCTGTGCTTGCGAGCGGGGTGCGAAAAGCGCCGATTAAGGCCTGGATGCGGGGTGGGGCAACCGTGTCCTGGTCCGCACGCCGTACGGGTGTGTCCGGGAGCGGTAACGGCGTTGTCCGCGTATTGGTCACTGCCCCTTCTTTATATGGCATTATGTCAAACGCGGCCGGAAGACCGTCGGACGGCCCGTTCAGGTCCGCATGGCGCAACCCGGCGGAAAGTCGTGATTCCTACCTGCGCGGAACCGCAGCACGGAAAAGTGCCTGCTTCCGTTTGCGGCCAGGCCTGCTATGGTGGATAAAATCAACCGGACAGGAGAACGATCATGTTGAATTTCACGGTGGATGCGGACAAGTGTACCCGTTGCGGGGAGTGCGCCAGGGACTGCCCGGCGGGCGTCATCGACATGGACGGCCTGCCCGTGGTCCGGCCCGAAAGGGAAGCCCGGTGCATCGAGTGTCAGCACTGCCTGGCAATATGCCAGCCCGGCGCGCTGGGTGTCTTCGGCAAGGACCCGGCCGACAGCCTGCCGCTCAAGGGCATGTTCCCGGTCCCGGCCAAGATGGAGACCCTGATCATGGGCCGCCGCTCCGTTCGTCGATACAAAAAGGAGGGCGTGGACCCGGCCCTGATCCGTCATCTGCTGGATGTCGCCTCGCACGCGCCCACGGCCGTGAACGGCCGTCCTGTTACCCTGACCGTGATGGACGACCCGGCCGCGATGGACCGGCTGCGCGCCGAGATGACCGCCGAGGCCGTGAACCTACTCCACGGGGACGGCTTTCCGGCAGGCTGGGAGCATGTGGCCGATTACGTGCGCGGCTGCGAGGACGGCACGGACATTATCTTCCGCAACGCCCCGCACGTGCTGATCGCCTCGGCCCCGGAGGATTCCTTCGCGCCCATGGCCGACTGCCACATCGTCATGAGCTATTTCGACCTGCTGGCGAGCGCCCACGGCCTGGGTACGGTCTGGAACGGCATGGTCCGCGCCATGCTCACGGAAATCCTGCCGCGGTTCCGGACCCGGCTCGGCATCCCGGAGAACCACCTTCTGGCCTGCGTCATGTCCTTCGGCTGGCCCGCGGTCAAATATCACCGCACGGTCCAGCGCCCCGGAGGAACCATCCGCCGGGCGGATTTCTAGCCGGAGGGGGGGCGCTCTCGGGCCCGGAGAGCCATGCGGAGTCGGGAGAGACATCCCGGCTCCGCCATGCCGTTCATCCCCGGGGCCAGGCGGCCATGGCGCAGTCCACGGCCTGGACCAGCGCTTCGCGGGGGACGTTGTCGCGGGCCTGGATGGAGAGCCCGTGGAGAAAGGTCGTGTAGAACGAAGCGAGGGCCGCGATGTCGGCTGTGGCGGGCACGTCCCCCTCGTCTATCCCGCGCTGCAATCTTTTCCTTATGAGTTCAGTTGTTTCCAGCCGAATGGAGGCCAGGTGATCCTGGATGGCGCGGCTGGCCTTGCTCGTGTTGATCGTGGAGAGCACGATCAGGCAGCCCGGCGGCGTGTCCTCCGCGCAGAAGGCGTCCACCGCGCCGTAGAGCATGGTCTCGACCGCTCGCCTGGCGGTGGGCTCCCGCGTCAGTGCGCGTACCGTCCCCGTTCCCACCGTGGAGCGGTAGAGATTGACGGCCTCGTGGAAGAGTTTTTCCTTGGAGCCGAACGCTGCATAAAAGCTCGGGGCCGAAATGTTCCCCATGGCGCGTTGCAGGTCGGTTAGAGTCGCCCCTTCGTAGCCCAGCCTCCAGAACGTGCGCATGGCTTTGACCAGCGCCCCTTCCCTGTCGAATTTCCTCGGCCTGCCGCGCTGTCCCGGCGTCTTCTCCGTCATGGTTCCTCCATTCTGTAGTGTGCATTATAAAAACATTGACACAAAAGAGCAAGGCCGCTAACTGCTTTTTGTAGTGATTGCTACAAAAATAGGAGAACAACATGCGGACTCTGGACGTTTCCCGCCGGAGCGGGAGTGTTTCGCGGGCGTACGCCACGCTGGCGACGGTATGTGCGGCGGCCCTGGTGCTGCCCCTGAGCTTTGCGGGGGCGGTCGTCGCCATCCCGGCCATCGCCAGGGAAGTGGGGGGCGGTCCGGTCGGGCTTAACTGGGTGGTCAACGCCTTCATGCTTGCCTTTGGCAGTTGCCTCATGATGGCGGGCACCCTGGCCGACCGGTATGGGCGAAAACGCATTTTCGCGTTGGGCATGACGTCCTTTGCCGCGTCATCGCTGCTCATCGGGTTTTCGCCCGGCATTGCGGTCATCAACCTGTTGAGGGCGGTGCAGGGGCTTTCCGCCGCCGCCGCGCTGGCCGGGGGGGCGGCCGCCCTGGCCCAGGAATTCGACGGTGACGGGCGCACCCGCGCCTTCAGTCTGTTGGGGACCACGTTCGGCGCAGGTCTCGCCTTCGGCCCTGTGCTGTCCGGTTTCCTGGTGGAGTGTCTGGGCTGGCGTTCCGTGTTCCTGTCCGGAACGGTCATCGGCGTGATGGTGCTGCTGTTCGGGCTGCCATACCTGCGGGAGAGCCGCGACAGCGGGGCCGATCGCCTGGATGTCGGCGGCGGGTTGAGCTTCACGGTCATGCTGGCCCTCTTGACGTTTGCCGTGCTTCAGGCTCCGGAGTACGGATGGAACCACGTTGCGGTGGTGTCGTCGCTGGCCATGAGCGTGGCGGCTCTGGCCGTTTTCATCCGCGTGGAATGCCGGGGAGCGCGACCCATGCTCGATCTGAGCCTGTTCCGTTCCCCCCTGTTTCTCGGGGTCCAGGTCCTGCCCATGGCGACCTGCTTCTGCTATGTGGTGCTACTGGTCATATTGCCTATCCGCTTCATCGGGATCGAGGGCTATTCCGCCATGCAGGCAGGCCTGCTCATGATCGCGCTTTCCCTGCCCATGCTCTTCGTTCCCTTTGTCGTCTCGACGTTGGCGTTGCGCTATCCCGGCTATCTGCTCTGTTGCCTCGGACTGGTATGGGCGGCGGCAGGGCTATTGCTCCTCGCCGGGTTGGGGTTGCATCCCCCGGTGGGGTCCCTGGCCGCAGTCCTGGGTATGATCGGATTCGGCGCGGCCATGCCGTGGGGGTTGATGGACGGACTGTCGGTCAGCGTGGTTCCAAAGGAGCGCGCGGGTATGGCCACGGGCATCTTCAGTACGGTCCGCGTGGCGGGCGAGGGCGTTTCCATTGCCGTGGCCGTGGCCATGTTTACCTGGCTGGCGCGCGATGCCGTCCTTGGGCTGGGAGCCGGAATCAACGCGCCGGCCGCCGACCTACAAAGCGCATCGCAACGTTTGGCCACCGGGGACTTGCCCGGCGCGCAACGTCTGCTGCCCGGTCTCTCCGTCTCGGACCTGGCGGGCGCGTATGCTGAGGCCTTCGAATCCCTGATCCTCACCCTGTTCGTTCTGACCCTGGCCTCTTCCTTGGCCATTTTCCTGCTTTTCAGCCGAGCGAGGCGGAGGGAGCATGAAGAGCCTTGAGGTTTTTTGCCGGAGTCAGATCAAAATCGTCATTCAGAAGCGGGACTTTGAGGGGCGGCTCACATGCGCCACTATCTCCGCCGTAAGGCGGCATCCGTAGTAGTCGGCCCAGGATGGAACATCCCCACGGAGCCTTAAAGCGAGGTCGGCGGACAGCGTGCGCCTGTCGGCGTCCACGGCGATAAAAAAACATCCGAAGCGATGAATTTTGTGCGCATTTCCTGTTGACAAAAACCACCCCCTTGGGACAAGTTGTCTTTCCCAACGACGTGGGGCTGTAGCTCAGTTGGGAGAGCGCTTGAATGGCATTCAAGAGGTCGTGGGTTCAATTCCCTCCAGCTCCACCAATGATTATAAAGGCTTAGAAGGTTTTCCTTCTAAGCCTTTTTTCGTGGAATATACAAAAGGATATACAAATCGCCTGCGCCCGTGGAGGGTCAAAAGCCGATGGATGTCAGGAGAAGATATACTGCACACATGCACAGTAGCGAGCCCATGGCTATATTGAAGCGTCGCATCTTCTTTCGGGTGTCGAGGATCACGCCGAATCGGGTTCCCATGGCGGCCCAGGTGGCGAGAGAGAGATAGCAGATGATGAAATAGAGGCCGGAGAAGAGAAAGAGCGGGGCATGGGAGCCTGGATTCGTGAACATGGAGATGCCAGCGATGCAGGCCAGCCAAGCCTTGGGGTTGAGCCACTGCATGAGGAAGCCCTGCTTGAAGTCGGGGCAGGGGACCTCCTCGGTGGAGAGTTCGGGAGCGGCCAAGGCGATTTTGTAGCCGACATAAATAATGAACGACGAGCCCGCCAGGGAAAGGTATTTGAGAAGGTCGGGATATGCTGTCACGATTTGCATGAGCCCAAGCCCCAGCGAGAGCAGGAGCAGGATGAATCCGATGGTCGCACCTGAGACGAACAGAAGCGTCCTCCTCAATCCGTAGGTCGCTCCTGAGGCGAGGATCGTCATGTTGACTGGCCCGGGTGAAATGGACATTGTAAGTGAGAATACACACATGGCGGCAATAAGAGTGAACATTGTTGCCTCGCGGTTGAAGTTTTGGGAAAGGCCTTACAAGCTAGGGGTTGGCTGCAGTTGAGTCCAATTAAATGATTGGATTAACCCGATAAACGCCATGGATTGCCGGGAGTAGTTGTTGTGGAGCTGTACCAACTTGTGTCCTTTGTTGCCGTAGCCGAAGAGGGCAATATGACGCGGGCGGCGAGTCGGCTGAATATGAGTCAGCCCGCGGTCAGTGCGCAGATCAAGGCTCTGGAGGAAGAGCTCGGGATCAGTTTGTTCTGGCGGACACCCCAGGGCATGGATCTGACCAAGGGCGGGGAGCGTTTGAAGGACAGGGCGGATATCATCCTGCGTGATGTCGACGCCTTCAGGAATGAGGCTGAAAAGGCCCGGGGCGGCGGCCGTGGCTCCATCGCCCTCGGGGTTAACACCGACCCTCGCCTGCTGCGGTTGAAGAACGTTCACTCCTTGCTGGCAAAAGAGTTCCCGGAGATATTCCTGGTTGTTAAGGAGACAATGAGCTGGGACGTTGCGTCGGAGCTGTCTTCAAGAAACATTGATCTGGGCTTTTCCTACACTCTCCCCGATGACGACAGAATTGAAGCGCAGTCTCTGGGGGAGATTGAATTGTCGATTGTCGCATCCGAAGCCTGGCGAGAGCGGCTGGGGGCTCCCGGCTTGAAGGAACTCGCATCTTTCCCGTGGGTCTGGACCAGTGACCATTGCCCGATGAACAAGGTGCTCTCCGGTCTGTTCAAGAGTATTGGGGAGGAGCCGGTCAAGGCCGTAGTGGTCGATCAGGAATCGGCCATCCTGCGTTTGGTGGCGGACGAGGTCGGCCTTGGGATCATGCCCGCGCTTAAAGTGGAAGACGTCTCCGATGCGTATGGTATATTCTCCGTGATGAATCTTGAGAAAAAGCTCACTCTCCACCTGCTCTCATTGGAGCGCAGGGCGGATGAACCCATGATAGCCGCGATGGTGAGTCTCATAAGGGAGGTCTGGAGCTAGCGGCACTGCCCGGATAGCCTTGAATGGCTCAAGAAGCCGTGGATTCAATTCCCTCGGCTCCACCAAAAAGGCTTAGAAGGTTCTCCCTCTAAGCCTTTTGGGTGGTATGTAACGTATACGAATTAAATAAGTAAGTTAGAGTTGAAATCGGTTTGAAAACTGTCCAATGAAAAACGGCATTTGCGGTCCGGCAAAGTGGGGATGCCTTCTTTCGGCATGTAGAAATGGCGCGAACAGGAAGAGCTTGACTCCTTGATAAAATGGACACTACCACAATACGTTAACTATCAAATGTTCATGAGGCCGGACCCGCTTTAATGGCAACCGGGCTCACTTACGGTGCGAATAGACTGGAAAACACGGCCCCGGGCTCGCGTTGGACGCAATGGAGCGTAGGCCAGGGAAGATTTACTGAAACCCCATGCTCCCAGGTCGGATTACGGGCATCGGCCCTGGGGTCGAACACGGAACGGCCAGCAACAAGCGAGGACAGGATATGAACGGCGAACAGGAAAAGGTCAAAACGATTTTCATGGGCTACCACCCTCGGACGCATGACGGCAGCTCTCCGCGATCCCGCACCCTCGGCGACGCCATCGCCGTCATGGATGCCTTCAACAAAAGTCAGGGGGAGGGCACGCTTCGGGCCGAGGTTGTCGAAATCGCCTATAGCGACCTTTGCGCCGTTGCCGTGATGGAAACAACAATCGGCAAGGTCTGGCAGTACCTCTGATCCCCGCAAAAATTCTCTTTTTCGATTCGCCGGAGCCCGTTCCTGTCGGGATCCCGGCGTGACGGCCACCCCTTTTTCGAATCTCGCAATAAAAGCGGCCCCGGTTGCGTGGCAATCGGGGCCGCCTTTGTTGCGGCGTATGGTTTCCGCGAGTTGAAGGGGGTTAGCTCGTCAGATCGATCACGAAGCGGTAGCGGATGTCCTTGTTCACCACGCGGTCGAAGGCCTCGGTGATCTGGTCGGGCTTGATCAGTTCGATGTCGGCCTTGATGTTGTGGGCCGTGCAGTAGTCCATGACCTCCTGGGTCTCGGCGATGCCGCCGATGACCGAGCCCGCCAGGCTCCTGCGTCCGCTGGTCAGGGTCATCCCGGGGATGTCCTCCAGCTGGTCCAGGGCGCCGACGTTGACGAGGGTTCCGTCGACCTGGAGGAGGTTCAGGAACTGGTTCACGGGGAATCCCTTGGGGACCGTGGAGATGATCAGGTCGAAGTGCCGGGTGAGCCGCTGCATGGCGTCGGCGTCGCTCCACAGGACCGCTTCGCGCGCGCCCAGCTCCCTGGCCGCGGCCACCTTGCCGGGCGAGGTGGTGAACACCGTGACGTCCGCCTTGCGCGACACCGCGAGCTTGACCGCCATGTGGCCCAGTCCGCCGAGGCCGATCACGCCCACCCGCTGGCCGGACTCGACCTTCCAGTGCTGGATGGGCGAGAAGGTGGTGATCCCGGCGCAGAGCAGGGGGGCCATGGCCGGCAGGTCCACCCCCGGCGGCACCCGGATGGCATAGTGCTCGCGGACCACGATCTTGTCGGAGAAACCGCCGTAGTTGTAGCCGCCCGAAATCTTGTCCGGTGCGTTGAACACGAGGGTCCAGTCGGGGCAGTACTGCTCCAGATCGGATTCGCAGCACTCGCAGGTGCCGCAGGAATCCACGATGCAGCCCACCCCGGCGAAATCGTCCACCCTGAATTTCCTGACCTTGCTGCCCACGGCCACCACCCGCCCGATGATCTCGTGCCCGGGAACGCAGGGGTAGTTGGCCGGGCCCCACTCGCTCCGGGCCATGTGGATGTCGGAATGGCAGATGCCGCAATACATGATGTCGATCAGCACATCGTCCGGCCTCAAGGCCCGGCGTTCGATGGTCATGGCCTGGAAGCCGTCCGTCGGACCGTTCACTCCGTAGGCCTTGATGGAATAAGGGCCGTTACCCATGTCGCTGCCTCCTTAACGGTTTGCGCGTTCATGTTCACAGGTCTTCATGCGCCCTTTACGGCCTCGGGGGAGAAATTCTTCCGCCCGGCCCGCGGCATATGAAGATGCCTATTGTCCCTATAGCAGCGTCCGTCAAAAAGGTCATGAAACGATTGTGTCTTATTCATGCATAATCCTGTCGCGTGGCGCGGGCGGGCACCGTTTGATCGCATGAAAACGAAAGCGGGACCGATGGCTCGGCCCCGCTCGATCGGTTTCATCGGAGGAGGGCCCGTCGGGCCCAAGGGAAGCTAGGCCGCGCCCGAGACGACCTCGGTCCGGCCCTGCCGGTGCAGGTTCTTGATGTCGCGCAGGGGCGGCGCTCCGAACTGGCGCTTGTATTCGCGGCTGAACTGCGACGGGCTCTCGTAGCCCACCTGCAGGGCCGCGGTGGTGGCGTCCTGGCTTTCGGTCAGCATCAGCCGTCGGGCCTCGTGCAGCCTCAGCCATTTCTGGAACTGCAGGGGGCTCATGGCCGTCATGGCGCGGAAATGGTGATGGAAGGTGGACACGGACATGCCGGTCTCCCTGGCCAGCCCCTCCACTTTGAGCTGCTTGGCGTAGTTCTCCTTGAGCCAGTCCACGGCCCGGGCGACCTGCTGGCCGTGGCTCTCGGCCGTGGCGATCTGGCGCAGGCGCGGGCCGAGCTCGCCCATGAGCAGGCGATACAGAATTTCCTTGAGAATCAACGGGGAGAGGATGGGGATGTCCTCCGGGGTGTCCAGGAGGTCGATCAGCCGCTGGAACCCGTCAAGCAGCGGTTCGGACACCTCGCACACGGCCATGCCCCGGCCGGTCCGGCGGTTGTTCGGGGCCGGGAGATTGCTGTCGACCATGAGTTGGGCGACCATGCCCAGGTCGATCTTCAGGACCAGGCTGAGGAGGGGGGCCTCCTTGCTCGCCTTGAGAACGTTGGCCATGACCGGCAGGCCGACCGAGGTGATCAGCATGTGGTTCTCGTCGTAGACGTATTCCTCGTCGCCGAGCTGGACCCGTTTGGCCCCCTGGGCGACCACGCAGATGCACGGTTCGTACATGGCGCTCTTGGGCTCCGTGGGTGTCTCGTAGCGGACCAGCATCAGGCCCGGGATGGCCGACTCCAGGTGGCTGTCCGTTTCGGTCCAGCGGTAGATCCGCTCCGCCAGGGCGCTTCGCGCCGCACTGATGTCGCCGGTCGTTTCCTTGCTCATTGTGCGTCTCCTTTGCGTGTATCCCTAGCAGTACCCGGACGCGTTGGACAAGAGGCGGAGTGTTTATTCCGGACGATCGGGCAATAATGAAAGAGGATCGGTCTATCCTTCCCGGCTCTCCCGGCCGTATACGATGGAGGAAGTCGGGCCATCCGTACGGAGAAGCCCGCCGTCCTGTCCAAGACGATACACCATAGGCCCGGGGATATCCACGAGGGACATGCCCACGTTTTCGATCGGAGTACCTCCGTCCGATTTCGGGCATGGGCGCCCTTTCCCCGTCCGGGGGAAAGGGGTCTGTTGCCGCCCGCCGTGTTGCGTTGGATGCCGCAGTGCATTCTATCGTGCAATCGGCGGCTTTGGGGTGGCCGGTGCCGATATTGCCGGATGCTCCGAGAGGGAGGGAATCCGTGCGACCGATCCGTGCCCCGGAGGGGCGGCGATGATAAGGGAAAGTACGCGCAGCCTCGGACGGGGGCGCGCGTTTCATGGCGCGTCCGGCTGCGTCCGGCCGCCAGAGATGTTCATATTCCACAAGGAGACCAGATGCTTTACAGAACAATGCCCAAGAACGGCGACAAACTCTCCGCCCTGGGGTTCGGGTGCATGCGCCTGCCCATGACGGACGGCGTCATCGACGAGGAGCGGGCCATCGCCCAGATCCGCCAGGCCATCGACAATGGGGTCAACTACGTGGACACGGCCTGGCCGTACCACAACGGAGAGAGCGAGCCGCTGCTGGGCAAGGCCCTGAAGGACGGCTACCGCGACAAGGTCAAGCTGGCCACCAAGCTGCCCACCTGGCTGCTCAAGAGCCGCGAGGACATGGACACCTTTCTTGACGCCCAGTTGGAAAGGCTCGGCACCGACCACATCGACTACTATCTGGTCCACGCCCTGTCCGGCCCGTCATGGAAGACCATCGAGGCGCTCGGGGCCAAGGCCTTCCTGAACAAGGCGGTTCAGGAAGGGCGCATCGTCAATCCCGGCTTTTCCTTCCATGGATTGGCCGAGGATTTCCAGCCCATCGTCGACGCCTACCCCTGGGTCTTCTGCCAGATCCAGTACAACTTCCTGGACACCGATTTCCAGGCCGGGACCAAGGGACTGGAATACGCGGCCTCCAAGGGGCTGGGCGTGGTCATCATGGAGCCCCTGCGCGGCGGCAACCTGGCCCTGCCCGAGCCGCCCCAAGCCATCGCCGACATCTGGGACTTGGCCGAGGACGAGCGGACCCCGGCGGAATGGGCCCTGCGCTGGGTCTGGAACCACCCGGAGGTCACCGTGGTCCTGTCCGGCATGAACGACGAGGAGCATATCCGCCAGAATATGGCCGTGGCCGCCGAAGCCGAGCCGGATTCCCTGACCCGCTCCGAGCTGGACCTGGTCAAGCGCGTGGCCGATACCTACCGGCGGCTCATGCAGGTCGGCTGCACCGGCTGCGGCTACTGCATGCCGTGCCCGGCGGGCGTCCAGATTCCCACCTGCTTCGATATGCTCAACAAACTGCACATGTTCGGCAACGAGGCCGAGGCCAAGCACATGTACAACGCCTTTGCCGCGGGCACGGTCCTGCAGCGCGAGCCCGGTTTCGCCTCCCAGTGCGTGGAGTGCGGGAAGTGCCTGGAGAAGTGTCCCCAGTCCATCGAGATCCCGGAGGTCCTCAAGCGGGTCGCCGCCGCCCTGGAATAACCAACCGCCGACAATATCACCGGAGATGTCCGGTTGCCGAAAGGCCTGGAAGCGAACCTTCCAGGCCTTTTTTTGCCCGGAGGAGGTGTCCGGGAAGATGGTTCGCCGCGTCCGCCGCCATGCGGGCGGTCTTCAAACCCGTCAGGCGGCGGCGCGGTGAATTGTCGGGGACTCGGCCCGGTCCGGAGGCGCGAAGGTCTCGTCGATGCGGTGGGCGACGCGGCCCAGGAGGTTGCGGTCGTGGCTGATGGCCAGCACGCCCGCGCCCTGTTGCTCGGCCCAGTGTAGGACCGCGTCCCAGACCATGGCCTGGGTGTTGGGGTCGAGCATGGCCGTCATCTCGTCGGCCAGAAGATAGCGGGTGCGCGGGGACATGACCCGGGCCAGGGCCAGCCGCTGCAGCTCGCCGCCGGACAGTTCGTGCGGGTAGCGGGACAGCCAGGCGGGCTCGACGTTCAGCCGGGCCAGGGTGCGGGCGTCGGGCCGCCACCCCTCGTTCAGGCTGTCGCCGAGCTTCCAGCGCGGGTTCATGGTCAGCTCGGGATGCTGGAAGATGAGCTGCACCGGGCTGAAGGCGCGCCGGGGCAGGGGGTGGCCGTCGCAGGTCACCGTTCCCTGCTGCGGGGTCAGGTGCCCGGCCAACAGCTTGGCCAGGGTGGACTTGCCCCGGCCGCTGGGGCCGGGCAGGCCGACGACTTCCCCGGGCTGGACGGAGAAGGTCAGCCCCTCGATGATCCACGGCGTGGTCTCGTAGCGGAAGAACAGCTTGTCGCCCTTAAGCATGGCAGCACCTCACCTGGCCTCCCCCCACCACGCGCAGCGGTTGGGGGCTCTTGCAGTCCTCGCGGCATTCGGAGCAGCGCTCGGCGTAGATGCATCCTTCGACCAGGCTGTCCTCCATGGGCTGATTCCCGGCAACATACCGGAATCCCTGCTGCGGCAGGGCGTTCCACAGGGCGCGCGTGTACGGATGGCGCAGCCGTCCCCGGCCCGCGAAGTCCGAGGCCGGGGCCGTCTCCACCGTGGTTCCGGCATAGATGACCGCCACCCGGTCCGCGATAGTCACGGCCGCGTCGATGTCGTGGGTGATGAGCATGATCCCCTTGCCCGAGTCGGCCAGTTCGCGCAGGTGGTCCAGGGACTGGCGGATGACCCCGGCGTCCAGGCCGGTGGTCGGCTCGTCCGCGATGAGCAGGTCCGCGTCGCCGGCCGTGGCCGTGGCCGTGAGCACTCGCCGGGCCATGCCGCCCGACACCTGGAACGGGTACATGGCCTTGACCTTGTCCTCCAGCCGGTAGCGGGCGAAGGCGCAGTCCGTGTTCCGGGCCGCGTCCGTGCAGCATTGGCCGCTCAGTCGCGAGGCCCGGTAGACCTGCCTGCCGACCCGGGCCAGGGGATTCAGATAGGCCACGGACTGGGGGATGAGGGCGATCCGTCTGCCGCGTAGCCGTTTTACGTTGCGCGGGGTCACGGGTTCGCCCTGGAACAGGATGTCCCCGGTGTGCCGGGCGTTGCCCGGCAGCAGGCCGAGGACCGCGTGGGCCAGCAGGCTCTTGCCCGAGCCGCTGGAGCCGACCACGGCCACGATCTCGCCGGGGGCGATGCGCAGCGACAGGTCGCGCACCGGGTGCAGGGTCCGGCGGCGCCATCCCTTGTCGTAACGGGAAAATTCGATGGACAGGTTGTTGACCGACAGCATGGCTACTCCTGGCTGGTTTTGGGATCGGTGATGACGCGCAGGCCGTTGCCCAGCACGTCGAAGAGCTTGACCGTGACCAGCAGGGACAGGCCGGGCAGGATGGCCAGCCACCAGTAGCCGGTCGAGATGTGGCGCATGGACTCGGACAGCAGGATGCCGATGGACGGGTTGTGCGGCGAGAGCCCGAAGCCCAGGAAGGTCAGCCCGGCGGCGTGCAGGATGGCGTGCGGAAAGAGCAGGATCAGGCCGATGGTGAACTGGGGCACGATGTGCGGGAGCATGTGCCTGCGCGCGATCCACCAGGGGGAGCGGCCGAGCCGGCGCGAGACCATGACGTATTCCGCCTGCTTGAGTTGCAGGATTTCGGCTCGGATGATGCGCGCCAGCCGGGTCCAGTGGGACACGGCCACGGCGATGATCACCCCGGTGGCCCCGCCACCGCAGGCGAACGAGACCAGGATGAGCAGGACCAGGTGCGGGGTGGCCATGACCAGGTCAATGAGCGTGGTCACCACCGCGTCGGTCCGCTTGCCCATGGTCGCGGACAGGGTGCCGAGCACGGCCGAGACCACGGAGCTGACCGTGGCCGCCAGCAGGCCGATGCCCAGGCTGCGGGTCAGCCCCTTGACCGTGCGCACGAGCATGTCGCGGCCCAGCCAGTCCGTGCCGAAGGGATATTCCAGGCAGGGCGGCAGCTTCTTGTGCAGGAAATCCGTGGTCAGCCCGGTGTCGCCCATCAGCCGGGAGGCGGCTGTCAGGGCGGCGAAATAGGCCAGGCACAGGCAAAGCGCCCAGGCGGCCCGGCCCCGGCCGTCCAGCAGGCGCAGCCGCCCGGCCAGGTGGTACAGCCGTTGGGACGGGGTGGGAGCGGCGGTGACGGTGGTCATCGCGCCTCCTCCGCGCCGATGCGGATGCGCGGGTCGAGCACCCCGTACAGGATGTCGGCGATGAGGTTTCCGGCGAACACGAACACGGCGCTGAACAGGGTGATGCCGAGCAGCAGCGGCACGTCGCCGCGTATGCCCGCCTCCACCGTGGCCTTGCCCAGCCCGGGATAGGAAAAGACCTGTTCGGCCAGGACCGACCCGCCGAACAGCTCGCCCAGGGAGGCGAACTGGAGGGTCACGGCGGGCAGGGCCACGTTGCGCATCGCGTGCCGCCAGGCCACGCCCGCGCGCGACTCGCCCTGGGCCAGGGCGAACAGGGCGTACTCGCTGTGCATGGCGTCGATGGTCTTCTCGCGGGTGTGCAGGGCGATCTGGGCCACGCCGATGAGCGACAGGGTGGCCGCCGGGAGGATGAGGTGGTGCAGCCGCTGCCACAGAGTGGCGTCGCCGGGCGACACGCCCGGCGGGGTGGCGCAGCAGATGGGCGTCCAGCCCAGGGAGACCGAGAACACGGCCAGCAGGACCAGCCCCATCCAGAAGGACGGGGTGGAGGCCAGGGTGTAGCTGTACACGCGGATGACGCGGTCGGCAAAAGAGTTGCGGTTGGTGCCCGCCGTGACCCCCAGGACGAAGCCGAGCAGGCCGGACAGCAGCCAGGCCGAGGCCATCAGCCACAGCGAGGTCACGAACCGCTTGCCGATGACCGTGGTCACCGGCTCGTTGAAGATCATTGACTGGCCCAGGTCGCCCCTGAGCGCGTGGCCCGCCCAGATGGCGAACCGCTCGGGCGCGGGCCGGTCCAGCCCCCATCGTTTGACGATGCGCTGTTCCTGCTCAAGGCTTATCTGCATGCGGTCGATGCCGATGTAGGCGTTCACCGGGTCCACCGGCGACAGGGAGACCAGGGTGAAGGCCAGGACCGAGACCAGCGACAGGATCAGGGCCAGGCGTCCAAGCTTGCCCAGACAGAAGGATGGTGAAATGGCGTGCATTGCGGCTCGTTCCGATCCCGGGGCGCGGCTGCCCGCGCCCCGGGAGACGGATGGTTAGTCTTTCCAGGTCCACTTCTGGATGTTGGCCGTGACGGGCCAGCCGTGGCCGTGGGGCTCCACTTGGGAGACGCCCACGTCCAGGTGCTCGCTGACGAAGTAGGTGTGCTCCAGGTTGACCAGCCAGACCCAGGGCGCGTCGCCCAGTCCGTTGGAGCCTGTGGTCCCGTCCCACTGGGCCTTCCTCCACAGGGGAAGCGACGCCTCGTAGTTCTCGGCGGCCACGGCCGCGTCCAGGTATTCGTCGACCTTGTCGTTCTTGTAAAAGCCGGGATTGTTGAAGCCTTCCCCCGCATGGTGGCTCGAATACAGCTGGTAGACCTCGATGGGATCATGGGCCCCCCAGCCGAAGACGATGACCTCGGAATGCATCAGGTGCTTGATCTCGTCCCAGCTGCGCTTGCCCTCGACCACGGCGTGGATGCCCACGGGCCGGAGCATGTCGGCCACGGCCAGGGCCAGGTACTGGCGGATGGCCCGGTCGGCCGGGTAGATGACCGTGAACTCGGCCTTGACCCCGTCCTTCTCGACGATGCCGTCGCCGTCCGTGTCCTTCCAGCCCGCGTCGGCCAGGATCTTGCGCGCGGCGTCCGGGTCGGCGTCCTTGAAGACGTTCTCCGGGTTGTCCCAGGGCAGGCCGTCACAGGGGCCGTAAGCCGGGCGGCCGAACCCTTCGAGCACGCCTCTGACCAGCAACTCGCGGTCCACCGCCACGTCGATGGCCTTGCGGATGGCCGGGTCGGCGGTCACGTCATTGCCGATGGGCGCGCCCTTGTCCGTGACCTGGCCGGTGTCCGGCACGCAGGGAAACATCAGCCCCCGGTTGTCCACGCTCTTGACCGGATGGAGGACCATGCCCGGGATGGTCTGCACGGCCAGGGCCTGCGGGACCACGACGACGTCCACCTTGCCCGCCTTGGCCGCGGCGAACGAGGTGTCCTCATCGGTGAACAGGAAGACCAGCCGTTTGAAGAAGGGTTTGTCCCCGTAATAATGGGGGTTGATCTCGGCGATCATCTGCTGGCCTTCGTTCCATTCGACCATTTTGTACGGCCCGGAGCCCACGGGCCGGCGCGCGTAGCCGGGGCCGTGCAGGGCCTTGGGCACAATGCCCAGGCTGATCAGCCGGTTGATGAAGGTCGTGTCGCGTTTCTTGAGGGTGATCCGCACACCGTATTCGCCGGTGGCCTCGGCCTTGTCCATGTTGATCAGGTCCACCTTGCCGCCCGCCTTGGCCGCGGTGTTGAAGGTGTAGGCCACGTCCTCGGCGGTCAGTTTCGAGCCGTCGGAAAATCTGGCGTCCTCGCGGATGGTCAGGTTCCAGGTCAGGCCGTCCTCGGACAGGCTCCTGGCCGTGGCCAGGTCGTTGACGATGTTCAGGTTCTCGTCGCGTTTGAGCAGGGTGGACTGGAACAGGGGGTTGCCGTAGCGGCCCCAGCCCAGGGTGGGGTCGTATCCGTCGTCCGGCTCGCCCTTGACCGCCAGGGTGAGTGTGTCCCTGGCCAGGGCCGGGGCCGAGGCCAGCGTGCCCAGGACAAGCAGACCGGCCAGTGCGGCCAGAAGCAGCCTGCCCGCACGGCATTGAGTGAAAACGTGCATGAACTCCTCGCTTTGAGTACTCGTTTCGGAAATGATTGCGCTGGATAACACTTTCATAAAAAAAGTGTCAACATAGACATATGAAAAACGAAAAGATGAGCAGTTTACCCCGCCCGTCCGGGCACGAAAAAGGCCCGGCCCGCCGTATGGCAGGTCGGGCCCTGGTCGTCGCGGGACGCCGTGGACGGGAGTCTAGTCGGGCTGGTCCGAGGCCAGTTCGCCGATCGTCTTGAGGGTCTTGCCACGGTCCTGGGCCAGCTTCTTCCACTTCCGCTTTTCCTTTTTCAGGGCCTCGACGGTGTGCAGGAGGTCCTGGACGGTGCGCGCCGGGTAGCCGTGCGTGGCGCGGCTGCCCCTGCGCAGTTCCTCGTCGTTGTGCTGTCGGATGGAAGCGAGCTGGTTGGCGTCGAGTATCATGGGTTTCCCGTATCAGGTCAGGCGGCGGGCTCGCAAGCGGTCTCGCAGGCCGACGAGCAGAAGCTCAGCTGCGAGTATTCGACGCGGTCCTTGTACTCTTCCTGCTTGCCTTTGTTCCAGCGGCCCACCGGGCGGTAGTAGCCGACCACCCGGGTGTAGACCTCGGTCTCCTTGTCGCAGGTCGGGCAGTTGAAGTGCTCGCCGTAGATGTAGCCGTGGTCCTCACAAACGGAGAAGGTCGGGGTGACCGAGATGTACGGGATCTTGGTCTTGCTCATGGCCTTGAGCAGGAAGCTCTTCACGCTCTCCTCGTCCGGGGCGGCCTCGCCCAGGAAGGTGTGGAAGACCGTGCCCCCGTTGTACAGCGTCTGCAGTTCGTTCTGGTGTTCCAGGGCGAAGAAGACGTCCGAGCTGATGCCCACGGGCAGCAGGGTGGAGTTGGTGTAGTACGGGGTCTCGTCGCCCGAGGTGTGGATGTCCGCGTACAGCTCCTTGTCGATCTTGGCCAACCGGTAGCAGGTGCCTTCGCCGGGCGTTGCCTCGAGGTTGTACAGGTTGCCGGTCTCCTCCTGGAACTGGACCACCAGTCGGCGCAGGAGGTTGAGCACCCGCTGCATGAGCCGGGAGCCGGACGGGGTGTCGAGCCCCTTGTGCAGCAGGTTCATGCACGCCTCGTGGCCGCCGATGAGCCCGATGGTCGAGAAGTGGCCCTTGAACCCGTTCTTGAGGTAGCGCCGGGAGAACGGGAACATGCCCGCGTCCAGGTTCTTCTGGACCACCTTGCGCTTGAACTCCAGGGACTCCGAGGCCAGCCGGGCGTACTCGGAGATCAGGTCCATGAAGTCCTCTTCGTTGTGGGCCAGGTAGGCCAGCTTGGGCAGGTTCAGGGTGACCACGCCGATGGACCCGGTCAGGTCGCCCGCGCCGAACAGGCCGCCGGTCTTCTTGCGGATCTCGCGCAGGTCCATCTGCAGGCGGCAGCACATGGAGCGCACGTCCTCGGGGTTGAGGTCCGAGTTGATGAAGTTCTGGAAGTAGGGCGCGCCGTACTTGGCGGTCATCTTGAGCAGCAGCTTGCCCTCCTCGGACTCCCAGGGGAAGTCCTTGGTCACGTTGTACGTGGGGATGGGGAAGGAGAAGATGCGCCCGTCCGCGTCGCCCTCGATCATGACCTCCAGGAAGGCCCGGTTGAACATGGCCATCTCTTCGGCGTACTCGCCGTAGGTGGAGTCCTTGAGCTCGCCGCCGATGATGACCGCCTCCTTGGCGATGTGCGCGGGCGGCACGAAGTCCAGGGTGAAGTTGGTGAACGGCGACTGGCCGCCCCAGCGCGAGGTGGCGTTTAAGTTGTGCAGCAGCTTCTGAACCTGCTGTTTGACGTCGTGGTAGCTCAGCCCGTCGTTGCGGATGAACGGGGCCAGATAGGTGTCCACGTTGTTGAAGGCCTGGGCCCCGGCCCATTCGTTCTGCAGGGTGCCGAGGAAGTTGACCATCTGGCCGCAGGCCGCGTCAAAGTGCTTGGCCGGGGTGGACGAGCAGCGGTCGCGCAGGTTGAACCCTTCGAGGAGCAGGTCGCGCAGGGACCAGCCCGAGCAGTATCCGGCCAGGCCGAAGGACAGGTCGTGGATGTGGAAGTAGCCGTGGGTGTGGGCCAGGCGGACCTCCTCGGGGTATTTCTCGAGCATGTACCGGGCCTGGACCGAACCGGCCATGTGCAGGATCAGCCCCTGGAAGGAGTGAGTCATGTTCGAGTTTTCGTTGACCCGCCAGTCCACGTTGTTCAGGTAGCCGTCGGTCACCTTGGCGATGTCCAGGAACGCCTCGTCCTGGGAGCGCAACTCGCGTCGTTTCTCGCGGTAGATGATGTACCGTTCGGCCACCTTGTACAGGCGGGCCTCCATGAGGACCTCCTGGACCATGTCCTGGACCTGCTCCTGTTCGGGGATGTCCACGTCCTTGAGTTTCTTGGCCACCTTGCCGGCCAGCCGGTCGGCCAGCAGCGGGTCCTTGATGCCGCTGCCCTTGAGGGCCTTGAAGATGGCGGAGCCGATCCGTTTGGTGGACCAGGTTTCGATGCATCCGTCTCGTTTGAGAATTTTGCTGGGCATGTGAGTCTCTTGCAGGCAACGCGGAGGACGGCGCACGATCAGGGTGCGGCCGCTTGTTAAACTGCCTGCGCTGTCGCCGATGAGCGGTCTCGCGGCGGAACCGCGGACCCGGCGACGGTTGTCGGGTGGGCTTCATTCTTGTCCGCATGCGGGTTCCGCGATCCGCATCCGGCAGGAAACGCTTCAGGTAGGTCTTCTGGCTCTCCCCGTCCGGCCCGCCTTCCCGCCTTGCGGCAGTGGCTTTCGGACCGGACCTCCATGGGGGATCACAGCGGCGGGACCGCTCCGGCTTCGCACCGGATTCCCTGTTATGGCCCGGGGGCCACCTGAAGGACATCTAGAACTTTTCGAGAGTAGCCAAAGCGGCGGTGAAGCGCAAGGGCCGAATTCACCAAACCGGCCCCGGCGGGTCAGCCGCCCAGTTCCGGCACCCCGGACAGGATGTCCAGGCAGACGTCGGCGTTATTCAAGGAATACAAATGGATACCGGGTGCGCCGAGGTCCAGCAACTCGCGCACCTGGCGCCGGGCGATCTCGATCCCCTTGCGCCGCACCGCCTCGTTGCCGCCTGCCTGGTCGGCCTCCTGGAGCTCCAGGTAGAGCTTGAGCGGGATGTTCGCCCCGCACAGGGACAGGATGCGGTTCAGGGACGCCATGCTCAGGACCGGGAGGATGCCCGGCAGCACGGGATCGGTCACGCCCCGGGACTCCAGCCTGCGGACCAGGTCCCGGTAGCGGCGCACGTCGAAGAAGAGCTGGGTCACGGAGAAGTCCGAGCCCGCGTTGAACTTGTGGCAGGTCCAGCGCAGGTCGTCGTCGATGGACGGGGACTCGGGGTGGGCGTCGGGATAGCAGGCCGTGGCCACGCCCATCCCGGGCCAGTCCGCCTTGACGAATTCCACCAGGTCCGAGGCGTGCCGGAAGTCTTTCCAGATGTCCTCCTCGTTGCCCGGCATGTCGCCGCGCAGGGCCAGGACGTCGTGGATGCCCGCGTCCCGGAGCCGGTCGACGTATTCGGCGATGGACCGCTTTTCGGCTCCCACGCAGGTCAGGTGGGACATGACCGTCAGCCCGAACCGCCTGTGCATCTCGGCGGCGATGTCCAGGGTATTGTCACGAAACGAACCTCCGGCCCCGTAGGTCACGGAGGCGAACACCGGGTCGAGTTCGGCCAACCGCTCCACTTGGCCGAAAAAGCGGGGCCACTGCTCCCGCTCCTTGGGCGGAAAGAATTCGAGGGAGAGGAAGGGGGATTTGTCCTTGATGCGGTCGATGATCTTCATGGGGTATCCTTGTCGGGGGCGGGCGGGAAGCCGCCTTCCCGCCCGCTCGGGTTCGGTGGTTATCGTTGTTCCTCGCGCAGCCTGCGGGTCGCCTTGACCATGTTGTCCAGGGAGGCCAGGGTTTCGGGCCAGGCGCGGGTCTTCAGCCCGCAATCCGGATTGACCCACAGCCTGCGGGCCGGGATGACCGCCAGGGCCTTCCGCAGCAGGGAGTGGATCTCGTCCTCGGACGGTACGCGCGGGCTGTGGATGTCGTACACGCCCGGGCCGATGTCCGCCGGGTATTCGTCGGCGTCGAAGTCGTCGAGCAACTCCATCTTGCTGCGGCTGGCCTCGATGCTGATGACGTCCGCATCCATCCTGGCGATGGAGGACAGGATGGCGTTGAATTCGCTGTAGCACATGTGCGAATGGATCTGGGTCTCGTCCCGGACGCCCCCGGCGGCCAGCCGGAAGCAGTCCACGGCCCAGCGCAGGTAGTCGGCCTGCTCGGCCCTGCGGATGGGCATGCCCTCGCGCAGGGCGGCCTCGTCGATCTGGATGGCCTTGATGCCCGCCGTCTCCAGGTCCAGGACCTCGTCGCGCATGGCCAGGGCGATCTGGCGGCAGACCTCGTCGCGCGGCATGTCGTTGCGCACGAAACTCCAGCACAGAATGGTCACCGGGCCGGTGAGCATGCCCTTCATGGGCTTGCCGGTCAGGGACTGGGCGTACACGGCCCAGTCCACGGTCATGGGAGCCGGGCGGGATACGTCGCCGTAAATGACCGGCGGCTTGACGCAGCGGCTGCCGTAACTCTGGACCCAGCCGTTTTGGGTGAAGCAGAATCCCTTGAGCTGCTGGCCGAAGTACTCGACCATGTCGTTGCGCTCGGGCTCGCCGTGGACCAGCACGTCCAGTCCCAGCTCCTCCTGGTGGGCGACCACTTCGGCGATCTCGGCCCGCATGGCCGCGACGTACTCCGTCTCCGTGATTTCGCCCTTGCGGAAGCGCAGCCGCGTGCGGCGGATTTCGGCGGTCTGCGGGTAGGAGCCGATGGTCGTGGTCGGGAACAGGGGGAGTTTCAGCCGCTCATGCTGCGCCTCGGCGCGCACGGCCAGGGGCGAAGTGCGGTCATACATTCCGGGCGTGATCGCCAGGACCCGCTCGCGGACCGCCTTGTCCGCCACGTCGCGGTGCGCGGCACGTGCCAGCAGGGCGTCCTTGTTCTCCTGAAACAGTCCGGGCGCGCCCTTGCCCACGGCGGCCTGCTTCAGGGCCGCGATCTCGGCGCATTTCTGGGCGGCGAAGGCCATCCAGCGTTTGATCTCGGGGTCGAGTCCGGTCTCGCCCGCCGCGTCCACCGGGCAGTGGAGCAGGGAGCAGCTCGAGCCGATCATGAGCCGGTCCGTTTTGACCTGCTGGCGGGCCGTGTTGACCTTGCGCAGGGCGGTTTCCAGTTCGGTCTTCCAGATGTTCCGGCCGTCCACCAAGCCCATGGAAAGGGTCATGTTCGGCGGCAGCTTGCCCAGGATTTCCGTCAACTGGCCCGGTGCGCGGACCAGGTCCGCATGCAGGCCGTCCACGGGCAGGGCCAGGGCCGTGTCCAGGTTGTCGCCCGGCGCGCCGAAATAGGTGGCCAGGAGCAGCCGGGAGCTGATTGCCGCTTCGCGGATGCGCGCGTACGCCGCGGCAAAGGCAGCCTTGGCCTTGTCGGAGAGGTCCGTGCACAGGATGGGCTCGTCCAGCTGGATCCAGGCGCACAGCCCGTCCAGCTCGCGGATGACCGCACAATAGGCGTCCACCAGGGAGTCGAGGTGCGCCCAGCGGTCGCAGCCGTCGACCTCCTTGGCCAGCAGCAGGAAGGTTAGCGGACCGACCAGGACCGGTTTGGGGGAGAGCCCCAGGGACCGGGCCGACTCCACCGCCTCGAGAAGGCGGCTGCCGGTCTTGGCGAAGGTGGTGTCCGGGGCCAGTTCCGGGACGATGTAGTGGTAATTGGTGTCGAACCACTTGGTCATCTCCATGGCCGGAATGCCGTGTTCGGCGTCGCCCCGGGCCATGTGGAAGTAGGTCTCAAGGTCTACCTCGCCGCCGCCCCGGCCAAAGCGGGGCGGGACCGCGCCGAGCATGGCGGCCGTGTCGAGGACGTGGTCGTACAGGGAAAAGTCGCCCACCGGGACAAGGTCCAGCCCGGCCCCGGCCTGGACGGCCCAGTGCCGTTTTTGCAATTCGTCGGCCGTGGCGGCCAGATCGGCTTCGGGAATCTCGCCCCGCCAGTACTTTTCCAGGGCCCATTTCAGTTCCCGGTCGATCCCCATGCGGGGAAATCCCAAAACGTGCGCGTGCATGTCTGCTCCATGGTTACGGGTGAAAATCAGTCTGCGCCCGCCTCGCGACGCCGACCGCCGCGGGTGGCCGGGTGTGGTCGCGAAGTGGTGCGCATCCCGGCAAGACGTCTTCTGGCTTCCGGCCCCATCATGTTGATTCCCTTCCCGAATCCGGTGGTCCTCAACGAGTTATGCCGGTTACAGCGGCCCGTCCGCAGCGGTCTTTCACCGCTTTCCGTTTCTTGCCATATCCTTATATCAAGATGTATTGATATTTGAACATGCGACAAATGGCAAGCATTTGTTCGACGCAGCGGGAGGCTGTGCGCGGGCAGCACTGGACCGGTTGAGCTCCCCGCAGGCTGAAAAGGCGAGAACGGGAAGGCGGCGAAGTTGGAAAAGTGGGTGGTTGACAAATGGCGGACAGCCTCCTATTTTTCGTGAAAATGATTTTCACTTTCACTATAGGCAATTGACATGGGGCATTCGCGACTACGGATGCCAGCCTAACCGCCGGAGCTGGAGTTGAACATGATTTCCTCTTTCCCTTCATACTGTATCGGGCCCGGCGAGGGCCCGTGCGCACGAGACAACTTCAACGCAACGAGGAAAACACCATGGGCAAGGTATTGATCGTCTACGGTTCGACCACCGGCAACACCGAGAGCGTGGCGGACGCCATCGCGAAATTCCTGGAGAAGAACGGACGGAAAGTGGAGGCCAGGAATGCGGCCGACGTGGCCGTGGAGGATATGGCCGACGGCTTCGACGCCGTGCTCCTCGGCTCTTCCACCTGGGGCGACGACTCCATCGAGCTCCAGGACGACTTCATCCCGGTCTACGACAACCTGGACAAGGCCGGGCTGCAAGGGAAGAAGGTCGCGGTCTTCGGTTGCGGCGATTCGTCCTACGAGTACTTTTGCGGGGCGGTGGACGCCATCGAGGAGAAGGCCGAGGATCTGGGCGCGGTCCTGGTCGGCGATTCCCTGAAGATCGACGGAGACCCCGACATGGGGGATGTCACTGCCTGGGCCGGAACCATCCTGCCCGGATTGTAGCGCCGCGCCCGTCTGCGCCTTCGGAAAAGACGGTCGCTTCGGCAAGGGCAAAGGCTTGGAAGGATATCCTTCCAAGCCTTTTTTCGAGGAGATCGGGGTGCGGTGGGAGGGGGGGGCAGTGGATGACGGGCCGTGAGGACGCCGGTAAGGTGGTGTCAAACTTTCCGACAGGCCTTGACGGCGCGGCCGGGAAGGTCGGGATCCTCCGCCGCAGGACATGAAAAAGCCCGGAAGTTTTGCTTCCGGGCCAAAATGCCGTGCGCAGCGCGGGGACGGATCAGCCGATCAGTTCGCGGACGACCTTGAGAGCGGCCTCGTAGTCGGGCTCCTCGGTGACTTCCTTCAGGTACTGGACGTAGGCGATCTTGCCGTCCTTGCCCACCACGAAGACCGCGCGGGTCAGAAGGCGCAATTCCTTGATGAGGGTGCCCCAGTTCTCTCCGAAGGAGGCCTGGGCGTGGTCGGACAGGGTCTGTACGGCCTCGATTCCGGCCGCGCCGCACCACCGGGCCTGGGCAAAGGGCAGGTCCATGCTGACGGTCAGGATTTTCACGTCGTCGCCGAGCGCCGTGGCCTCGGTGTTGAAGCGACGCGTCTCCATGTCGCACACGGGGGTGTCCAGGGAGGGCACCGAGGCGATGACCAGCACCTTGCCGGAAAAGTCGGCCAGGGTGGCGGGTTTCAGCGCGTTGGTGATCACGGTGAAGTCGGGAGCGGTGTCGCCGACTTTGACTTCAGGGCCTATGAGGGTCAGCGGATTGCCTTTGAACGTGATGATTTCGGTTCTTTCAACCATGATATTGGCTCCTTTCACGAATGTGGGTTGGTCGTTCTCATTCAAATAAGTATCCACAATGGCGAGTAAAGGTGCAACCAATAATTGTTCTCGTTCTTTTTTGCGGGGTTGGGCGGACTCAGCCCCCTTCCCGGACAGGCCGACCCTGTCGGTTATCGGCGGTTGGCCCGTTTTTTTTCACATTCCATGGTTAAAATCTATGGCATCATGTTCAAACAAGCACAAAATGTAAGAGAGTCCGACAAAATGTCGGGTAAAATGACATTTTTCATACGTTCAGGACGTCAAAACCCGTGTTTTACATGTCTGGCATGTTTTGTGCTTATTTCCGGTAAGAAAAAAACGGGGAATTCAACGTGGGAGACACCATGAAACGCCTTATTGCAATAGCTCTGTTCGCCATCTGCCTGCTCCAGGCCCCGTACGCCCGGGCGTATTCGGTGGCGTTCGGGGACGATGTGAATTACTGGTCCGGATACGGGAACCGCAACCGGGACGTTGTCAACGGCTGGTGGGTCCCGCAAAACAACCGGGATGTCATCGGGACCCCGGACATTACCGGCGGCAACTTCATCTTCGACGGCCACACCCTTTCCGGAATCCAATTGAACTACTCGAGCACCAGCCGGAGTCTCGTTCCCGGCGACTGGTTCTTCGATACGAATCAGGACGGGGCGTGGGACTATGTCCTGCACCACACGCTGCGGGTCTTTGGGGACGGGTCCATCTCCAGGGAGGAGTTCGGCTACGGCCTGTTCGCCTTGGATGATCTGTCCTATGAAAACGGCAATCGGGTCGGCTACCAGGAGTCCTTCTGGCCCCGGGGCGCAGAGGGCAGGCATGATCACCCGGTCCGGGCCTGGGTCGACCTGGATGACGTCCTGTCGGACGTCGGCTACGACGGCTGGGATTACTGGATCGCGGAAAACAGCCTGGGCGAGACCAATTGGTCCGACATCAACCTCGATTTCTCGGGAATCAGGGCGTTTACCTACGGTTTCGCCATGACCTGCGGCAACGACGTGCTCTTCGGCGAGGCCCTGGTCCCCGCTCCCGAACCCTCCACCTTCCTGCTGCTCGGCTTTGGCGGCCTGGGGCTGCTGCTCTACGGTCGCAGGAGAAAGCGCTTTTTCTGATCCGCGTCCACCGTTAAAGTAATGGAAGGCCGGACAGTCCGCGGACTGTCCGGCCTTTTTGCCGGCGGTGCTCCCGCCCGGCTTTCGGCGTTCGGCATCGTCCTTCACGAATTCGAACCGGAAAGTCTTGAAAAATCGGAGAAGAGGGGTATGCTGAAAGCAAGGGGTTACACGGGTTTTTAACCCTGCGGAGGGTCTTTGTCCGGGAAAAACGGAAACGGGAGTTTCTCCTATGGACAGAAAAAACGCGCCTATGTATAGAATCGCTAACTTTTGTCCGGTATCCGTTGTCCGCAGGGCCGCAGGTCAGGGATAGGAAATTGTGGAGTGGAGTCTTTAGTGGGAAAGATATTACTCATAGATGACGACCCGTTCCAATGCGCCGTCGTCGAGTCCATCGTCAAGAAGATGGGCTACGACTGCCATTGCGTGTATTCCGGGATAGAAGGGCTGACGCTCCTCAAGAGCAGCCACTTCGACATCATCTTTCTGGACCTCAACCTCCACGAGGGCAGCGGGCTGGCCCACATCCCCCGTCTGACCGAGCTCGACCCCGACGTGGATATCGTCATGCTCACCGGAGAGCCGGATACCGACTACATCTCCCAGGCCTTTGCCGCAGGGGTCAAGGATTACCTGGTCAAGCCGATCAAGGAGGAACGCTTCCGTCAGGTCATCCAGAATCTGCTGCAGCAGAAGACCGTCCGGAAAGAGCGGACCGAGACCCTGATCCGCGACGAGATCATCGGCGATAGCCCCGCCCTGAACCAGTGCCTCGAACGGCTGGCCATCTCCGCCAAGGGCAACGGCAACGTGCTCATCACCGGCGAGACCGGGACCGGCAAGGAGCTCTTTGCCCGGGCGCTGCACAACAACAGCGACCGCAAGGACAAGCGGTACATCGTGGTGGACTGCACCAATCTCCCTTCGACGCTGGCCGAGAGCCTGCTGTTCGGCCACTCCAAGGGGTCCTTCACCGGGGCGGACCAGGACCGCAAGGGGCTGTTCCACCTGGCCCACGGCGGAACCTTGTTCCTGGACGAGATCGGCGATCTCGACCTGGGTATCCAGAAGTCCCTGCTCCGCGTCCTGCAGGAGAAGACCTTCCGCCCGCTCAGTTCCAGCAAGGAGGTCTACAGCGATTTCAGGCTGGTGGCGGCCACCAACCGGAATCTCGAGGAGATGGTCGCCCGGGGCGAATTCCGCAGCGACCTCTATTACCGGTTGCAGAGCGTGATCATCGACCTGCCGCCCCTGCGCGAACGCAACGGCGACATCGAGATGCTGACCCGGCACTACCTGCCCTCCCTGTGCAAAGAGAACGGCATGGAGGCGAAGGAGGTCGATCCCCAGTTCATCGAGACCCTGCGGCTTTACGACTGGCCCGGCAACGTGCGCGAGCTGGTCAACGTCCTCCACGTCTCGCTGCAGAAGGCCCGCTTCTCCAAGTACTTGAATATCTACCATCTTCCCCAGCAGTTGCGCATGCGCCGCGTGTTTCAAGACATGGGCGAAAACGGCCAGCCCACGCAGGACGCGGGCGTCATGCCGAGCCAGTTCTCCCTGCCCGCCACGGTGGAGGACTTCCCGATCATGAAGGCGGCACGCCAGGAAGCGGTGGAGGCCATGGAACAGGCCTACCTCGTGCGGCTGGTTCAGCTCAGCGACGCCTCCATCTCCACGGCCTGCAAGCTCTCCGGCCTTTCCCGCGCCCGCCTGTACGAGCTGTTGAGCAAGCACAACCTGTCCCTGAAAAGCAGCTGACGCGCCCTGATCGGCCGTCTTGATTTTTTCCGCAGGTCGCGTCTTTTTGGCGCGAAATTTGCTTTCAAAATTACATGTACGACTACAAGATCAATAAACGGATGCATGTCGCCGTAAAGGACGGCGCCGCGCTCACCGAGATCGTCAACCGGCTCGGAGCGCTCTTGGGGAGCGCCCTGGCGGAAGACGCCCCGGACGCCAACGACAGGCGGTGTTGCCCGCGCAGGTCCGTCACGATCCCCGGACTGGTCCAGGTGTTGAAATCCAGCGGGGAGATCATGGTCTTTCCCGTCCAGATCCGGAACATCTCGAACCAGGGCATGCTCCTTGAATTCAAGGACAAAGGGCACGTGTTCGCCGGCATGCTCCAGCAGATCGAAGGGCTGAGCGTGACCTTCCAGGTGGACGATTCGGTCACGACCCTGGAGTGCCTTCCCAAGCGTATCGTCCTGGACGACCCGGTGGAAGTGGGCGTCCAGGTCTCGGACGAGACCGACGACAAACCGCGCATTCAGCGTTTCCTCATGTAGCCGGTTCCGGGCCGATCCTCCCTCGGGGACGCCGACGGGCGCGCCCGTCTTTACGTCAGATTTCCTCAACCGTTATCGGTACGGCCGCCACGACCGCAGGCGGGATATCCTTGTCGCGGGATTCCATCTTGTTCGGCTCGATGTCGGATTGCCAGACACTGTGTAAGGGGTTCCCGGCCCTGTCCGGCGCGGAATTGTTTCGGTCGGATGGCGGGAGCGCTTTTTTTGGTGTTCGGCTTCCGGTTGGGAGCGGGCTTCTAGCTCCATTGTATTATTCGATAATTTCGGATCGATTTCGCATGTCGCGGGAGATCACCCCTTCGCCTCCCGTACGGAGTGACGGAAGGGTGGAATCGTGCAACAGACGCGGTATGTTTTTTGCAAAATTATTAAAGATTGTTGAGGTATTGGAACGGGGCTCCGGGGGAACCGCCCCACGCACTGCACGATACGTTTTAAGGTAGTTGTAAAGATGTCTGAATCGGTGAAAATATGTTTCGACATGGATCGTGAGAATTTTCAGGCACTCAAGCGCGTGGCCAGAGCTGAGGGGCTGGACTGTTCCCAGTATGTTTCCAACCTCGTGGAAGGGACCCTGAAGCATTTCATCAGCCGGGACTGGTCGATGAACGGCAAGGAGCGGCGGCGTTACCATCGGGTGGATGTGTCGCTTCCCGCGATATCATGCGTAAAGTTTTCCGACAGGGAGATGCGGAGTTATCCGGTGGTGGTGGACGACATTTCCCAGGGCGGATTGCGTATCTCCTTCAAGGATATCCCCCCGGAATTGGCGGAGAAGCTGGCGACATCCTCGTTTTTCGAGGTGTTTTTCACCCTGCCCCATCTTGCGCAGACGGTCTCATTCTATTGCAGGCGGTTGCGCCACAAGGTGGACCGCGACGTGTCCATGGTCGGGGTGTTCGAAAGCAACAACCCCGAAACGGTCTCCATGGTGGATGCCATGATGGAGTATTATACCGCGTAGGCAACCCAATCCGTTACCATTGTCGTCGGACCGAACAGTGCCGTCTCGCAGGGGCGCGCCTGGTGTGCGGTAATTCCGGACGGCTCGCGGCGGCTCCGCCCGCCGAGCCCTTTAAAGCGCGTTTCCGCGCTAAAACATTGCCTTTATCCATCGGCGTCCCGATAGCCTTGGGGGTTCTTGGACTGCCAGTTCCAGGTGTCGCGGACCATGTCCTCAATGGTGTGGGTCGCCTGCCAGCCAAGCTCGTTCCGGGCCTTGTCCGTGGAGGCGTAGTTGGCGGCCACGTCGCCGGGGCGGCGGGCGGTGATCTCGTAGGGAATGGTGACGTTGTTGACCCGCTCGAAGGCGCGGACCAGCTCGAGCACGCTGCATCCCTTGCCCGTGCCCAGGTTGTGGACCGTGTAGCCGGGCTCCGCCTCGAGCTTGCGCAGGGCGGCCACGTGGCCCCGGGCCAGATCCACCACGTGGATGAAGTCGCGCACGCCCGTGCCGTCCGGGGTGTCGTAGTCGTCGCCGTAGATGCTCAGTTTTTCGAGCCGCCCCACGGCCACCTGGGCGATGTACGGCATGAGGTTGTTGGGGATGTCCGCCGGGTCCTCGCCGATGAGCCCCGAGGGGTGCGCGCCCACCGGGTTGAAGTAGCGCAGGATCGACATGTTCCAGTCCGGCTCGGCCGTGTGCAGGTCCTTCAAAATCTCTTCGATGTACAGTTTGGTGCGACCGTAGGGGTTGTAGGCGCTGGTCGGGGTTTCCTCGGTCAGAGGGAGCCTGTCGGACAGGCCGTAGACCGTGGCCGAGGAGCTGAAGACGATGTTTTTGGCCCTGCCCGGGCCCATGGCCCTGCACAGGTTGATCAGGCTGAGCAGGTTGTTTTCATAGTACATGAGCGGCTTTTGCACGGATTCGCCCACGGCTTTGTGCCCGGCGAAGTGGATGGCCGCGTCGATGGCCTCCTCGCGGAACAGGGCCCGCACCTCGTCCAGGTTGCAGAAGTCCATGCGGTGCACCGGAATGGCGGTGCCGGTGATCCGTTCCACCCGCTCCATGGCCACGGGCGAACTGTTGTTGAAGTTGTCCGCACAGATCACGTCGTATCCGGCGGCGATCAGTTCGATGCAGGTGTGGGTCCCGATGTAGCCCGCGCCCCCGGTGACCAAAACTCTTTGTATCTTCATGGGAGGTCCTTGTCTGCCTGGTTCGCCCTTCGGGCATTGGAATCTAAGCGGTTACAGGTTCAACGAATCCGACCCGTTTGTCCAGCCCAAATGGCGGCGGAGGCCGTCTCGCGCCGAACGGGCCCGTCCGGGGATCATGCCCGTGCGGACTTGATGCTGGACAACCCGGGGATTCTGGCTTAAGCCCGGAAAATGCGCCGGACCGGCCGTTTGGCCCGGCGCATCCCGCTTGATCGGAAACCGGTTACCGCACTCCCCAGGCCGGTTCCGGAGTGTTTCACCCCTTTTTTCCGGAGAAAAAAATGCCTCTGCAGAGTCTCAATCCGTTGACCGGCAAGGTCACGAAGCAGTTCGACGAATTCACCCCCGAGCAGACCGCCGAAGCCGTTCGCGCGGTGGCCCAAGGATATGCGTCCTGGAAGAACACCGATTTCGCCCACCGGGCCGAGTGCCTGCTCAGCCTGGCCGAAGTGCTCAAGGCGCGGGCGGACGAGTTCGCCGCGATCATGGCCGAGGAGATGGGCAAGCCCGTGAGCTTCGGCCGGGCCGAGGTCCTCAAGTGCGCGGGCGTGTGCGAGTTCTACGCCAAAAACGGCGAGGCCATGCTGACCCCCGAGCCGGTGGCCGGTTGCGGGCAGGAGGCCTATGTGGACTTCGCCCCCATGGGCACGGTGCTCGCGGTCATGCCGTGGAATTTCCCCTTCTGGCAGGTTCTGCGCGTGGCCGCGCCCTCGCTCATGGCCGGCAACACCGTGGTCCTGAAGCACGCCTCCAACGTGCCCCAGTGCGCCCTGGCCATCGAATCCGCCTTCCGCGAGTCCGCGTTCCCGGACAACGTCTTTCGCACCCTGCTCATCGGGGCGCGCCAGGTGGAGTCCGTGCTCGACGCCGACTCGGTCATCGGCGTGAGCCTGACCGGCAGCGAGGGGGCCGGGAGCAAGGTCGCGGCCGCTGCCGGCGCCCGGCTCAAGAAGTGCGTCATGGAGCTGGGCGGCAGCGATCCGTTCGTGGTCCTGGCCGACGCGGACATCGACAAGGCGGCCAAGGTCGGGGCCATGTCCCGCTGCGCCAACGCGGGCCAGACCTGCATCGCGGCCAAGCGGTTCATCGTGGCGGACGCGGTCTACGACGACTTTCTGGCCGCCCTGGGCCGGGAGATGGACGCCCTCAAAATGGGCGACCCCATGGACAAGGACACCGTGGTCGGGCCCATGTCCTCCACCGGCCTGCGCGCCGAACTGCAACGCCAGGTGGAGCGCTGCGCGGCCGAGGGCGGCAGAATCGTCAAGGGCGGGGTCCTGCCCGAGGGCGAGGGAGCCTTCTATCCCCTGACCATCATCGCGGATGCGCCCTTTGACGCCGAGGTCTGCCGCGAGGAGTTTTTCGGCCCCGTGGCCCTGGTCTTCCGGGCCAAGGACGAGGAACAGGCCGTGGCCATGGCAAACGACACCCCGTTTGGCCTGGGCGGCTCGGTCTGGACCGGGGACGGCGCGCACGGCCTGGAGCTGGCCCGGCGCATCGAGGCGGGCGAGGTGGTGGTCAACGGCCTGGTCCGCAGCGACCCGCTCATGCCGTTCGGCGGCATCCGCCGCTCCGGCTTCGGCCGCGAACTGTCCGCCTTCGGCATCCGCGAATTCGTGAACATCAAGTCGGTCATCCGCGACTAGCTTTTACGCGCAATCAAACGGAAAGGCCCGGCCAGTGTACACTGGCCGGGCCTTTTTTCATGCGCTGAGGGAGGGCGCGGTTCTAGGCGTTCTGGGCGTTGATGACAAAGCCCTGGTCGGCCAGGCCGGTGGACGAGGGGGTGCCGGCGATGCGGGACAGGAAGGTGTTGCCCAGCTTTTCGATGTGTCCCTTGATCGCATCGAAGTAGTTGAAGTGGGCCTGTTCCTCGTCGATGATGGTCTCGAACAGTTTCTCGCTGATGGAGTCGCCGTTTTCGCGACAGACCAGCAGGAACTGGTTGTAGGCGTCGATGGTGTCGTCTTCCTCGGTGGAGTCGTAGGTGTAGATGACCTCGATCTTCTGGCCCCGTTCCACCTTCTTGGACTTCTTGTCCGTGGGTTCGCCGCCCAGTTCCTTGATACGCTCCGCGAACTGCTCGGCGTGGCGCATCTCGTCGATGGCGATGAGCTTCATGTTGGAGGCCAGTTCGCCGTAGTCCATGTCGTCCAGGTTGTAGTGCTGGTTCATGTACAGGTGGATGGCCTGCAGTTCCATGGACCGGGCCTGGTTCAATACTTCGACGACTTTCTCACGACGTTCTTCCTTGGTAGCCATGGTGTTTCTCCTTTGCATCGCTGTTGCGGACAGCCGGCATGCGGTCCGTTGCGACATTGTTGTTACGTTGTGTCAGATGTTCATACGCGTGGTATACATTGATAGCCCAAAGGGTAACTGCGCTCCCGGTCCGCGTCAAGACGGTTCGGGGAAAATCGGGCCTATCTTTTGGGGGCTCGCTCCGGCTTGTTCCCGCCCCCGGCGGATGGTATTGAACGGATGGCGGCCGTGTGCGCGGCCGACAACTTCAAGCCCGGAGAATACATGGACAGGATCAAGAATATTGCGGTGGTCGCCCACGACAACTGCAAGGAAGAATTGCTCGATTTCATCGACTGCAACCGCGAGGCCCTGGCCCCGCACCGCCTGGTCGCCACCGGGACCACCGGGCGGCTGGTGGAGGATCTCCTGGCCGAGAACGAGGATGCCGGCGCGGAACACAAGCGCGTTCGGCGGCTCAAATCCGGCCCCCTGGGCGGGGACCAGCAGCTTGGGGCCATGATCAGCAACGGCGAGGTGGACGTTCTGTTCTTTTTCTGGGACCCCATGGAGCCCCAGCCGCACGACGTGGACGTCAAGGCGTTGCTGCGCCTGGCCGTGCTCTACAACATTCCCACGGCCTCCAACCGCTCCTCGGCCGAGTTCCTGATCTCGTCGACCTTCTTCGACCACGAGTTCTGCATCAAACGCGGGCGCTATTTCGAATACGCCGACCGCGAGCTGAAACCGTAGAGGGTGCCGCCCGGCAGCCCGAACCGCCGGGCAAGGACGTGAAAAGGGCTCCCGAGACGATCTCGGGAGCCCTTGCGTTGTTGAAGGCCGCGCCTTTGGGAACCTAGAGGAAGGCGTACACGGCGAACAGGCCGGTGATGGACATGGTGATGGTGTACGGCAGGGCCAGCATGACCATTCTTCCGTAGGACAGGCGGATGATCGGGGCGAGCGCGCTGGTCAGCAGGAACAGGAAGGCCGCCTGGCCGTTGGGGGTGGCCACGGACGGGATGTTGGTTCCGGTGTTGATGGCCACGGCCAGCTTGTCGAAGTGCTCCATGGTCTCCTTGACCATGGTTGCCGCGTTCTGCGGGAGGGTGGCGAGCACGTCGGCCCGGGCGATGTGGGGGTCCGTCATCTTGTCCATCAGCGCCTGGCCGGTCATGCCGATGTCGGGGATGGCGCCCAGCACGTGGACGAAGTGCAGCTTGGTCTCGGAGATGTAGACCGTGGCCACGAAGACGTTGTCCGAGATGGAGGAGAGCAGGCCGTTGGCGACGTAGTAGGCCGCCAGCTGGTCCTGGCCCTTCAGGCTCAGCACGAACTCGATGATCGGGGCGAACAGCTCCTGGGAGTGGATGACCGCGACCACGGAGAAGAAGACCACCAGCAGGGCGGTGAAGGGCAGGGCTTCCTCAAAGGCGTGGCCGAGCTGATGTTCCTCGGTGATGCCGGTCAGGGAGGTCAGCAGGATGATGACCGACAGGCCGATGAGGCCGACGGCGGCCAGGTGGAAGGCCAGGGCCAGGACCAGCCACAGGCCGGTGCAGGCCTGGATGATCAGCTTGAGTTTGCCCTTCTGGCCTTGCTCCTGTTCCATCTGCACGGCGGTTTCCAGCAGGAAGGAGCGGATGTTGCCGGGCATCTGGAAACCGTAGCCGAAGATGTGGAACTGCTCCACGGCCAGGCAGGTCAGCAGGCCGATGACCAGGACCGGCATGGTCACGGGCATGGCGTGCAGGAAGAACGGGATGAAGTGCCAGCCCATCTCGCCGCCCACAAGCAGGTTTTGCGGCTCGCCCACCAGGGTGCACACGCCGCCGAGCGCGGTGCCGACCGCGCCGTGCATCATCAGGTTGCGCAAGAAGCCTCGGAACTCGAGCAGTTCCGCGCGGGTGGTCTCCTTGACGCTTTCGTCGTTGACCAGGTCGTGGCTGTCGGCCGCGCCCTTGCCGGAAGCGAAGCGGTGGTAGACGTTGTAGAAGCCGAAGGCCACGGCCATGATGACCGCGGTCACGGTCAGGGCGTCCAGGAAGGCGGACAGAACCGCGCCGGCCAGACAGAAGAGCAGGGCGATGACCTTCTTGGAGCGCACGCGCACCAGGATGCGGGTGAAGGTGAACTGCAAAAAGTCCTTCATGAAGTAGATGCCCGCGACCATGAAGATCAGCAGCAGGATGACTTCGAAGTTCTTCAGCGCCTCGTGGTACACGGTTTCGCTCGAGGTCATGCCCATGATCACGGCTTCCAGCGCCAACAGGCCGCCCGCGGGCAGCGGGTAGCACTTCAGCGCCATGGCCAGGGTGAAGATGAATTCGGCGATGAGCGCCCATCCGGCGACGAATTTTCCGACCGTGAGGATGAGCACGGGGTTGAGCACGAGAAAGGCGATGATGGTCAGCTTGTACCATGAGGGAGCGTTCCCGAGGAACGTTTCGACAAAGGTTTTCGACAACGATGGCTTCATTCAGTTTCTCTCCTTTAATACGACGAAAACGCCACGAACAACCATGGCGGCGGACAACAATCCGTCGTTGGGTCGAGGCGCAACGTCGTTGAAAAATCCTTGGCGGGCTGTGAGTTACAGTTCGTGGATCCTCAATTGCCACAAAAAGGGCGCCGGTAACGACTACCGGCGCCCCGTCGGCGATCAGTAGAATAGCATCAAGGCGGATATCATGACAACCATGTAAAGCACGGTCATCCCGGCCCCGCTTTTGACGTAGTCGATGGTGCGGTATCCGCCCGGGCGCATGATCAGCGCGTTGACCTGGTGGGTGGGCAGGACAAAGGTGTTGGACGCTGCCACGGCCACGGTCAGGGCGGCCACCCTGGGGTCCACGCCCGCGTTGAGCGCCATGTTCATGGACAGCGGGACCAGGAGCACGGTGGCGCCCACGTTGGAGGCCACCAGGGTGAAGAAGGAGGTCAGGATGCCGATGACGGTGAGCAGGACCAGGGCGGACGGCGTGCCCAGGGCGGCCATGATGGTGTCCGCGATGAACTTGGCCGCGCCGGTGTTCTCGAAGGCCATGCCCAGCGGAATGAGCCCGCCGAGCAGGAACACGGTCATCCAGTCCACGGACTGGTAGGCCTCGTCGATTGTCAGGACCTTGGTCAGGACCATGCCGAGCGCGCCGGTCAGAAGCGCGATGGACAGCTGCACGTGGAAGCCGAGGATCATGACCAGGGACACGGCCAGCCACATGAGCGCGATCTTGGCCTTGTCCGTGCGCAGCAGTTCGCCCTTGACCGTCTCGGTGAAGACCAGGTCGGGCAGTCCCTTGAGCATGTGGAACATCTCCCAGCGGCCGTGCAGGAGCAGGGCGTCGCCGGACTCGATGATGATGTCGGACAATCCGCTGACGAAGATCTTGTCGCCCCGGAAGATGGCCAGGGGAGAGACCTGGAACCGTTCGCGGATGCGCAGCTCGGCGATGGTCTTGCCCATGAACTCGGAGCGGGGGGTGACGATGCCCTCCATGATGCCCGCGTTGTTCGGGGACAGTTCCTCGGCGAAGGTGGTCAGTTCGGGCCGCAGCTCCCAGCCGAGGTCCTCGGCCATGTGCTCCACGAACTCCTGCGGGCCCACGACCACGATCTCGTCGCCCGGCCGGATGGTCTCGTCCGGCAGGGGGGCGAAGATGTGCTGCTTGCCGTTCTCGCGGCAGATGGCCACCAGGGTGCAGAAGTAGATGGGCCGCAGGTCCAGGGACTTGAGCGGGGCGTCGTTGGTCCAGTCCGCGGGCACGGCCAGCTCGAACAGGGAACCGACGTTGTTGTAGGTGCCGGTCAGGATCGAGGACATGGGGCCGGAGCTCTCCTCGTCGGACCGGGCGGGCAGGATGAACCGTCCGAGCAGGATGAAGTAGAGCAGCGCGGCGGCGATGAGCAGCAGGCCCACGGGGGTCACGCTGAACAGGCCGAACGCGTCGTACTTCTTGCCGCCCACGACCATCAGGTCGTTGAGCAGGATGAGCGGGCTGGACCCGACCAGGGTCAGGCAGCCGCCGATGATGGCGCAGAAGCCCATGGGCATGAGCAGGCGGCCGACGGGCACGCCGGTCTGGTTGCCGATGCGCTTGGCCGCGGGCAGGAACAGGGCCGCGGCCCCGATGTTCTGCATGAAGCCGGATATGATGGCCACGGTGCCCGCTATGAGCGTCATGATCCGCGATTCGCTCTTTCCGGCGAAGCGCAGGATGACTCGGGCCATGGAGTTCATGACGCCGGTCTTGTCCAGTCCGGCGCCGATGATGATGACGGCGATGATGGAAACGACGGCGTTGCTGCTCAGCCCGCTGATGGCCTGTTTCGGCGTGACCAGGCCAAGCAGGGGCAGAAGCACCATCATGATGATGCCGACCACGTCAACCCGGACCCATTCGAAGATGAAGAGGAGTACGGCGAATACGAGAACGGCCAGAACCGTTATGATCTCTGGGGTCATTGTGCGTCCTTGGGAAACGTGAGTTTTCTACGTTGCGGGCGTCTTATTTCGCCCGCAACGTAGCTCGGGTGTACACGGGGATGCTTCTCCTGTTCTTGCAGACGGCTGCGGAGTCGTCCATGACGTAACGGAAGCTCGGGTCCTTCTCATGCATGCGGGCGACGATGGCGTTCTCGTCCCCCTGCTGGATTTCGTGGCTGAAGGCCAGGCCCGCGTCGGCCGCCCTGGCGTTGAAGTATTCGATGTTGCGCTGCGCCTGGCTGCGGAACCCGTCGAAGTCCTTGCCCGATTCGTCGATGTTCAGGGCCACCAGGGAACTGCGGGTCTTGCAGGCCATGTCCACCGCGTAGTCCGCGATGCCACGGGAAAATTCCTGGCCCTTGCAGACGATGAGAATCTTGCACTGCTGCCTTTCATTGCAGACGCAATCGGCGGCGGCCGAAGCGGCTGCCGTGGCGGCGGCAGGTGCGGGGATGACGGTTTGGCTATGGTTTCCGGAGATACGCTTGAAAAAAGTCTTCATCGAAGAACCTCCCGATTTCTCCAATAAATGATTTTCATGGCAGACGACCCACGTGCCCACGCTGCATGTGTTACAGTTCGCCGCGGCCTGGGCCGCATAATGCTTGTCCACCATTCTCTTGACCGAATTGAAGAGGGCCATTTCTCAACTCCTTGCTGCAGGTTTGGAGATTGCTTTTCGCCCCTGTCTGCTGGCTTGTGAATCAAAACACATGCCAAGACGGTCATGTGTGTTAACGCCTTGAAAAATAATGATTAATGAAAAATCAAACCTTGTAGTGGCACTCAGTGTGATGCGATACGCAACGCTGACGCCTTGTTCTCGGGACGATGTATGGCTGTGTGGCGTGATTCTGCGGTTTTCGGTTGTGATGCAGTTTGCAACGGTGTGTCGTTCCGCCAAGAGAAACGATGATCGGGGTAACTAAAGGGCGAGGATAATCTCTGTGGGGGGGAATGCGGTGTTGTCCGGGGGGATATTTGAAAATCTGGTATAACGCATGGTTATGTCGCATTTTTGAAGAAGATGCGACGTGGAAAAAAGACGGGCCGGGCACGGTCGGGACGAAAAAGGCCGATGTTGCGCATTGCAACCTTAACAACTCCAAAATTGCGTGATAGATAACTATAATAGGGTAATATGACTTCAACGCTTGTGAAAAGGGGATGTATTTCCTTTAAGCAGGTCAGCAGGAGGCGACGCCATGGGTTGGTTCGGCAAACGAAGGTCTTCCATTCCCGGCGAAGTGGCGTCCGCACCGGTGGAAACGCCTGCGGCGCGGCCCTCGCCGCCCCCCACACCGGCTCACGACTCCCTGCGCGAGCAGGTCGAATCCGCCGGGCTGCCGCCGGAGATTCTGGACACCGCCCGGGCCGAATGCGAGCGCATGGACAACCTGGACCCGGCCTCGCCTGAGTACGCCATCAGTTTGAATTTTTTGGAAGTCATCCTCTCGCTGCCGTGGAACACGGCCACCCGCGACAATCTGGACATCATCCGGGCCGAGGAGGTCCTCGACGCCCGCCATTACGGATTGCAACGGGTCAAGGACCGCATCCTCGAGTTTCTGGCCGTCAAGAGCCTCTGCTCCCGGCGCAATCCGCGCATCCTGCTGGTGGACGACGAACTCATCGCCCGCGAGAACCTGACCATCGTTTTCCAGGCCGACGGCTACGAGGTGGAGGCCGTGGGCAACGGGCTCGAGGCGGTTGCGGCCATGGAGCGCGAACCGGCCAACATCGTGGTCTCGGACCTCAAGATGGAGGGTATGGACGGCATGGAGCTGCTCCAGGTCCTGCGCAAGCGGTGGCCCGACACCAAGGTCATCATGATCACCGGATATGCAACGGTGAAGACGGCCGTGGACGCCATGCGCCGGGGCGCGGACCAGTACCTGGGCAAGCCGGTCAACCTGACCAAGCTGCGCCGGCACGTGGCCGAATTGTGGGAGCAGAGTCTCCGGGCGCAGCACCTGCGGGGCTTCGTGCTCTGTTTCACCGGCCCTCCGGGCATGGGCAAGACCTCCATCGGCAAGGCCATCGCCGAGGCGCTGGGGCGCAAGTTCATGCGCCTGTCCCTGGCCGGGCTGCGCGACGAGGCCGAGCTGCGCGGGCACCGGCGGACCTACGTGGGAGCCATGCCCGGCCGGATCATCCAGGGCCTCCGCAAGGTCGGCACCCGCAACCCGGTGATCATGCTCGACGAGGTGGACAAGGCGGTCCAGGACTTTCAGGGCGACGCCGTCTCGGTCCTGCTCGAGATGCTCGACGCGGAGCAGAACTCCGCCTTCGTGGACCATTACCTCGGCCTGCCGTTCGACCTGTCGGCCGCCCTGTTCATCTGCACGGCCAACGGGGTGGAGCGCCTTCCGGCCCCGCTGCGCGACCGCCTCGAGGTCATCGAGTTCCCGAGCTACACGCCCGGGGAGAAGTTGCAGATTGCAACCCGCTACCTCATTCCCGAGGTCATGGCCCAACACGGGCTGGACGACAGGCTGGTGACCATTCCAGGCGAGACCGTGGCCCTGCTGATCAAGGGGTATGCCCGCGAATCCGGGTTGCGCAAGCTCCGGCAGCAGGTCGCCTCCCTGTGCCGCAAGCTGGCCAAGCGGGTTTTGTCCGAGGGGTTGGGCAAGGTGGTCGTGGACGAGGCCATGTTGCAGGAATTGCTCGGCGCGCCGCCGTACACCTCCACCCCTGCCCAGGCCAAGCCCCGGGTCGGCCTGGCCACCAGCCTGGTCTGGACCGAGATCGGCGGCGAGATCATCTTCATCGAGGCGGCCCGCATGCGCGGCTCCAAGCAGCTCATCCTGACCGGCTCTCTGGGCGAGGTCCTGCGCGAGTCGGCCCAGACCGCTCTGAGCTTCTGCCGCAGCCACGCGGACGGGTTCGGCATCGACCCGGAGTTCTACGCCGCCTCGGACATCCACGTGCACATCCCGGCGGGCGCGGTCTCCAAGGAGGGGCCGAGTGCGGGCGTGGCCATCACCATCGCGCTGCTCTCCCTGCTCACCGGACGGCCGGCGCGCCAGGACGTGGCTTCCACCGGCGAATTGTCGCTGCTCGGCGAGGTCCTGCCCGTGGGCGGCATCCGCGAGAAGCTCATGGCCGCCCGGAGCGCGGGCATACCCGTGGTCATCCTGCCGCAGGGGTGCGAGGCGGCAGTCAAATCCGTGGAGGACGAGGTGGTCGAGGGGCTGGACATCCGCTATGTCTCGACCATGGAGGAGGCTGCGGAGATCGCCCTGTGCGAGGCGGATGAGTCCGCCGGATAGTAACCTATTCCAGGTGGTAGCGCTTGATTTTGCGCCACAGGGAGACGCGGTCGATGCCCAGGATGCGCGCGGCCTGGGTCTTGTTCCCGGCCGATGAGGCCAGCACCTTTCTGATGTAGGATTTCTCCATGTCCTCCAGGGTGGCCAGCGGCGCCTTGGCCTCGGTCTCCGCGATCTCGGCGGGCAGCAGCTCGGGGGTGAAGGTCGTGCCCTGGCCCAGGGCCAGCGCCCGTTGGACGATGTTCTCCAGCTCGCGCACGTTGCCCGGGAACGGGTACGACATGAGGATGTCCAGGGTATCCTGGTCTATGGAGTTGATGGTCTGGCCCGGCTGGCGGTGCTTTTCCAGGAAATGGCCGATGAGGATGGGGATGTCCTCGCGGTGTTCGCGCAGGGGCGGGGCGTGCAGGGTGACCACGTTCAGGCGGTAGTAGAGGTCCTGGCGGAACTCGCCTTTCTCCACCAGCTCGTGCAGATCGCAGTTGGTGGCCGCGATGACCCGGATGTCCACCGGAATCTCCTTGGTCCCGCCCACGCGCAGAAAGTTGCGCTCCTGCAGCACCCGCAGCAGCTTGACCTGCATGTTCAGCGGCAGTTCGCCGATCTCGTCGAAGAATACCGTGCCCCCGTCGGCCGCCTCCAGGATGCCTTTCTGGCCCCGGTTGGCCCCGGTGAAGGCCTCCTTTTCATGGCCGAACAGCTCCTTGTCCATGAGCTCGGCCGTGAAGGTCCCGCAGTTGATGGCCATGAACCGCTCGCCCGACCGGGTGGAGAGCATGTGGATGCCCTGGGCCACCAGCTCCTTGCCGGTGCCGGTCTCGCCCTGGATGAGCACGTTGCAGTTCATCTGGGCCAACTGGCGGACGTCCTTCTTGAGCTGCACGAAGGCGTCGCTCTCGCCCACCAGAGGCAGGTCGCGCTTGCCCTGGGCGATGATCTCGCGCAGCCGCCGGACCTCCACGGACAGGGCGTGCTGCTCCAGGGCGCGCTCCACCTGCAGCCGCAGTTCGTCGAGCTTGAGCGGCTTGGCGATGTAGGAGTGCGCCCCCTTCTGCATGGCCTTGACCGCGTTGGCCACGGTGGCGTGGCCCGTGACCACGATGACGATGGTCAGGGGATGGTGGGCGCGGATGTGCTCGAGCAGCTGGATGCCGTCCATGCCGGGCAGCATCAGGTCGGTGATGACCAGGTCGAATTCCTTCTTGTCCAGCTCGCGCATGCCTTCCTCGGCCGAGGCGATGGCCGTGACCATGTACCCGCTCCCGGTCAGGACGTGGGTCAGGTTTTCGCGGGCGATGCGTTCGTCTTCAATGACCAGGATGGACGCGGCCGTCATGCGTTCTCCTCGGGCTCAAGGGGGAGTTTGATGATGAAGGAGGTCCCCTCGCCGGGGGCGGAGTCCACACGGATGGTGCCCCGGTGCTCCTCTATGATGCCGTAGACGATGTACAGGCCCAGGCCCGTGCCCTGGCCCACCTCCTTGGTGGAGAAGAACGGGTCGAAGATGCGCTGCAGGGTGTCCGGGGACATGCCCGGCCCGTTGTCGGAAATGGTCAGGACCTTGTGGTCCGTCTCCCGCGAGGTCTCGATCGTGATGGTTCCGTCCGCGTCGCCGATGGCCTGTATGGAGTTGATGATCAGGTTGAGCAGGGCCTCCTGGAAGCGTTGCCGGTCCAGGTACAGGGTCACGTCGTCCGGCACCCGGATGTCCACGCCGATGCGCGGCCCGAGCTGGCCCGAGACCAGGCGCACCGCGCTCTCCAGGACTTCCCTGAGATTGCACGGCGCGGGCGAGAAGTCCTTGTGCCGGGAGAATTCGAGCAGCCCCTTGACGATGTCGCGGGCACGCAGGGTTTCCTGGGTGATGTTGGCCATCATCTTGTCCGCGAACCGATCCTTGCCGCCGGTCTCCTCGGCCAGGATCTGGGCCGAGGTGGAGATGTTGTTCAGCGGGTTGTTCAGCTGGTGGGCGATGCCCGAGGCAAGCGTGCCAATGGACGAAAGCTTTTGCGCCTGGACCAGCTGGGTCTGGCGCTTCTTGAGCTCGTCGACCATGGAGTTGAGGGCCACGAAGACCTGCTGGATCTCGTCGCCGTCCTCGCGCACGGCCAGGGGCACGAAGGTCCCCTGGGCGATGCGCCGCGTGGCCGCCTGAACCTGGGTCAGCGGCCCGAGGATGGCCTTGGACACGAAGATCACCAGGGCCAGGACCACCAGGGCGACCACGCCCATGGAGATGAACAGGGTCATGCGCAGCCGCTGGTTGATGTTCAGGATGTTGTCGCGCTCCAGCTCGGCGATGGCCCTGGAGTGCTCCACCAGGTTCTGGCCGGTCTCGCGCAGGGCATGGGCGGCCGGGCTGTTCTCGCCGATGTCCCCGGCCGCGTTGCTGAACCGGGTGAGCAGTTCGCCGTAGCGCCGCATGCCCTGGTCCAGGTCGGCGCCGTGCGCCTCGCCGTGGAGCTTGGCGATCTCGCCGGACAGCTCGTCGAGGATGGTCCCGGCGCGGTTGAGGTTCTCGCGGCCCACGGAGAACAGGGAGCTGTCCTGGTAGAGGAAGAAGTTCTTTTCCTCGCGGCGGATTTCGAGAATCAGGTTGCGCAGATCGTCTGCCCGTTCCACCAGAAGGACCGCCTCCTGCAGCCTGTTCAGGTTGGACAGGGAGAGCAGGGCGATGCTGCCGAAGGCCAGGGTGAAGATGGCTATGCCGAGTATGATGGTATGTCTCAGATTGGGTCTGACCACGCCGCTTCCCTTCATCCGCATGATTTGCAAGTGTTTTCACACTATGCCGCGGACAGGGAAAAGGCAAGGGGACGGGGCCGGGCAAGCCCCCCCGGCCCTGGCGGGAAGCTGTTTCGCGGGGCGGATCAGATGACCATGTCGATGTGCTCGCCGGGCGGGACGTCGACCTGCGTTCCGGCCGCCGCTCCAGGCTCGGCCTCGGCCGGGGCCTGGGTTTGTGGCTGTTCCTCCTGCGCGGCGGCCTCGACGACAGGGACCTCGGGTGTCTCCGGGGTTTCGGCCTCATCTTCGGAAGGCGATTCCACGGCGTTGGCGGTCTCGGTGGCGTCCGCGGCGTCGGTCGGGACCTGGGCGGTCCGGTCCTGATCCCCGGCGATCTTCTTGTCCACCGCTTCCTCCATCTCGTCGGTGTTCTTCTCGACCTCTTCGCCTACCGCGTCCGAGACTTCGCCCTCGACCACGTCCTCGACCTTGCTCGCGGCCTCGTCGGCGGCCAGGATTCTCTTGGCGTAGTTGTCCATATCGGAGGGGGCGACCAATCCGCCTTGCTGCACCAGGGATTGGAGCTGGGTAGTGAACGTGTTCTCCATCTTGAGGGAGTCGAGCAGGCCGGTGGCGTATTTGGATTGCTGGTAGTCCTTGTCGAAGAAATTGGATGCCAGCATGTTGTTGGAAGTGATGCCGCTCAGGTCCACTCCGCCTCCCCCGGCGGGGGATGTCCCTTTGGCCTCGTCTTCACCGGGCTTCTTGCCGATGGTCAGAGCTATGCGCATGGTGTTGGTTTCGTCGATACGCACGGTATTCCCCTTGTTGTGTGAACATGCGTTCATGTCTTGTTTCGGCGAAGAGTTATGTTTCTTTAGGCCGAATGCGATAGAAACCGCCTCCCGGGCGACTTTTTTCTAGTACTCCGGGTCAGTCGTTGACAGTGCAACTAATTGGCGCGTAATCCATGCCTTTCAATACTGACCGGTCAGTACTGACCATGTCCGCGGGACCCCGGCCTGAAGCCGGGGCCTTCCGACGCCCATGCAGAACTAAGGAAGACAGGCGATGAAGGAAGACAGCGCAAAGGAACAACGCATCCTGGACACGGCGGCCGAGCTTTTTTCCCGGCAGCCCTTTCACAAGGTTCTCTTGAGCGACGTGGCCCGCGCGGCTGCGGTGGGCAAGGGGACCCTGTACCTCTATTTCAAGAGCAAGGACGACCTCTATTTCGCGGTCCTGTTCCGGGAGTTCTCCACCCTGATCGACTCCATGCGCCGCTTTCTGGACGAGAACGCCCTCGGCCCGGGCGAGCAGTTGGCCGGAGTGGTCCGCATCCTGGCCGAGCATTTCCATACCACCTCCTTCAACATGGAGTTGCTGGGTTCCGTGATCACCTGCCCGGTGACCGACGAGTGGAAACAGCTGCGCGCAGACCTCTGGGATCTGTTCGCGAGGATCATCCGGCGCGGCATCGACAAGGGCGTGTTCCGCGACGAGGCCCCGGACCTGACGGCCCGATACATCTCCGGACTGGTTCGGGCGGTCTGCCTGTTCGCGCCCGCGAACGCCGACCTGGATTCGGTTTGCCGCCACGCCAGCGGATTCGTCCTGCGCGGGCTCGCTCTGGAACGGTAAGGCGGCGGATGTCCGTTCCCGGTTCGGCCGGGACGCCGCGCCATAGGGTATTTCAAGTATTTTTTTGAGGGAAACCGATGAGTGACGATAACGCGAACAACAGCCCGGCCTCCAGGCTCAAGGGGCTGATCGCCAAGCGCAAGGGGCTGGGGTCCAGGAAGACCCTGCTCGTCCTGGGACCGGTGGTCCTGGTCCTGGCCGTGGCCCTGGGCTATCCCCTGTACCTGCGGATCATGACCCACGAATCCACGGACGACGCCTTTGTGGAGGCCCATGTGGTCTCCATGAGCCCGCGCGTGGCCGGGCACGTGGCCGAGGTGCCGGTGCACGACAACCAGTGGGTGGAAAAGGGCGACCTGCTGGTTCAGGTGGACCAGCGTACCTTCCAGGTGGCCCTGGACGTGGCCAAGGCGCGGCTGCAGTCCGCCGACGCGGCCATGCAGGAGGCCGAGGCCGAGGTTTCGGCCGCGCGCTCCCTGGTGGCCCAGCGCAACGCTGCCCTGTCCTCCAACCGTTCCGAACTGGCCCAGGCCAGGGCCGGGGTGGACGAATACGCAGCCGGGCACAGCCGCGACGAGAACGATTTCAAGCGCATGGACGAGATGGTCGAGGCCGGGGCCGTGTCCCGCCAGGAATACGACCACGCCCGCGCACAAGCCGCCGTGTCCAAGGCCAAGCTCTTGTCCGCCAGGAAGAAGATCGACACCCAGTCGGCCCAGATCCGCCAGGCCGTGGCCTCGGCCCAGGCCGCCGAGGACGAACTGCTCCAGGCCCAGGCCGTGGTCGACAAGCGCCGCGCCGAGGCCAACGAGGCCGAGGCCCAGGTCCGCCAGGCCGAGCTGGACCTGTCCTACACCCGGATCACCGCCCCGTGCGCCGGCTTCGTGACCAAGAAGTCCGTGGAGCCGGGGGCCTACGTCCAGGTGGGCCAGCAGCTCCTGTCCGTGGTCGGGCGCGACGTGTGGGTGGTGGCCAACTTCAAGGAGACCCAGATTTCCGGCATGAGGCCCGGCCAGCCCGTGGACATCGAGGTGGACGCCTATCCCGACGTGGTCTTCAAGGGGCGCGTGGACTCCATCCAGCGCGGCACCGGCTCCCGGTTCACCCTGCTGCCGCCCGAAAACGCCACCGGCAACTTCATCAAGGTGGTCCAGCGCGTGCCGGTGAAGATCGTCCTGGACCGGCGAAACGGCGGCAACGGCTATCTCCTGGCCCCGGGCATGTCCGTGATCCCGGACGTGGATCTGGCGGACCGGCCGGGGCATGACGGCCTGGCTGCGGCGGATCCCGGCCGCGCCACGGCGATGCAATAGCCATGAGCCTGTACAAGGACCCGGAGGAGATGACTCCGGCCGAACGGTGGACCATCGCAGCCACCGTGGTGTTCGGCGCGTTCATGGCGGTCATGGACACCAGCGTGGTCAACGTGTCCATGCCCCACATGATGGGCGGCTTCGGCTCGGACCTCTCGGCCATCACCTGGGTGGCCACCAGCTATTCCATCGCCGAGATCATCATGGTCACCATGTCCGGCTGGTGGTCCGCGCTGCTCGGGCGCAAGAACTACTATCTGGCCTCGTTCGCCCTGTTCACCATCGGCTCCATCCTGTGCGGCACGGCGACCTCCTTTTCCCAGATGATCATCTATCGGATTCTCCAGGGCATCGGCGGCGGGGCGCTCATCCCCGTGTCCCAGGCCATCCTGCGCGAGACCTTTCCCCCGGCACAGCAGGGCATGGCCATGGCCCTGTACGGCATGGGCGTGGTCCTGGCCCCGGCACTGGGCCCCATCTGCGGCGGCTGGCTGACCGACGCCTGGGGCTGGCCGTGGATATTCTACATCAACGTGCCCTTTTGCGCCGTGGGCGTGCTCCTGACCATGCGTTTCATCCATGACCCGCCGTACCTGCGCCGGGGCATCCGCTCCGTGGACTGGCTCGGCATCATCCTGCTGACCGTCTGTCTGACCGGCATGCAGGTGGTCCTGGAGCGGGGCAACGACGAGAACTGGTTCGAATCCTCCATGATCGTCTGGTGGACCGTTGCCTCGGCTGCGGCCCTGCTCGTGCTGATATTCTGGGAGCTGCGCAGCAGGGAGCCGGTGGTCAACTTCCGCGTGCTCAAGGACCGCAACCTGGTGCTCGGCTCGGTCATGGGGCTGGTCTTCGGCGTCTCCCTGTTCGGGACCACCTTCGTCCTGCCCCAGTTCACCCAGCGCATCCTCGGCTACCCGGCCTTCGAGTCAGGCCTGGTCCTCGCCCCCCGCGCCCTGGTCCTGCTCCTGTGCATGCCGCTGGCGGGCTGGGCCTTCCAGCGGGTCGGGGCCAAACCGCTGCTCATGACCGGCCTCGGGGTCATCGTCCTGGCCTACTACCAGCTCATGCAGCTCTCGACCACGGCCGGATTCCTGGACCTCGTCCCGCCCCTGATCGTCATGGGCATCGGCATGCCGTTTATGTTCGTGCCCCTGTCCACGGTCTCCCTGATGACCGTGGACAAGAGCCAGATGACGGACGCGTCCTCCATCTACACCCTGACCCGGCGGGTGGGGGGCAACATCGGCTACAGCCTGGCCGCCGTGCTGCTCGACCGGGGCGAGGCCATCCACCGCGTCTACCTGACCGAGCACGTCAGCCAGCTGAGCCGGACCACTCAGGAATACCTGGCCCGGACCATGGACGCCCTGCTGGCCAAGGGCGTGGGCACGGTCCACGCCACGCGTCTGGCTCTCGGCCTGCTCGAGCAGAAGGTCATGCGCCAGGCGACCATGATGGCCTACAACGACATTTCGTTCGTCTTCGGCTGCCTGTTCCTGCTGCTCATCCCGATGATCTTCCTCATGCCCGGCCGGGCGGCCATCCGGGCCGTGATCGGCGGCAGGCACAAGTGACCGCGCAACCCGGCCCCGCGCCCCTTGCGCGGGCCGGCTCCATCCGTTAGGTAACTGCCCATGACGCCAGCCATCAACGCGGCCAAGAAGGCCAAGATCAAGTACACGGTCCACGAATACGATCACGATCCCGCGGCTCCGTCCTTCGGGGTGGAGGCGGCGGAAAAGCTCGGCGTGCCCCCCGGGCGCGTTTTCAAGACCCTGGTGGTGGACGCGGGCGGCACCCTGGCCGTGGCCGTGGTCCCGGTCCTGCTCAAGCTCGATCTCAAGGCCATGGCCAAGGCCGTGGGAGCCAAGAAGGCGGCCATGGCCGAGGTCAAGGTGGTCGAGCGGACCACCGGCTATGTGGTCGGCGGGGTCTCTCCCCTGGGCCAGAAGAAGCGGCTGCCCACGGTCCTCGATGCGTCGGCCCAAGGGCTCGACAGCCTGTTCGTCAGCGGCGGGCGGCGCGGCCTGGACATCGAGCTCGCCCCGGCCGACCTGGCCGCCCTGACCCGGGCCTCCTTCGCGGCCATCGCCCGCTAGGAAGCCCCGGCGGGCCGGACGCTCCGGTTTTCGCCCCAAAAAGCGGTTGTCATCCGCGCGCGCCTTTCATATTGTGTCCATCCGGACATAATAACATGTCTCGGCAAACCTGGAAGTCAGAGACGTCATGAGCTCACCAAACACGTTATTCCCCGAAGAATCCGCCATCCCCGAACCGTTCCGCATCGACACCCCGCTGGAGGTCTCCGAGTACCTGCTCGACGGCCGCATCGAACAGTGGGGGGGCGAGACGCAGCGGGTCGACTCCGCCATAGAGACCGCCGTGGACGGCGTGTACGCCCCCAAGCACATCGGGTCCTGCCCGGATATGGACGAAGCGGCCGGAGCGGCCGCCGTGGCCTCCACCCGGGGGGCCTGGGACAACGGCATGGGATTGTGGCCGACCATGTCCGTGGCCGGGCGCATCAAGCATGTGGAGGACTTTACCCACCGCATGATCGAGGTGCGCGACGAGATCGTCCGCCTCATGTGCTGGGAGATCGGCAAGCCGTACAAGGAGTGCTGCGTGGAGTTCGACCGGACCATCGAATACGTCCGCGACACCATCGACGCCCTCAAGGAACTGGATCGGACCTCGTCGCGCTTCGTCATCGAGTCCGGCATCTACGCCCAGGTCCGGCGCGCGCCGCTCGGGCCGACCCTGTGCATGGGGCCGTACAACTACCCCCTGAACGAGACGTTCGCCACGCTCATCCCGGCCCTGCTCATGGGCAACCCGGTGATCATCAAGCCGCCCAGGCACGGCAAGCTGCTTTTCGCGCCGCTCATGGAGGCGTTCCGCGACTGCTTCCCGGCGGGCGTGGTCAACCTGATCTTCGGCAACCGCAGGCTGGTCAAGCCCATCCTCGAATCCGGGGTCGTCAACGTCCTGGCCTTCATCGGCTCCAGCGAGGCGGCCAACGCCATGCGCCTGCTGCATCCCAGCCCCAACCGGCTGCGCTGCATCCTCGGCCTGGGGGCCAAGAACGCGGCCGTGGTCATGGAGTCCGCCGACATGGACCTGGCCGTGTCCGAGGCCGTGTCCGGCAGCCTGTCCTTCAGCGGCCAGCGGTGCACGGCGCTCAAGATTCTTTTTGTCCACGAGAACGTGGTGGACGAGTTCATCCGCCGCTTCAACGAGGGGCTCAAGAACATGCCCATCGGCATGCCCTGGGTCGACGGCGTGCGCATCACGCCCCTGCCCGAGCCGGGCAAGATCCAGTACCTGACCGACCTGGTGGCCGACGCCGAGGCGCACGGCGCCAAGGTGGTCAACCCCGGCGGCGGGGCAGTGGACCGGTCCCTGTTCCATCCCGCCGTGCTCTATCCGGTGAACGGGCAGATGAAGGTCTACCACGAGGAACAGTTCGGCCCGGTGGTGCCCATCGTGCCGTTCAAGGACGTGGAAACCCCCATCCGCTACATCATCGAGTCCCGCTACGGCCAGCAGATGTCCATCTTCAGCGACGACGCGGCCGAGGTCGCCTCCCTGGTGGACCCCATGGTCAACCAGGTTTGCCGGGTCAACGTCAACTGCCTGTGCCAGCGCGGGCCGGACGTCTTTCCGTTCACCGGGCGCAAGGACTCGGCCGAGGGCACCCTGTCCGTGGGCGACGCCCTGCGCTGCTTCTCCATCCGCACCCTGGTGGCGGCCAAGGGCACCCCGCGCAACAAGGCCCTGCTCTCGGACATCGCCCGTAACCACAAGTCCAATTTCCTGAGCACGGACTTCATCATGTAGCCGGCCGCCCGGCCGGACAACGCCATAAGAGTGAAGAGGCTTGGGAGGGGGTCCTTCCAAGCCTCTTTTTTTTCGGTTTCCCGTCCATTCACGGATCGTCCGGGTGGTTATGCCTTGGGGGGAGAGGCGCAGTGTCAAATTCCAAATAGACAAAATATATTGACAGGATTCGACGGTGCAATAGTAAGTGATGGATACACGGTACCGCCGGGCTTTGCCGGGTCGGACCATGAAACCGTTTCGAGGGGGCAGTGATGGAACACGCGCCAACCATGACCGCGGTGGCGGCGCGACTGACTCCGGGGCAGGACCTGCTCGCGGAGCTGGAGCGGCTGTTCGCGGAGAGCGGGGCCGGGGCGGGCTGCGTCCTCGCCTGCGTGGGCAGCCTGACCACGGCGGTCATCCGGTACGCCGACCGGCCGGAGTCGGCCACCCTCACGGGACATTTCGAGATCGTTTCGCTGACCGGCGTGCTTTCGCCGGACGGGGCGCACTGCCACATCGCCGTTTCCGACGGCGAGGGCGGGACCAGCGGCGGGCACCTGATGGAGGGCTGCCGGGTATACACCACGGCGGAGATCGTGCTCGGCCTGCTGCCGGGCGTGCGCTTCTCGCGGCCGTTCGACCCGCAAACCGGGTACCCGGAGCTGGCCGTGGAAACCATGCAACCGGAGGAGGAGTAGGGTATGAGCATTTCCGAGCAATTGAAGAAGGAATTCAGCACGTTCACTTTCGTGCTGATCGCCGTGGCCATCGTCCTGAACATCGTGGTGGGGCAGCTCGTCTCCCTGCTCAAGCTGCCGGTCTTCCTCGATTCCATCGGCACGGTCCTGGTCGGCGTGCTGGCCGGTCCGTGGGCGGGCGGCCTGGCCGGCCTTCTGACCAACCTCATCTGGGGCGTGATCTCCTCGCCCGTGGCCGCCGCGTTCGCTCCCGTGGCCATGGTCATCGGCATCGCGGCCGGGCTGTGCGCCCGGTACGGCCTGTTCCGCACCTGGTGGCTGGCCATTGTAAGCGGCGTGATCATCACCGTGTTCAACTCCATCGTGGCCGTGCCCATCCGGCTGTACATGTTCGGCGGCATCACCGGCTCGGGCGCGGATTTCTTCACCGCCTACATGCTCGCCCTGGGCAACGACCTGTTCGGCTCGGTGGTGGTCATGGTCTTCACCTCGAACCTCCTGGACAAGGTGGTCACGGCCCTGATCGCCTGGGGCGTGGTCAAGGCCATGCCCGGTCGGACCACGGCCCGGTTCCCGGGCGTGCGGTCGGTCTCCTGACCGGGCCGCTTCGTCCATGAAGGGCACCTCCCCGGGCATGACCCTCTTTGTCGAGGGCCGTTCCTTCGTCCACGCGCTCAACCCGCTGACCAAGCTGGCCTGGGTCCTGCTGGCCGGGGCCCTGGCCTACGGCGCGCCCGTGCCCTCGTCCGCGCCCGAGGCCCGCTGGCTGGTCTGCGCCGCGCTCCTGGCCCTGGACGGCTGCCTGCTGCTCTCGGCCGGGGCCGCGCCCAGGGCGTGGGGGCTCGTCTGGCGGATCATGTTCCCGCTCGCGCTTTTCATGCTTCCCATCCATGGGCTGCTCTATCCTGGCAATCGCACGGTGGTCTGGGCCTGGCAGGGGATCACCGTCCACCGTGAGGGGCTCGTCTTTGCCATGACCGTCCTGCTCCAGGTGGCCGTGCTTCTGTCCGCTTCCCTGCTCTTTGTCCTGTGCACCCATCCGGCGGACATGGTCACGGCCGTGACCCGGGCCGGGGGGGCGCCCAAGCTGGCCTTCCTGGTGGGCAGCCCGCTGCTCATGCTCCCGGCCATGCGGGCGCGCGCGGCCACGGTCCAGGCGGCCCAGCGGGCGCGCGGCCTGGATTCCGAGGGCAACATATTCAAACGCGCGAAGGGGCTCGTCCCCCTGGTCAAGCCGTTCCTGCTCGGCGCGATCATGGACATCGAACAGCGCGCCGTGGCCCTCGAGGTGCGCGGTTTCAACTCGCGCTCTCCCCGGACGGCCTGGCGGGAGGTGGCCGATTCTCCGGCCCAGCGGTGGGCCCGCCGGGCCATGCTGGCCGTCTGCCTGGGCGTGGCCGTGTACTGGATTGTTGTAAAAACGGGGCTCGGCGCATAGGCTGACCGGAAACGGTCTTCACCAGGCCCGCCCGCCGGGCGAAGCACGAAAAGGAACCCATGTCCGACACCGATTGGAACCTGCGACAGACCTTCACCTTCCAGGGACGGGAGGTGGCCTGCGACGTGATGGGGCGGGGGGAGCCCCTGGTCCTGGTCCACGGTACGCCCTGGTCCTCGTTCAACCTGCGCCACCTGGCCCGGGGCCTGGCCGATTCCTTTCGGGTCCACCTGTTCGACCTGCTCGGCTACGGCCAGTCGGACAAGTCGGACAACGACGTCTCCCTGGGCGTGCAGAACCGGCTCCTGACCGCACTGATCGGGTTCTGGGGGCTGGAGAATCCGTTCGTCGTCGGGCACGACTTCGGCGGCACCACCGTCCTGCGCGCCCACCTGCTGGACAAGACGGATTTCAGGAAGATCGCGCTCATCGATCCGGTGGCCGTGTCACCCTGGGGCTCGCCGTTCTTCCGCCATGTCCGGGAGCACGAGGCGGCCTTTGCCGGGCTGCCCGACTACATCCATGAGGCGGTGGTCAGGGCCTACGTGGGGTCCGCCGCCTTTTCCCCCCTGCCCGAAGAGACCCTGGCCTGCATCGTCGCTCCGTGGGCGGGCGCGCGGGGCAGGGCTGCCTTCTACCGGCAGATGGCCCAGGCCGACAGCCGGTACACGGACGAGGTCCAGGACTTGTATCCGTCCATACAACGGCCCGTGCTCATCCTGTGGGGCAGGGAGGATACCTGGATTCCGCCTGAAAAGGGCCGCCTGCTCAATCGGATGATCCCCGGCTCGACCCTGGTGGAGCTGCCCGGAACCGGACACCTGGTTATCGAGGAACAGCCGGACGCCCTGGTGCGCGAGATCAAGACCTTTTTCCATCATTGAGCCATGGCGCACATTTCACTCGACAATCTGACCTACACCTACCCGGCGGCCAAGAAGCCCGCGCTGGACGGCATCACCCTCGACATCGAGGAGGGGACGTTCACGGCCATCGTCGGCCGCAACAACGCGGGCAAGACCTCCCTGTGCTACGCCCTGGCCGGGGTCATTCCGCACCTCTACGGCGGGGACATGGCCGGGCGGGTGCTGGTGGACGGCCTGGACACGCGCGAGTCGGACGTGGCCGACCTGGGCCTGCGCGTGGGGCTGGTCATGCAGAATCCGGCCAGCCAGTTTTCGGGGGCGCGCTTCACCGTGTTCGAGGAGGTCGCCTTCGGCCTGGAGAACCGGGGCGTGGAACGCGACCTCATGGCCGAGCGCGTGGAGCGTGCCCTGCGGCTGGCCGGGATAGGGGATCTGGGCACCCGGTCGCCCGCGCACCTGTCAGGCGGCCAGCAGCAGAAGGTCGCCCTGGCCTCGGTTCTGGTCAGCGATCCCGACGTCCTGGTCCTGGACGAGTCGACCACCTTTCTCGACCCGAGCGGCGCGGTCCGGGTCTTCGAGACCCTGGACGGGCTGTGCCGCGAGGGGCGTACCGTGATCCTGGCCGAGCACCGCCTGGAGTGGATCGCCCGGTTCGCGGACCGGGTCGTGGTCCTGGATCACGGGCGCGTGGCCCTGGACGGCCCGCCCGCGGAGGTCCTGGCCTCGCCCGAATTGTCCCGCACAGGCCTGCCCGGCAACCGCTACACCGAGGTGGCCCGGCTGGCCCGGGAGCTCCGGATGTGGGATAAGGGCCGCGCCCTGGCCGTCACCCTGGAACAGGCCGTGACCGGGCTTGAGGCCGGGGGGGAGCGCTGATGCCGACCGAACTGCGCGGCGTGACCTTCGCCTATCCCGACGGAACCGAGGCCCTACGCGACGTGTCCCTGTCCATCGAAGCCGGGGAGCGCATCGCCCTGGTGGGGCGCAACGGCTCGGGCAAGTCCACCCTGGCCCGCCACCTGAACGGGCTGCTGCGTCCGTCCTCGGGCGAGGTGCTGTTTGACGGCGAGCCCGCGGCGGACCTGTCCGTGGCCGAGTTGGCGGGCAAGGCGGCCCTGCTCTTCCAGAACCCGGACGATCAGATATGCAAGGGGCGGGTGGCCGACGAGGTCGCCTTCGGCCCGCGCAACCTCGGTTTTTCGCCCGCGCGCACAGCCAAACTCGTGGCCGAGTCCCTGGCCCTGTTCGGCCTGGACGGACGGGAGGAGGCCAACCCCTACGACCTGGGGCTGTCCGAGCGCAAGCGGCTGGCGCTGGCCTCGGTGGCGGCCATGGACACGCCCCTGCTGGTCCTGGACGAGCCCACGGCAGGGCTGGACGCCTTCGAGGCCGGGCTGCTGGCCTCGGCCCTGGACGGACTCAGCGGGCAGGGCAGGGCGGTGCTACTTATCAGCCACGATATGGATTTCGTGGCCGAGAACTGCGAGCGGGCGGTCAGCCTGGAGTCCGGACGGTTGCGTTTCGACGGCCCGGTTACCGAACTGTTCACCCGCGACGACCTGCTCGCATCCTGCGGCCTGCTCCCGTGCCAGGTGGCCCGGCTCAGCGCCTGTTTCAAGCTCAGGCCGGACCGGTTCACGCCCGGTGCGTTCCTGGCCTCCCTGCGCTCCGGCCGGGCCGGGACCGGCAGGGGATAGGCCGTTGCGAAAAAGGTGCGCCGCACCCACGCGTTTTCTGTTTACCTCCCCGAAAACCGGGTATATGGGAGTGCCATTCTCGGGCGCATGATCGCGGCCCGGGTGGCCTGCAACTTCGGGAGGCTTCATGAGCCTTGCGTGCGAGACGCCAGCCGTCTCCTTTCCCTCCTCCTCGGTCCGCCCGGCGACCCTGGACGACCTGCCTCTATTCGAGGCCTGCGAGCGGACCGGCTTCAGCGAGAACCGGCGCGCCTCAAAGGCCAGCCTGCGCCACAGCATCACCAGCCCGTCCCAGCTGGCCCTGGTCATCGAGGGCAGGGCCCGGCGCAAGAAGCCGGTTCCGGCCGGATGCGCCGTGGTCTTCCAGTACAAGCGGTCCCTGCGCGTCTACTCCCTGGCCATCCTCAAGGAGCACCGCATGCTCGGCCTGGGCGAGGCCCTGGTCCGGCACATCGTGGAGTTCGCCGCCAGCCACGGGTACGAGCGCGTCACCCTGGAAGCGGACATGAACAACCCCAAGCTGGTCAACTGGTACCGCAAGTTCGGCTTCGAGCCGGTGCGCTCCCTGCCCGACTACTACGGCCCGGCCGAGCCCGCCGTGCGCATGGTCCTGTCCCAGCTGAGCCGCGACGGCTCGCCCGAGAGCGTGGTCATCGTGGTGGACGAGCCGGGCCGGGTCCGGGACTGCTGCCCGGGCGTGCAGTTCTGCTCGGCCACCGATTATCTGGCGGACACCAACTACGCCGGGTCCAACCGGTTCCACGTCCTGAACCTGTGCACCTCGTACAAGACCCACTCCATGGGCTACTACGTCTCCCTGCTGGCCTCGGCCCGCAACCACCGCGTGACCCCGTCGGTCATGACCGTGAAGGACGTGACCACGCCCCTGGTGGCCCAGTCCCTGCTCGACGAGATCAAGGACGCCATCCACCCCAGGCCGCTGCCGGAAAAGGGCGCACTCCTGGAGCTGACCATCATCCTCGGGCGCACCCCGGACCCGTGTCGGGCCGAGCTGGCCCGCAAGCTCTTTTCCCTGTTCGCCATCCCGTTCTTCACTATCGTCATGGAGCGGCTCGACGACGGCTGGAAGTTCCGCAAGGTCAAGCTCCTGCACCTCAGGCAGGTGGCCCGGCAGTGGCCCGAACTGCTGCGCACGTCGCTCGAGGCCTTCTGCCTGAAGAAGCGCTACAACCGGCCCCGGCTGAAGAGCTACCAGTACGACCTGGCCATCCTGGCCGACGCGACGGAACCCACGCCGCCGTCCAGCCCCATGGCCCTGGAAAAGTTCCGCAAGGCCGCAGAAAAGGTCGGCTTCTTCGTGGAGTTCATCACCAAGGCGGACCACCGGCGCATCTGCGAGTTCGACGCCCTGTTCATCCGCGAGACCACGGCCATGGACAACCACACCTACGCCATGTCCCGGCACGCCTACACCGAGGGGCTGGTGGTCGTGGACGACCCGTGGTCCATCATGCTGTGCTCCAACAAGGTCTATCTCCAGGAGCGGCTGGCCCATGCCGGGGCCAACCAGCCGCGCGGCTGGCACCTGACGCGCAAGGAGTGCACCCCGAAGTTCCTGAACAGCCTGCCCCTGCCCCTGGTCCTGAAGCTGCCCGAGAGTTCCTTTTCCCTGGGCGTGTTCCGGGTTTCCTCGGTGGAGGAGCTGGGCGACAAGCTGGTCGACATGTTCAAGCACACGGACCTGGTCATCGCCCAGGAGTTCCTGGTCTCGGACTTCGACTGGCGGGTGGGGCTGCTCGACAACAAGCCGCTGTTCGCCTGCAAGTACTACATGGCCAACAACCACTGGCAGATCTACAACTGGCAGGAGAGCGAGGACCAGGACGGCGACGGCTTCAGCGGGCGGTCCGAGACCATACCCGTGGACGAGGTCCCGCCCCACATCCTCAAGGCGGCCATCCAGGCCTCGTCGCTCATCGGCAACGGCCTCTACGGGGTGGACCTCAAGGACATGGGCGGCAAGGCCTACGTCATCGAGGTCAACGACAACCCCAACGTGGACGCGGGCATTGAGGACCTGGTCCTGGGCGACGAACTGTACGAGCGCATCATGCGTTCCATCCACAACCGCATCGAGGCCGAGCGGCACCAGGTGCGCTACATCTATTGAGAGGGTGCAGATGATCCATCCCAACACCCGGGTCCTGTCCGGGGACCCGGCCATCGGCGTGGGCGTGTTCGCCACCGCCCCCATCCCCAGGGGGACCGTGGTGGTGGTCCGCGACCGGTTCGACGTGAGCATGAGTCCGGAGGCGTTCCTCCATCTGCCCGAACCCCAGCGCGCGGCCATGGAGACTTACATGTACCACGACAAGTGCGGCAACCTGGTCCTCAGTTGGGACCACGCCCGGTACATGAACCACAACTGTCACCCGACGACCATGATGACCGACTACAACCTGGAGATCGCGGTGCGCGACATCGCGGCCGGGGAAGAGCTGACCACCGAGTACGGGTTGCTCAACATCCAGGAGCCCTACGCCATCTGCTGCGGCTGCGAGCACTGCCGCGAGCATCTGCGCCTGGACGACATCGACGTGTACGGCGACGACTGGGACGCGCGCATCCGCGAGAGTCTGACGCGCATCCCGCGGGTCGCCCAGCCCCTGCTGCCCCTGCTGGCCGGGGAGCCGCGCACCCGGCTGGAGGACTTTCTGGCGGGCCGGGCGGATTACTCGTCGGTGCGCAACCTCAAGTGGCTGGCCGAACCCGTGTGCGGGGCCGCCGGATAGGCCGGGCCGAGACCGATATTTACCGCAGCGGGCGGGACGTTTCCTTTCGGGGGCGTCCCGCCCTTTACATTCCGCGTGAATATGCGAGGATGGACCGAACCGGTTCGCCGAGGGCGGGCCGTCAACCTGGAACCATACCTGGAGCAGACCAGTGACCCGACAGACTTATGATGTGATCGTGATCGGTTCCGGCCCCGCGGGCGGCATCGTCGCCCGCAGGCTGGGCGAGGCCGGGCTGGACGTGGCCGTGGTGGAGAAAAACGGCTGGGGCGGGGTGTGCCCCCTGCGCGGGTGCGAGCCCAAGAAGACCCTGGCCGACATGACCCACGAGATTCTCCGGGTGCGCGACATGGCCGCCCACGGCGTGGCCGGGAACCTGCGCGTGGACTGGGCCTCGCTCATGCGTTTCAAGCATTCGGTCATCGATCCCATCTCGGACCGTGTCTTCGACTCCTTCCACGGCCGGGGCGTTACCACCTTCCACGGCGAGGCCCGGTTCACCGGCCCGGACACGGTGGAGGTGGGGGAGATCGGCCCGCTGACAGCCAAGCATATCGTCGTGGCCACCGGGGCCGTGCCGCGCAAGCTCGATATCCCGGGCGAGGAACTGCTCATGACCAGCGACGGGTTTCTGGATATGGAGGAACTGCCCGAGTCCATGCTCTTCATCGGCGGGGGATTCGTCTCCTTCGAGTTCGCCGGCATCGCGGCCGCCGCCGGGGCCAGGGCGACCATCCTGCACCGCAGCCGCCGCGTGCTCAAGGGGTTTGACGAGAGCCTGGGCCGCAGGCTGGTCCAGGCCATGCAGGATCAGGGCGTGGCCGTGCACACCGACCATCCGGTCAAGGCGGTGGAGCCGTTCGAGGACGGCGTGCGCGTGATCGTGGCCGGACCGGACGACGTGGAGATGGAGTTCGTGGCGGCCGCCGCCGTGAGCGGCGCTGGCCGGGTGCCCGACCTGGACGGCCTGGACCTGGACAAGGCGGGCGTTCAGCGCGGACCGAGCGGCATCGACGTGGACGTGCGCATGCGCAGCGTGTCCAATCCCAACGTTTTCGCCGCGGGCGACTGCGTGGAACCGGGCCACCCACTGACCCCGGTGGCCGCCCTGCAGGCCGACACCGTGGTCCGCAACATCCTCGAGCCGGATTCGGCCCGGTCCGACCTCTCGGGCACGGCGGGCGCGGTCTTCACCCACCCGGTCCTGGCCTGCGCCGGATTGCTGGTGGAGCAGGCCAGCGAGCAGGGCTACGATTTCAAGATCTATGAGGGCGACGCGGCCAAGTGGTCCGAGCACAACCGGCTGGGCATGGCCCACGCGGGCTACCGCATCCTGGTGGAGCGGGGCTCGGGGCGCATCCTCGGGGCGCACTACCTGGGCGCCCACGCCGAGGAGGTGGTCAACATCTTCGGCATGGCCATCCGCCACGGCCTGACCCGCGAGGACCTCCTGGGCCAGCCGTGGTCCTACCCGTCCTTCGGCTACACCGTGAGGTACATGCTGGGATGACGGGGGCCGCGCATGAATCCCGCTTCACGGTCAGGGGGGACGTGGTCGAGGACAACCTGACCGGGCTGGTCTGGCCCCGGCTGGCCCAGCCCGCCGAGACCGGACTGTCCTGGCCCGAGACGTTCCAGTTCGTCGAGGCCATGAACCGCGACAACCGCTTCGGCTTCGCTGACTGGCGGCTGCCCAACCGCCGCGAGCTCTATTCCCTGGTGGATCATGGGCAGCGCGAACCGGCCCTGCCGCCCGGCCATCCCTTTGAGCACGTCTGGGCGGGCAAGTGCTGGACCGCCACCACCTCGGCCCGCGACCACGCCTACGCCTGGTGGGTGCAGTTCAGCGGCGGGCGCATGTTTTTCGGCAACAAGGCGGACGACGCGGTGGTCTGGCCCGTGCGCGGGGAGTCCAAGGCCCTGTGGGCCACCGGGCAGACCGGCTGTTTCGGCACGGACGGCTCCCCGGTGGACTGCGCCGGGAGCGGCCAGGACGGGGCGTTGCGCATGGGGTGCCTCTGGCCCGAACCACGATTTCGTGAGAACGGCGACGAGGTCGAGGACCGCATGACCGGGCTGGTCTGGCGCCGGAGCACCGACCTGGCCGGTGGCATGGTCGACCGCGTGGCGGCGGGCCGCGCCGTGGATACGCTGGCCCGCGAGACCGGACTGGCCTGGCGGCTGCCCGCCATCATGGAGCTGGAATCCCTGACCGACTGCTCGCGGGCTGACCCGGCCCTGCCCGAGGGGCACCCGTTCAAGGACGTGCGCGAGGCCTACTGGTCGTCCACGGACAGCGGCTACGACCCCACCTGGTCGTTCTGTTACTATCTGCACAAGGGCGCGGTGGGCGTGGGCTTCAAGGCGAGGGCCGAGTTCCACGCCTGGGCCGTGCGTTCGGCCTAGGCCGGGCTCATCCCTCTTCTTCCTGCTTTTCGTCCGGGCACTGGCCTTCACGGCAATGGGCCATGAGTTCGCGCAGGATGTTTCCGGCCGAGGTGAAGTCGAACTGGTCGATGAGCCGGGCCATGGTCCGGCCCTGGGACGGCGCGTTTTCCTCCAGCTTGTCCCGCAGGGTGGAGAAGAGTTTCTGGGCGTCGATGTCGTGGCGGTCGAGCAGGCCGAGGAGCGCCTCGAGTTCGGGCAGCATGGCCCGGACCCCCTGAATCTCGATCCGGCCCTTGTCCTCGGCCGGAATTTCGGGTTCGTCCTCGGGCGGGTAGGCCGCGAGGATGCCGTCGGCGACCCGATGGGCCTCGCGCACGGCCTCGTCCATGCGGGTGTGCAGGTCCCCCTGGCCGCTTAACAGGGTCTGTTCGAGCCGGGCCAGGACTTCGCGCAACCGGTCGGCCCCGATGCTTCCGGCCACGCCTTTGAGGTTGTGGGCCACGCCCCGGCAGGCGTCGAACCGCTCGGCCGCCGCGTCGGCCGCCAGCTTGTCCAGGAGAACGCTGCTGTCCTGGGCGAAATCCTGGAGCAGCTTCTGGTAGAGTTTTTCGTTGCCGCGCAGTCTGGACAACCCCTGGTCCGTGTCCACGCCGGGCAGATCGGGAATGACCCCCGGTGCCCGGACGGGCGCGGCTGTTTTCGTGGGCCGGCGCGGCGCCTCGCCTTCGCGCTTCGGGAGCCACTGGGACAGGGTCCGCATCAGCTCCTCGGGGTCGATGGGCTTGGTCACGTGGTCGTTCATGCCCGCCTCGATGCTCCTTTCCCGGTCGCCCACCAGGGCGTGGGCGGTCATGGCGATGATCGGCAGGGAGTCCTTGCCTCCGCTGCGGATTCCCCTGACCGCCTTGAAACCGTCCATGACCGGCATCTGGATGTCCATGAGCACGGCGTCGAAGTCCTGGGCCAGGGCCATGTCCAGAGCTTCCTGGCCGTTGTTCGCGATGGACACCCGGATGTCCGCGCTCTCCAGGATTTCGCGGGCCACCTGCTGGTTGATCTCGTTGTCCTCGGCCAGGAGAATGTGCGCGCCGGGCAGGTTGGGCGGCACCCCGGACTGGTCCATGTGCAGGGACACCCTGGGCTTTTTTCCGTCGTCGCCGTTCAGGGCGTCCATGATGGTGTCGAACAGGATGGAGCGGTTGAATGGTTTGAGCATGTACCCGTCCAGGCCGATCTCCTGCGCCCGATGGCGGATGGACTCCTGGCCGTAGGCCGTGACCATGATGATCTTGGGCTTGTGTTCGATGGCCCGGTTCTTGCGGATGCGCAGGGCCAACTGGATGCCGTCGGTGTCCGGCATGTTCCAGTCCGTGATGACCAGCCGGAACGGGGTGGTTTGGTCCCGTTCCTCGAGCAGGGTCAGGGCGTCCGCCGCACAGCTCGCCTCTTCAACTTTAAAAGTAAACGATTCCAAAACCTTGCATAGAACAAGGCGGGACATCCGGCTGTCGTCTACCACCAGGACGCACAGCCCTTTGAGCTCGGTCGGGTATTCGAAGGTGTCGTCCCCATGGTCGGGCTGGAGCTTCAGGGGGATGGTGAAGGAGAATTCGCTGCCCTTGCCTTCCTCGCTGGTCACGCTCATTTCGCCGCCCATCATCTCCACCAGCCTTTTGGAGATGGACAGACCGAGGCCGGTCCCGCCGAACTGGCGGGTGATGGAGCCGTCGGCCTGGCTGAAGGGCTGGAACAGCCTGCTCAGGTGTTCCCGGCTGATGCCGATGCCCGTGTCGCGGACGCTGAACCGGATTACCGCCGTGTCACCGTCCTGTTCCAGGAGGTGGGCGCGCAGGATGACCTCGCCTTTTTTGGTGAACTTGACGGCGTTGTTGGCCAGGTTGAGCAGGATCTGGCCCAGCCGGAGCGCGTCGCCTCTGAGGCGGTTGGGCACCGTGCTGGGGACCAGGAGCAGGAACTCGATGCCCTTTTCCTCGGCCGCCAGGCCGAGCATGTTGATGACGTTGTTGAGCACGTCGTCCAGGAGGAAGTCGGCTTCGTCCACGGTCAGCCTGCCCGCCTCGATCTTGGAGAAGTCCAGGATGTCGTTGATGATCCCGAGCAGGGAGTTGGCCGACAGGGAGACCTTGGACAGGTAGTCCGCCTGCTTGTCCGTCAATTCGGTCTTGAGCGCCAGGTGGGTCAGGCCGATGATGGCGTTCATGGGAGTGCGTATCTCGTGGCTCATGCGCGCCAGAAAATCGCTCTTGGCCTGGTTGGCCTCAACGGCGGCGTGCCGGGCGGCCTCGAGGTCCCGGCGGTTGCGTTCCCTGGCTGCGGAGAACCGGGCTCTGGTCAGGCCGATGAGGATGGACAGCAGGAAGATGGCTCCGAAGATGGTCAGATAGCGCAGCCGCACCGGGGCGACATAGGCCCGCAGATTGCCCTCGGAGGTGAAGCAGACCACCTTCCACGCGTGGGACTCGGCCACCTTGACCTCGGTGGCGTCCACGGGCGTGACGCGGATGGTGCTGACCGTGTAGACGCCCCCCGGAGTGGAGAACTGGCCTTCGTCCATGGTTTTGATCCGCGCCCAGGTCTCGGGGTGTGCCGCCTTGAAGCTTTGGTCCTTGCGGTCTTCGTACATGAAGGCCCAGTTCTTTTCCGGATAGGGGGAGGCGAGCCAGTAGCCGTTCTCGTTGAGGAGCATGGTCGGCTCGCCCTCGTTATGGCCGTCCTTGCCCAGGCGGTCGATGATCCGCTGCCCCAGGTAGTTGAGGATGGCGAAGCCGAGGCGGCGCCCGGTGTCGTCGTACACGGGGGTGGATACCCTGATCATCGGCTTCAGGGGCAGTTCGATCTTCTTGTTCTCGATGTTCAGGTCAAAGGGGGAGACGTATATCTCGCCGTTTTTCAGGGGCAGGGAATCCTGAAAGTAGTACCGGTCCGCCTTGTTCTGGAGTTGGTCCGGGGGAACCGGCGCGGGATGGCCGTTGTTGTAGTTGACCCGGATCAGTTCCATGCCGTCGTTGCCCAGGAGGCGGATCTGGTCGTAGGCCCTGCTGATGGTGCTCAGGGCCATGAACTCGCTCTCGAGGTCGCGCTGGTTGCCGTCGGTCCGGTCCTGGAGGAAGTATTTGGTCTCCGCGTGGTTGGCCACCAGGTAGAGATCCATGAACAGGGTCTTGAGGTCTAGATCTATGCTCTGGGCGATCATCCTGTTGTGGATGGTTTCGTTCAGCTTGAGTGACCGCTCGATGGAATGCGCCGCCTGCGCGTACAGGAAATAGACGCCCAGGGCCGCAAGCGCGGTCAGGAAGATGACGGTCCCGAGAAAGCTGCGCAGGGCCAGGGACATGTCGGAGTAGTGTTTCAGCATTAACTTCTCAATTTGCGGTGCCGTCCTGGTTGTTCGATCCGGGACCATGATACCAGCAAAACAAATTTGCGATGTATTATAAATAGACGAGTATTCTTTTTGCGTCGTAACCTCATCAGGTAATTGATGTTTGCCGGATCAGCCTGACTCCGCTCCGAGGGAGCTGCGGGAAAAACCAATTATAATTGCGCGCACGCAGCCTTGTGGGGATGATTTCAGGCAGGCTGCGTGTCGAGGAATATCGGAGGTCGCATGGCGGACAGGGAAAAGCAGACCGTGCTGGTTGTGGATGACATCCCCACCAATCTCGATCTGCTGGTGGAGACTCTGAAGAACGAATACCGGGTGCTGGCCGCGCTCAGCGGCCGCGAGGCCCTGGACATCGTCCACTCGGGCACCCCGCCGGACATCGTCCTCCTGGACGTCATGATGCCGTACATGGACGGCTACACGGTATGCGAGAGGATCAAGGCGGACCTGCGCTCCCGGAACATTCCGGTCATCTTCGTCACGGCCCGCGACCAGGAACAGGATCAGACCAGGGGATTCGAGGTCGGCGGAGTGGACTACATCACCAAGCCGGTCAGCCCGGCCGTGGTCCTGGCCAGGGTGCGCACCCATCTGGCCCTGCACAACCAGAACCTGGCCCTGGAGCGGAAGGTGGCCGAACGCTCCCGCGATCTCTATGAGACCCGGTTGCAGATCATCCGCAGGCTCAGCGTGGCCGCCGAATACAAGGACAACGAGACCGGCATGCACATCGTCCGCATGAGCGGCTATTGCCGGGCCCTGGCCAAGGCCGCCGGGCTGGACGAGGAGGCGGTCGACCTGATCCACAGCGCGGCTCCCATGCACGACGTGGGCAAGATCGGCATCCCGGACCACATCCTGACCAAGCCCGCCAGGCTCGACCACGACGAGTGGGAGATCATGAAGACCCACACCACCATCGGCGCGGCCATCATCGGCGAGCACGACAACCGGCTCATGGTCATGGCCCGGCGCATCGCCCTGACCCACCACGAGCGCTGGGACGGCACGGGCTATCCCGAGGGGTTGGCCGGGGAGGACATCCCGCTGGAAGGCCGCATCGTGGCCCTGGCCGACGTGTTCGACGCCCTGACCTCCCGGCGTCCCTACAAGGAGGCCTGGCCAGAGGACGAGGCGTGCGCCCACATCCGCGAGCAGCGGGGCAAACACTTCGACCCCGAACTCACGGACCTCTTCCTGGACAACCTGGAGACCCTGCGCGAGATCAAGGCGAGCGTGGGCGAATAGGCGAAGGGAGGGCTGGCGGCCGCCGGATCAGGCGAACCGCTCCCGGATCATCTTGAACAGCGAGGGCTTGCGGTCGTATTGATGGACCAGGCGGGGCACGCGCCCGGCCCGGTTCAGTATCTCGCCGCGCGTGTTGATTGACGGTTCGCCCCGGGTCTGGGCCAGGGTCAGGATCGGGCCGTCATTGCCGTACAGGGTCAGGCGGTCCAGCCCGCCGGTGTGCACGAGATGGTTGTGGACACCCTGGTCGTACCCGGCCATGCACTCGCCCGTGGACGGCGGCAGGAGCCGGTCGGTCATCTTTTCCAGATAGGCGAGCATGGCCCCGTGGTCGGCCACGGTGGTCCCGGAGCAGGACACGGGCCGGTCAGCGATGGCCTCAAGTGCGGCCCGGCCCAGGTGTTCGCGCACCCAGCGGGCGTTGAACGGGCAGGACCCCACGGTGGCCGAGGGGTCCTCCAAAGCGCAGCAGACGCCGTCCGGCCAGGGAAAGTCGAAGGGATCGCCCTGGAAGATCACGTCGCGCACGTCGCTGATCAGGATGCGCCCGTAGGTTTTGCCGCGGGTCCGCAGATAATCCAGGTACAGGAAGTAGCGCAGCCCGTTGCAGGGCACGTCCTCGAGGCCGGGTGGCCGGTCCATGGGCAGGAGTTCGGCCCCGTGCCCGCGCATTCGTTCGAGGTCGCGGGTGGTTTCCGAGACGAATAAAACGAGATCGCCCGCGTACGCCGCCCTGTCCAGGGAGGCGAGGAACGGGCGAACGTCGCCGTAATGATAGCCTGCTGCCAGGCCGAGGATCAGCGTCCCGCCGCTCACGGCCTAGCTGCCGGAGGGCTTGCGCCGCCTTCTGCGCCTGCGCCGCTTGACCTTGGGCCTGGATTCCCCGTCCTCGTCTCCGGCCGGGCCGCTGTCGCGCGGCTCCTCCGGCGCGGCCTTGGGCTCGGGCGCGGGCCGGTCGTTCTGCGGTTTGGCTGCTCGTCTTCCCCTGGACCGGGGCGGGCGGGGCTGCTCCTTGGCCGCCCGGGGCTCGCGGGATTCGCCGGGTTCCTGCTGCTGGGCACGGGGTTCGCGCGGCTCGTCGTCGCGGGCCGGTTCCTCGGTCCGGGCGGGCTGCTCTGGCCGGGCGGACCGCTCGGGACGCCGCTCCCTGGGCTTGTCCGCGGGCCGTCGGTCCCTGCCGCCGCGCTCGCGGGGGGCGGGCCGTTCGCGCCGGGGCTCGGGAGCGGTGTCGGGCTCGGCGGGCTTGCCATGCAGGGTGGGCTGGTACAGCTCGTCCAGAAGCATGGCCAGCAAGGCCAGGGACTCCTCGTCCTCGGCGTATTTCTTGACCAGGGGCAGGAAGCGGGAGACCCGCTCGCGCTGCAGATTGGTCAGCTTGCGGTATTTCTTTTCCAGGATGGCGGTCAGCCGCTCCCCGATAATCGCGGTCACGTCATCCTCGGTGGGGTCCTTGATCTCCTCGAAGTGGATCTTGAACCGGGCGGCGATGCGCTCGAGCTCCATCTTCTGGATGACGTCGACCATGGTGATGGCCGTGCCCGTGGCCCCGGCCCGCCCGGTGCGGCCAGCGCGGTGCACGTAGGACTCCGGGTCCTCGGGCGGCTCCATCATGAACACGTGGGACAGTTCCGGGATGTCGATGCCGCGCGCGGCCACGTCCGTGGCCACCAGGAAGCGCAGCTGCCCGGCCTTGATGCGGGTCATGAGCGCCTCGCGCTTGTTCTGGGTCAGGTCCGAGGTCAGCCCCTCGGCGTCGAACCCGAACTGGGAAAGCAGGGCGGCGGTGAACTCCACGTTCCGTTTGGTGTTGGAGAAGATGATCGCCGAAGACGGGTTCTCCAGCTCGATGAGCTTGATGAGCTTGCGTTCCTTGCCCATGGCCGGGACCTCGACGAACTGGTGGGCGATGGCCGAAACGTTCTCCTCGTCCGAGGAGAGGCTCATGAACTGCGGCTTGACCATGAACTCCTCGGCCAGGCGCAGCACGCTGGGCGGGAAGGTGGCCGAGAACATGAAGGCCCCGTCGATGTTGCGCGGCAGGTACCGCTTGACCTCGAGCATGTCCGGGTAGAAGCCCACCGAGAGCATGCGGTCCGCCTCGTCGAAGATCAGGACCTTGAGGTCGTCCAGAGTCAGGTTGCGGCGCATGAGGTGGTCAAGGATGCGGCCGGGGGTGCCGACCACCAGGTTCGCGCCCTCGCGGAAGGCGTCGAGCTGTTCCTTGTAGCCCACGCCGCCGTAGACGGCCACCACCTTGAAGCCGTCGCCGGCCAGCATGCGCGCCTCCTGGGCGACCTGCTTGGCCAGTTCGCGGGTGGGCACCATGACCAGGGCCTGGCAGGTGTGCCGGGACGGGTCGAGCTTGTGCACCAGCGGCAGCACGAAGGCGCCGGTCTTGCCGGAACCGGTCCGGGCCTGGACCATGACGTCCTGGTTGTCGAGGAGGAAGGGGATGGCGCGCTCCTGGACGGGCATGAGCCTGTCCCATCCGGCGCGTTCGCAGGCCTGCCGCAGGTTCTCGGGCAGGGTGTCGAAGGTGATCGGCGCGGGGCCGGTTTCCGTTGTTTCGGTCCCGTTGTCGGGATGCTGTGTGTCGTTTTCCATTTCTACCTACTGTGTGATGTGGATTCCGGCCATTGAGTATGGTTTTGCGCGGGCCGGAATGGGAAATTCGTTCGTTGCGGGGAACACTATACCGTATTTGCCCGGTTGTACAATACACCCGGTGGGGGGCTCCGGGATCAGTGCACGAACTGTTCGTTGAAGATGCGCTCCTCCAGGGAGTGGTTGGGGTCGAACAGGACCAGGGCGGGCCGGGAATGGTCCTCGGCCACGCGCACCCTGGCCACGTCGCGGATCTCGAAGGAATCGGCGGACGCGCCCACCGGCCGGTGCTGGGGATCGAGGACGATGAATTCCACCTCCACGGAGTGGGGCAGGAGCGCCCCGTCCCAGCGGCGGGGCCGGAACGGACTGACCGGGGTGAGGGCCAGAACGTTGGACCCGATGGGGATGATCGGGCCGTGGGCGGACAGGTTGTAGGCCGTGCTTCCGGCCGGGGTGGCCACCATGACGCCGTCGCAGACGAGCCGGTCCAGCCGCTCGCGTCCGTTGACCAGCACCCGGATGTTGGCCGACTGCTGGGAGTAGCGGTGCAGGGCAACCTCGTTGAAGGCCAGGGCCGTGCAGGACCTGCCGTCCACCGTCTCGGCGGTCATGACCAGGGGGTTGAGGACCACGCGATGAGCCCGGTCGAGCCGCTCCATGAGCCCGTCGAGCTCGAAGCGGTTGAGCAGAAAACCGATGGTCCCCCGGTTCATGCCGTAGATGGGGATGCCGGAATCCCGGTAGTCGTGCACGGTCTGGAGCATGAACCCGTCGCCGCCCAGGGCCACCAGGACGTCGGCTTCGTCGGTCGGGACCAGCTCGTAGCGCTCGGCCAGCTGCCTGAACCCCTTGACCGCCTTGGGCGAGTTCGAGGCCACGCAGGCGATGTGTTTGATCGGTTTGTGAAAGGCGTTCATGCGGTGAAATTCACTCCGGGGCCGGAACGGACCGGAGGCCCCTGGCGGGGCCTCCGGTTCTTGACGTTAGATTCTGGAGTCCAGCGGCACGTAGACTCTGGGCTCGCGGCCGGTGTAGACCTGGCGCGGGCGGTGTATCTTGGTGGCGCCGTCGGCGTAGGCCTCGTACCAGTGGGCGATCCAGCCGGGCATGCGGCCGATGGCGAACATTACCGTGAACATGTTCACCGGGATGTTCAGGGCGCGCAGGATGATGCCCGAGTAGAAGTCCACGTTGGGGTAGAGCCTGCGTTCGATGAAGTACTCGTCGCTCATGGCCGCGTCGGCCATCTCCAGGGCGATGTCCAGCAGCGGGTCGTCGTGGCCAGTGGACTCGAGCATGTCGTGGGCGGCCTTGCGCAGTATCTTGGCCCTCGGGTCGAAGGACTTGTAGATGCGGTGGCCGAAGCCCATGAGCTTGCATTCCTTGTTTTTGACCTTTTCGAGGTAGTCCGGGATGGACGTGCCGCCCTCGTGGATGTGCTCGAGCATCTCGATGACGCCCGCGTTGGCTCCGCCGTGGAGCCGTCCCCACAGGGCGCAGATGCCGGCCGAGACCGAGGCGAACAGGTTGGCCTCGGTGGATTGGACCATGCGCACGGTGGAGCAGGAGCAGTTTTGCTCGTGGTCGGCGTGGAGCAGGAAGAACAGGGTCAGGGCGCGGACCTGGGCGTCCGTGGGCTCGTAGTGGCGGTGCGGAATGGAATGCATCATGTGCAGGAAGTTCCGGCAGTAGGAGAGCTTCGGGTCCGGGTACATGAACGGCAGCCCCTGGGCCTTGCGGTAGGACCAGGCCGCGATGGTGCGCACCTTGGAGATGATCTTGGCCGCGGCCCGCAGGAAGTCCGCCTTGGAGTCGATCTCCAGGAGGTCCGGATGGTAGCAGCCCAGGGCGTTGATCACGGCGGACAGGATGGCCATGGGATGCCCGGTGGACGGGAACCCTTCGAAATGGTGCCTGAGCCCCTCGTGCAGCAGCTCCTGCTCGCTCAGGAGGTCGCGGAACTTCTGGCGCTGGCCGCGCGTGGGCAGGTCGCCGAAGATGAGCAGGTAGGCGGTCTCGATGAAGGTGGCGTGTTCGGCCAGGTCCTCGATGGGGTAGCCGCGATAGCGCAGGATGCCCTTTTCGCCGTCGACGAAAGTCACGTCGCTCTTGCAGGAGCCGGTGTTGGCGTAGCCCGGATCGTAGGTGATGTAGCCGGTTTCGTTTCGCAGCCGGGTGATGTCGATGGCGTGTTCGTTTTCGGTGCCGATGATCACGGGCAGCTCGAAGGTCTTATCGTCGATGATGAGTTTGGCGGTCTTGCCGCAGGCGCATTTGTCGTCTTTTAGCATCTCGTTACCTCTGGAAATCATACGTCAAGCCTCCCAACCGTTGTCGGGTTTCGAAAGAAATTCGGTCGTCTGGCCTGGTTCCGGTCGGCCTTCAGGGGTCAGGCCGTACCATGCGATGGAAGCTTCCGATCAAGAAAGGACTTACAATCCGAATCGACTACTTATAATGAAAATGGGTATTGTGTCAAACGCCGTGTTGGCAGCTTCGTGGACAAGTGTAATTTTAACAGCATGTTAACATTTTAAAGCAGACAGGGCGAGGAGGTGATCCCTCGGCTTCCCGATTCATCGCCCAACACCTCTGCCGGGGTTGACTTTCGGAATTATACCCCTATAGGGTATGTACAGAAACGCCGGAAGGATGTCCGGTCCGCAAGCATACCAAGACGAGGTGGCAAACCAACATGTCAGAGAAGAAATATCGGGCAAAAGCCGTCAGCCGACGCGGGTTCCTCAAGGCCCTGGGCGTGGGCTCCGCCGGGGCGCTGATCCCGGCCGCGCCAACCTTGGCCGCTCAAGAGCGGGCGGGCGCGCCGTCGGACGGCGAACTGGCAACCCTGCTCGACCTGTCCAAGTGTATCGGCTGCGGTGCCTGTGTCGAGGCCTGCCGCGAATCCAACAGCGCCAAGTTCCCGGAGCCGGTCAAGCCGTTTCCGGACATGCTTCCGTCCCGCCGGGCCAAGCCCGAGGACTGGTCGGACATGCGCGACGTGGACGACCGGCTGACGCCCTACAACTGGCTTTTTCTGCAGAACGCCGTGGTTGAGTACGAGGGCAAGCCATACGCCATCAATATTCCCAGACGGTGCATGCACTGCCAGAACCCGCCGTGCGCCAACATGTGCCCGTTCGGCGCGGCCAACAAGCAGGTCAACGGACTGACCCGGATCAGCCCCGGCCTGTGCATGGGCGGGGCCAAGTGCCGGGCCGTGTGTCCGTGGCACATCCCCCAGCGCCAGTCCGGGGTGGGGCTGTACCGCCATCTCATGCCGCGCCTGGCGGGCAACGGGGTCATGTACAAGTGCGACCGCTGCCACCAGCTCCTGGACCAGGGCGAGTTGCCCGCGTGCATCGCGGTCTGCCCCGAGGACGTCCAAACCATCGGCCCGCGTCATGAAATCGTGGCCCGGGCCAAGGAACTGGCCAGGGAGATGAACGGGTTCATCTACGGCCTGGAGGAGAACGGCGGGACCAACACCCTGTACGTCTCCCCGGTCCCGTTCGAGCTCATTGACCGGGCCATCGACAAGGATTCCGGCCCCGGCGCGAACAAGGCGGGAAAGGGCAAGAGGAAGCGCACCCCCCTCGGCCCGGGCAAGCCGCATATGGGACCGGTCAAGGACGTCATGGCCGACGAGACCAACCTGGCCGCGGCCGCGTTCATCGCCCCGGTGGCGGGCATCGCCGCGGGCGTCCTCGGCCTGGGTTCCAAGCTGCTGAGCAAGGGGGAGGGCGATCATGAGGACTAGACCCTATCCGGCCTGGATTTCCCGGCTGTTCATCCTCCTGGTGGCCGCCCTGACCTTCACCGGGTTCATGCAGATGCCCCTGGCCAAACGCTACGCCCTGACCACGGTGCCGGGCATGGCCTGGACCGGCGACTTCTTCCTGGTGCACAAGATCCACTACGTTCTGGGCGTGGCCTTGCTCTTTCTGGTCGCCCTGGTCGCGGTCAATTGGATCAAGTCCTGGAAAAACACCCTTGCCCTGACCGGCCTCGGGCTGGCCCGCGCGGGCGTCGTCTTCGGCCTGGTCGTCTCCGGCCTGTTGCGCGTCTACCGCAACCTGCCCGGCGTGACCCTGGACCCGGCCGCCATCCTGGCCATCGAGTGGGTGCACCTGACCCTGGTCATGGTCCTGGGCGTCCTGGCCCTTGTCGCGATTATCCGCAAATCCTCGGCCTACGCCGTGCGTCGATAGTTTTGTCTCACTCCATTCCCACAGCCGGAAAGGGGGCCTTCGGGTCCCCTTTCTTGTGCCCGGCAAACGTGCTACCTCCTCCCGAAGACAATCAAACGGAGAGCCCCATGGAAACCATATCCTGGAACGATTTCGAAAAGGTGGAGCTGCGCGTGGGCACCATCGTCAAGGCCGAATCCTTTCCCGAGGCCCGCGTCCCGGCCTTTAAACTCCTGGTGGATTTCGGCGAGGACATTGGCACGCGCAAGTCCAGCGCCCAGATCACCGACCTCTACAACCCCGACGAACTCGTCGGCAAACAGATCGTCGGCGTGGTCAACTTCCCGCCCAAACAGATCGGCCCCATGCGCTCCGAATGCCTGGTCACCGGCTTCTTCAGCCCCGAAGGCGTCGTCCTCGCCATCCCCGACAAACCCTGCCCCAACGGTCTGAAGTTGGGATAGGAATGCCTCCGGCGGCCGGGGGAAGGGGAAGGAAAACCCTTTGAAAAGGGCTTTTCCTTCCCCTTCCCCGGCCCCCCATCCCCATCCTATCCTAAACTTCCTATCGCCGCTTCGCGGGGTGGTAGACGCAAAAAAAGCCTTCGACTCAGCAATGAATCGAAGGATCTGTCTTCCTTGGAGCGATTCGGGTGCGCCAGCACCCGACAGCGGCTCTCTTACCGCGTTCGCACAAGGCTTCCGAGAGTGGGTCAGCTGTGCATTTTCTTCCGGGGGGCTTTCACCGCAGCGTAGCCGTCTACGTGAGGATGAAAGCCCCCCGGAAAAAATGTGCAGATGGCCCGCTATCGGAAGCCGCCTTACTCCAAGATCATATCGTCTAAAGGTTGGCGCCAGGCTTTGGGGTGGACCTGGAGGTCCGGAATGCGGTGACCCACGGCGATGAGCATGGGAATCCAGTACTGGTCCGGGATGTTGAACTCCTTGCGCACGGCCTCGCGGTCGAACCCGTCCATGGGGTGGGTGTCCAGGCCGTGGGAGCACGCGGCGAACATGAAGGACATGGCGAACAGGCCCGCGTTCTTGGCGGCAAAGGCCAGGGAGGCGTCCGGGGTGTCGCCGTACAGGAACTTGGTGGAGTTGACCAGGTAGTCGCGCTGCTCCGGCTTCATGCTGTGCTGGAAATGGCCCTCGAAGTTGGGGGTGCCTTCCTTCCAGCCGTCGCGGTCGCCCAGAAGGATGAGCACCACGGGGGCCTCGGTGATCTTGGGTTGGTCAAAGGCCACGGCGCGCAGTGCGGCCTTGCGCGTCGGGTCGCGGAGGATCTTCACCTTCCATGGCTGGAGGTTGAAGCTGGACGGGGCCATGGCCGCCTCGGCCAGGACGGTGCGCAGCAGGTCGTCGGGCACGTCCTGCGAGGGATCGAAAAAGTTGATGGCCCTGCGCCGTTCCAATATCTCGCTGAAATCCATATAGATATCCTCCATGTTGGGGATGGGGTTAAGGTTGTCCTCCACCAATATATACATTGGCGGAAAAAAGAAAAGGCCGTCGGTGACGACGGCCTCTCATTTTGTCGGAATGGAATACGGCGTCAGGGCATCATAGGGGCCATGGGCAACCCTTCGTCGATGTCCAGGCCGCAGATCAGGTTGGCGTTCATCAGCGCCTGGCCCGACGCGCCCCGGCAGAGGTTGTCGATGGCCGACAGGATGATCAGCCGGTTGGTCCTCGGGTCGACCACCAGGCCGATGTCGCAGAAGACCGTGCCGCGCACGAACCGGGTCTCGGGCAGCTGGCCCTTGGGCAGGACGCGCACCAGGGGCTTGTCCGCGTAGAAGTCGGTGTACGTCCGGTGCACCGCGTCGAGATCGGCCTCGCCCTTGAGCCGGGTGTAGATGGTCGACAGGATGCCCCGGTCGATGGGCAGCAGGTGGGTGTTGAACGAGACCGTGATTTCGGTCCCGGCCAGCTTGGAAATTTCCTGTTCGATCTCCGGGGTGTGCCGGTGGGTGGGCAGGCCGTAGGCCTTGAAGGAATCGGCCACCTCGCAGAACAGGTTGCCGACCTTGGCCCCGCGCCCCGCTCCCGAGGCCCCGGACTTGGCGTCGATGACGATGTTGTCCGTCTCCACCAGCCCGGCGGACAGGGCCGGAGCCAGGCCGAGGATGGAGGAGGTCGGGTAGCAGCCCGGGTTGGCGATGAGCCGCGCGCCCATGATCCGGTCCAGGTACAGCTCGGGCAGCCCGTAGACCGCTTCCTTAAGCAGGTCGGCGCGGGTGTGCTCCACCTGGTACCACGCCTCGTAGGTGGCCTTGTCGTTGATGCGGAAGTCGGCGGACAGGTCCACTACCTTGACGCCCGCCTCGATCAGCTCGGCCGCGATCTCCATGGCGGTCTTGTGCGGCACGGCCAGGAAGACCACGTCGCAGTCCGCCAGGTCGGCGGCGTCGGGTTGGGTGATGACCAGTTCGCCCAGCGGCAGCCGGTTGAGGAAGGGGTAGAGGTCGGCGAGCTTCTTGCCCGCCTCGGACCGGGAGGTGACCCGGACCAGTTCCATGGAGGAGTGGTGGATCATGAGCCGGGCCAGTTCCATGCCGGTGTAGCCGGTGACGCCCACCAGCCCGGCCTTGATGATCTGAGACATTGTCGTTCCCGTTATTTGGTCTTGTTAACGTAGGCCATGCGCAGGTTGTAGACGAGGTCGCACAGAAGCTTCTTCTCGTCCTCCTCCAGGCCGTTGTCGAATTTCTGTTTGAGCATGCCGAGCACGTCGATGGTGTGCTTGGCCAGGTCCTTGTTGAAGGAGACCTTGCCCGTGCCCGGATCGGCGGCCTCGCCCAGGGCGACCATGGCCGAGGACGACAGGGAGTAGATGAAGGTGGTGAAGTTGATGCCCAGGGGGATGCCCTTCATGGGGTTTTCTCTGCAGTTATTCTGGCCCATTTTCCTCTCCGTGCTGATTGAAGGCGGTTGTCGCTGACCGATAAGTACGGTCTGGCCGGGCCGGAGTCAATACGGAGGGTGCCGGTTTAAGCCCTGCCGGAATGGCGCAAGTGCACGCATTATGTGAAATAACTAATATACATGCTTGCGTGAAGCTTGTAAGGTGTGCACAATTGTCCATGGTGACGAGAGGTCTTTTCATAACAACACAATGCAAGGTTTTTCGAGATGGTAAACTCTGTTTTGCGTTCCGCGTCGGTCTGTGGTGTCGTCCTGTTTCTCTCCCTGGCCCTGGCCGGATGCTCCGGCAATAATGACAAAAAGGCGGCGGAGAATGCGCCCCAGGAAGCTGCGCCCATGAAGGTGGTCAAGGCCGAGATCCGCGACGTGCCCAACTGGGGCGAGTGGGTCGGCCAGATCAGCGCCCACGAGACCGTCGAGGTCCGGGCGCGCGTGGCCGGGTTCCTGATAGAGAAGAATTTCGAGGAAGGCAGGACCGTCAAGAAGGGCGACCTGCTCTTCGTCATCGATCCCAAGCCGTTCGAGGAGGACCTGAAGCAGGCCCAGTCCGGTCTGGAATACAATCAGGCCCTGTACAACAAGGCCGCCAAGGACCTGAAGCGGTTCAAGAAGCTCTTTGACGAGGGCGTGGTCAGCCGCGACGAATACGAGAGCTACGAGACCCAGGCGGCGACCTACAAGGCCCAGATAGCCGATAACAAGGCCAAGGTGGAGAACGCCAGAATCCAGCTCGGCTACACCAAGATATACTCGCCCATCGACGGCGTCATCGGCCGGGTGCAGGTGGACGTGGGCAACCTGGTGGGCCAGGGCGAGAACACGCTGCTGGCGACCATCTCCACCATGGACCCGATCTATGTCAGCTTCAGCGTCAGCGAGGGCGACTACATCCGGGCCATGCGCGACCAGAAGGCCCGCGAGTCCGGCCAGCGGCCCATCCGCCTGATCCTGGCCGACGGCGGCGAATACAGCCAGCCGGGCCGCTTCGACATGGTTGATCCCACCGTGGATCCGCAGACCGGAACGCTGGGCATCCGCGTGCTCTTCCCCAACCCCGAGAATCTGCTCAAGCCCGGCCAGTACGCCAAGGTCCGGGTGCGCGTCTCCAACCACCAGGACGCGGTGGTCATCCCGGTCACGGCGATCATGGATGTCCAGGGCATGAAGTCCGTGTACCTGGTGGACGCGGACGGGGCCGTCAAGAACCAGCCGGTCAAGCTCGGCACCGAGTCCATGAACCTGGCCGTGGTCACCGAGGGCGTCCAGGCCGGGGACATGGTTCTGGCCGAGGGCATCAACCGGGTCAAGCCGGGCATGAAGATCAAGCCGGTGGTGGTCCCCATGGACCCCGGCACCCCGCAGCAGACCGAGGCCTCCGGCGACGCCGGAGCCACGCCCGCGCCGGTCGCCGGCGACGCGGCCCGGCCCGATCCGGGAGCGGCCCAACCCGCCCCGGGCGACGGCGCGAAGACCGGAGCGGAGTAGCCCATGTTCGTCCGCTTCTTCATCGACCGGCCCATCTTCGCCTCGGTGGTGGCCATCATCATCCTGCTGGTGGGCTCGCTCTCCCTGTTCGCCCTGCCCATCGCCCAGTATCCGCAGATCTCGCCGCCTTCGGTCAGCGTCAAGGCCACCTACACCGGCGCGGACGCCGCCACCGTGGAGCAGTCCGTGGCCGCGCCCATCGAGGAGCAGGTCAACGGCGCCCAGGACATGATGTACATGAAGTCCATCTCGGCCAACGACGGCTCCCTGAACCTGACCGTGACCTTCCAACTGGGCCGCGACCTGGAGCTGGCCACCGTGGACGTGCAGAACCGCGTCAACCTGGCCTCGCCCCAACTGCCCCAGGAGGTCCGCAACACCGGCATCTCCGTGCGCAAGCAGTCGCCCGAGTTCGTGCTTATCGTCTCCCTGACCTCGGACAAGCCGGAATACGACACGCTTTTTTTGAACAACTACGGCAAGATCAACCTCTATGACGCGCTCAGACGCATCGAGGGCGTCGGCGACGTGAACATGTTCGGCGACCTGGACTACGGCATGCGGCTGTGGCTCGACCCGGACCGCCTGGCCTCCTACAATCTGACGGTCAGCGACGTGATCAACGCCGTGGAGGAGCAGAACACCCAGGCCCCGGCGGGCCAGATCGGCATGCCGCCCACGCCCAAGGACCAGCAGTTCCAGATGACCCTGCGAGTCAAGGGGCGGCTGGCCGACCCGGACGAGTTCGGCAACATCATCCTCAAGGCCGAGGCCGACGGGTCCAACGTGCGCATCAAGGACGTGGCCCGCGTGGAGCTGGGGGCCAAGAACTACTTCACCTTCGCCCGGCTCAACGGCCAGGCCAACGCCTCCATGCTCATCTACCAGCTGCCCGGCTCCAACGCCCTGGACGTGGCCAAACAGGTGCGGGCGACCATGGAGGACCTGTCCCGGTACTTCCCGGAGGGCATCCACTATTCCATTCCCTACGACACCACCCGGTTCGTCAACTCGTCCATCGACGAGGTCATGTCCACCCTGTACGAGGCGCTGATCCTGGTCTTCCTGGTGGTCTTCGTCTTCCTGCAGAACTGGCGCACGACCGTCATCCCCATGGTCTGCGTGCCGGTCTCCCTGATCGGCACCTTCGCCCTGTTCCCCATGCTCGGGTTCTCCATCAACACCCTGACCCTGTTCGGCCTGGTCCTGGCCATCGGCATCGTGGTCGACGACGCCATCGTGGTGGTGGAGGCGACCCAGCGCAACATCGACGACGAGGGCATGAGCCCCAAGGACGCCACCAAGAAGGCCATGAGCGAGGTCACCGGCCCGGTCATCGCCAGCACGCTGGTGCTCATCGCGGTGTTCATCCCGGTGGCCTTCATGGGCGGCATCACCGGCCAGCTGTACAAGCAGTTCGCCCTGACCCTGTCCGTGTCCGTGGCCATCTCGTCGGTCAACGCCCTGACCCTGTCGCCCGCCCTGTCGGCCCTGATCCTGCGGCCGTACGCGCCCATCCGTGGGCCGCTCGGCTGGTTCTTTAGCAAGTTCAACACGGTCTTCGACTGGGTCACCGCGCGCTACAACAAGGCCGTGGCGGCCATGGTCCGGCGCGCCTTCATGGGCGTGCTCGTGGTGGCCGTGCTGATCGGGGCCTGCGGCGGGCTGTTTTCCATCCTGCCGTCCAGCTTCGTGCCGGACGAGGACCAGGGCTATTTCATCATCAACGTCTCCCTGCCCGAGGGCGCTTCGCTGGAGCGCTCCGACGCGGTCATGAAAAAGGTCGAGGCCTACCTCAAGGACGCGCCGGGCATACAGAACTACGTCGTGCTCGGCGGGTTCAACCTGCTGACCGGGGCGTACTCCTCATACACCTCGGCGCTCTTCGTGATTCTGGACGACTGGTCCGAGCGGACCACGCCCGACCTGTCGCTTGCGTCCATCATGGGCAAGGCGCAGAAGGCGTTCTGGGGCATCCAGGAAGCGGTGGTCATGGGCTTTTCGCCGCCGCCCATCCCGGGCCTGTCCTCCACCGGCGGGTTGCAGTTCGAGGTCCAGGACCGCTCGGGCAACTCCGTGGCCGAGCTGGCCGCCGTGACCAAACAGTTCATCGCCGAGGCGTCCAAGCGCCCGGAGATCACCAACCTGTTCACGACCTTCAGCGACAGCGTGCCGCAGTACTTCGTGGAGATCGACCGCGACAAGGCCAAGAAGCTCGGCGTGCCCATCTCCGATGTGTTCAAGACGCTGCAGACCTACCTGGGCGGCTACTACATCAACGACTTCAACAAGTACGGGCGCACCTACCGGGTCATGGCCCAGGCCGAGTCCCAGTTCCGCACCCGGCTGGAGGACCTGAACCGGTTCTACATGCGCTCCAACACCGGCCAGATGGTCCCGCTGTCCACCCTGAGCAACGCCAAGCGCATCGCCGGGCCGGAGTACATCCAGCGCTACAACGTCTTCCGCACGGTGGAGATCAACGCGGCCACCCCGGCCGGGTACAGCTCGGGCCAGACCATCGCGGCCATGGAGGACGTGGCCGCGAAGAGCCTGCCCGAGGGGTACGGCTACGACTGGACGGCCATCGCCTACCAGGAGAAGACGGCGGGCGGACAGGTCGGAATAATCTTCGGCCTGGCCATCGTCATGGTCTTCCTGGTCCTGGCCGCGCAGTACGAGAGCTGGACCACGCCGTTCGCGGTCATCCTGTGCGTGCCGCTGGGCATCTTCGGGGCCATGTCGGCCCAGTGGATGCGCGGGCTGGACAACAACGTCTACGCCCAGGTCGGCCTGGTCATGCTCATCGGTCTGGCGGCCAAGAACGCGATCATGATCGTGGAGTACGCCAAGGACAAGCACGACGCGGGCATGTCCATCCTGGAGGCGGCCAAGGCCGCGGCGGCCCTGCGCTTCCGGCCCATCCTGATGACCTCGTTCGCCTTCATCCTCGGGGTCATCCCCCTGGTCCGGGCCTCGGGCGCGGGCTCGGCCAGCCGCCACGCCCTGGGTACCTCGGTCTTCGGCGGCATGATCGCGGCCACGCTTCTGGGCGTGCTCGTGGTCCCCTCGCTGTACACCGCCATCCAGGGCGCGGGCTCGTGGATCGGCGGGTTCCTGCGCAAAGAGGGCATAGCCAACAAGAAAGAAAAATAGTCTGGCAACTATAAGACAACACAGAAAAAGAGCCGCCTTCGGGCGGCTTTTTTCGTCATTGCCGTACTTCCGCATGAATCGGTGCGTATGCTGTTGACTGAGGTAAGGAATCTGCTACCGTCCGAACATGCGCGGAAACAAACTGCGAATAAAATTCAGCATCGCCGGAAAATGGCTGCCCGGCCTGTGTCTGGCCGTGGCCCTTCTGGCGGGCTCCTGCCCGGTGTCGGCGGAGGAGCCCCTGCGCGTGGTCTATCCGGATTACTGGCCCTTTTTCACCCGGACCGGGGAAGGGTACATGACCGGAATTTTCTTCGATATCGTCAGCGAGGCCCTGGGCCGCGTGGGCGTCGGCGCCAAGTGGGAGGCCTATCCGTGGAGCCGCTGCCAGGCCCTGGTCCGGTCGGGCGAGGCCGACGCCATGATCACCGTGCCCACGGCCGAGCGGCTGGTCTACGCGGCCACGCACGACGACCCGTTCTACATGAAGCGGCTCAAGGTCTTCACCACCGTGGGCCATCCCAAGGGCGCGGCGATCAGGAACATCAAGTCCATCGACGACATCTACCGGCTGGGGCTGGTGGTGGTCACCTACCACGGCAACGGCTGGAACGATAAGTTCATCCGTTCGCGCGGCATCAAGACCTACGAGTCCCCGATGCTCAAGAACGTCTGGCTCATGCTGGCCAACCATCGGGGAGACATCGCCATCGAGTGGCCCATGGCCGCCTGGCCCCTGATCGAGGAGGGCGGGGTGGCGGGCCGCGTCGTGGAGACGGACGTCTCGCTGGAGGCCATGCCGTTTCACCTGCTCATCAACCGCGATTGCCGCTATGCCGCGCGGCTGCCCGAGTTCAACGAGGCGGTCAAACGGATGCGGGCCGAAGGGCGGATCAAGGCCATCCTGGCGAAGTACGTGGGAAAGCAATAATCGCGGGTGGTTATTTTTTTGCCTATGGCAACCGGCTAGCCGATATTCTGTTTGCGTTTCACATCGTGTTCTATATGATGGAACAAACGTCATACTACGGGAGGTTTCATGTATAGATATTACGTCAACAAGCATGCCCAACGTACCGGCGAACACGAGGTCCACACGAGCCTGTGCGGGTACAGGCCCCAGCCGGACAACTGCATCTATCTCGGCGAATTCAAGTCCTGCCAGGGGGCGATCGCCAAGGCCCGGGAGTATTACGCGGATGCGGACGGCTGCTATTTCTGCTGCCGGGAATGCCATTCCCGCTAGTCGTCGAGAAGGAACAAAGCAAAAGCATAAGGCCCGCGGGAGCGGGCCTTATGCTTTTGAAAGACAAAGGCGAAGGCAAAGACAAAAGCGAAGACGAAGAGAAGAAGAGAGCCGTCGCTGGCGCTCCTCCCAGTTTTTTGCAGCCCTCCCGGCGGGGTTCTTTCTTTTGCTGGCCCAAAAGAAAGAACCAAAGAAAAGGGCCTGGAGGGGCGCACCGCCTTCCTCGCCAGCCCAAGAATCTGATTGGACCGGCTCCGCTCCCGATCCAGTCGTCCGCTCCGCTCCCTCCCAGGATCGAAGAGCCGCTCCGCTGCTCCGTCAGCTTCTAGGGCTGACGAGGAGATGGCTGAGACTGTTCATCATTTGCTCCTTGCGGCAAGCGTCGAGCTTCACCTTCCCAGTGGATGCGATCTGCTGTGAAGAATAGACCAAGTAATGTCGTAGTGATTAGATTAAAGAAAACGAAAGAATAAAATAAAGTGAATGTATAAAGCACAATGCGATGAAGTTGGTCTGGTATGATCGAACAAGCTAAACTGTAAAAGAGGCTACAGAAAAGCCCTATTAAATATAGCATTAAGCTTGTAAAGCTTAAATACCCGAAAAGATAGCAGAGGAATCGTCTTCTAGTTAATTTTCGTGGTTCAGTTGATCCGTTCTCTTTCGCTTGTAGAGTGGGACAATTCCCAGACATATACTCATCTAGCTCCCCTTTATTGAACGATGCAACAGCAGCTAGGGATGCAATAAAAAAACCTGTTAATAGCTGCAAGATGCCAGATGCCATTTTTAGAAAACCATTATCCCCAAAAATAGCTATTTGGTTTGGATTGAGTGCTAGTATAAAAGTAAATGCAATGGAGAATAAAATCGGCAATAGAAAGCAATAACGATTTTTGTTAGTAAACTTTATTCTTAAAAAGTTAAGAGGCCTGAGTAGGCGAGAGGATTCAAGCATCATCTTGCCACTTATTGCGCTCGATTTCGAGTAGTTTGAACATTTTTTGGAAAAGTTCTTTATGTATTTTTATACAGCATTGCTCTACTTTTCTGTTAACAAATATTCTTTCTATTTTATCATAGATGATGTTTGAAAAGTCATCTACAGTCATATCCACCCCCACTGTCTTTTGTTTGCTGTCGTTTCTTTTGTACCGGACTATGAGGTCATCGTAGTTTGGGCGTATTCGTTTGATTTTTTCTAGTAGGCCAACAGCCTTATCGCCTTCAAAGTGACCAGTGATGTCTACTTTTAACGATTTTGTCTCTTCAACAATACTCGCCCCTTCATCAAGTCTTTCTTTAATTGAGTGGTATTTTACAAGCTCTACTCCACTTAGAACTCCTCGTTTGAGGTCTTCTCTAAGTGTCTGCGCCATCAGAGGGTCAATATTAATGATGGCTCTATAGTTTCCATCTTTATAAACATTGGGTTTAATTTCTTTCCTGTATTTCTGTGGATAGTATTCTTTAAAAAAAGTATTCAGAGCACTAATAAAATAGTAATTTGCAAGTGTGGGTATTCTCTCTCGGACAATGTGATAAATCGATTTTTTTGATCTATCTAATGAAATTATCATATGACATGATGCTGCAATTCCTTCGAGCTCTTTTTTTTCTTCAACTCTTACATCTCCTGTCTGCATATTACAGAAAGCAGGATCGGCTAGGTTTTTATCACCGAATTGCCAGAGTAAAACTGCAGCCCCTTGTTCGTTTAACACCTTGATATCGGATAGCCGGAGAGCTCGTGTCTCTTTGTTGAACATTTTTACTAAGTTTTTCTGCTTAGTGACAGCAGCCAACCTATCCATTAGTTCAACCATGGTGAAGTCATCGGGAGCGCTATTGGGAGAAGGTCGGAGAGTTGCCCCTTGGAAGAGAATCCAGCGGGTGTTCGAATCGATCATTTAGAACCCTCTATCGTTGTTGAGTGTAAGTGTATAGATACATATATACCGTAGTATAGGCAAGAGGGTGTTAAGCGGATCGTGTATATTGTTCGTAAAATACCTTCTAGCTTATTGGATCGACCTAATGCGCCTCCGCCCAATTCTTCCCCACGCCCATATCGACCTTGAGCGGGACGTCCAGCTTGGCGACGTTCTGCATGATCTCCATTAAGCGCGCGCCCGCTGCCTCGATGTTGGCTTCGGGGGCCTCGATGATCAGTTCGTCGTGGACCTGGAGGATGAGGCGGGCGTTGAGTTCTTTGAGGGTTTTGTCCTTGTGGGCCTGGACCATGGCCATTTTGATGATGTCGGCGGCCGAGCCCTGGATGACCGTGTTGACCGCTTGGCGGCGGGCCTGGGACGAGAGTTGGTTGTTGCGGGAGTGGAGCTCGGGCAGGAGGCGGCGGCGTCCGGCCAGGGTGGTCACGAAGCCGTGCTTGAGCGCGTCCTCCACGATGGTGTCGTAGTACGCCTTGAGCGTGGCCATCTTCTCGAAGTATTTGTCCGTGAACTCCTGGGCCTCGGTCTGCTTGATCTTCAGCTCGCGGGCCAGCTTCTGCACGCCCATGCCGTAGATCAGGCCGAAGTTGATGGTCTTGGCCCCGCGCCGCTCGCCGTCGGTCACGTCCGCGATGTCCTTTTCATGGATCAGCGCGGCCGTGCGCGCGTGGATGTCCTCGTCGTGGCGGAAGGCGTCGATCAGCGCCGGGTCCTTGGAGAAGTGGGCCAGGACGCGCAGCTCGACCTGCGAGTAGTCCGCCGCGGCGAGCCGGTTGCCGTCCTGCGCGTTGAAGCAGGCGCGCATCCTCGGGCCGTGCACCCCCCGGATGGGGATGTTCTGCAGGTTCGGCTGGGAGCTGGACAGTCGGCCCGTGGCCGTGGCCAGCTGGTTGAAATGCGTGTGCAGGCGGCCGTCCTCCCCGACCATCTTGGGCAGGGGCTCCAGGTAGGTGGAGCGCAGCTTTTCGAGCATGCGGAATTCCAGCACCGCGTCCACGATGGGATGCTGGTCGCGGATTTTCTCCAGCACCTGGTTGGCCGTGGAGCGCAGCCCGGTGGAGGTCTTGGACCCGGCCTTGATGCCCAGGCGGTCGAACAGGACCACGGCCAGCTGCTGGCTGGAGCGGATGTTGAACTCCTCTCCGGCATGCTTGATGATCGTCCGGGTCAGCTCGTCGAGCTGACCGTTGACCTCGTCCAGAAACGCCTGGAAGGCCGCGTCGTCGATGGCGATGCCCGCCCGCTCCATGCCGACCAGCACAGGGATGAGCGGGATTTCCAGCTCGCGCATCAGCGCGTTCAGGTGCGCGCCCTCCACCTGGCCCCGGACGGACGCCATGTAGGCCAGGGCGGCCAGCCCCTGGGACTGCGGATGCAGGTCGCGGGCCGCGTCCGCGAATTCGGCCCGGCCGTCCTGGAACATGGACTGGCGCAGCCGCGCCCAGGTGTAGTTGCGCGCCTCGGGGTCGAGCAGGTAGGCGGCCAGGCTGAGGTCGAACCACTGGCCCGACAGGATGTGGCCCCACGCCTCGTCCGCGCGCAGCAGGTCCTGCACGCTCGGCGTGGCGATGACCGAGGCGTGCTCGATCTTGCGCACAAGCTCCCTGGCCGGGCCCGCATAGCGGTATTCCTGGCCGTTCACGCCGATGAAGAACGCCTCGTCCTCAAAGGTCAATCCCACGTCCTCGCCGCCCAGGTCGGGCAGGGAGTCCACGGTCTCGGCCACGTTCACGTCCATGGGCTCCTCGGCCTTTTCATCGGCCGGGGCCTCGCCGAACAGGGAAAACTGCTTTGCCTCCACGGCGGGAGCGGCCTTGGCCGCCTTCCTGACCGTCTCGGCCAGCGGAGCCTGGGCGGCCTGGGCCGCGCCCGTTCCCCTGGGCAGGAGCCGCTGCAACCCGCGCAGCTCGTATTCCTCGAAAAACGCGTCCAGGGCGGCCAGGTCCGGCTGGCGCAGCTTGAAAAAGTCCAGGTCCTGGTCGCAGCTGTCGGTCTTCATCCGCGTCAGTTCGCGGTAGGTGAAGACGTTGTCCATCTCGGGCTCGACCTTGGCGCGCAGCTTCTCGGGCACCTTGTCCAGGTTGTCGCGCACCTCCTCCAGCGTGGGGCCTGTGGCGGCGAACAGCTTGCGCGCGGTCACCGGGCCCACGCCCGGGACGCCGGGGATGTTGTCCGCCGAGTCGCCGATCACGGCCTGGAAGTCCGGCCAGGTGGCGGGTTCCATGCCCTCGGCCTCGCGGAAGGAGTCGAGCGTGTGGATGGTCTCCTTGCGCCCCATCTGGCTGACCATGACCACCTGGTCGTCCAGGCACTGCTTGATGTCCTTGTCCGTGGCCAGGATGATCACCGGCCGGTCCGCCTTGTAGCGGCCCGCCAGGGAGCAGATGCAGTCGTCCGCCTCCACGCCCTCGGAGACCAGCAGCTTGACGCCGAGCAGCTCCACGCCCCGGCGCACGGGCTCCACCTGGTCTCGCAACGGCTCGGGCATGGCCGGGCGGTTGGCCTTGTACTCGCCGTACAGCGCGTTGCGGAAGGTCGGCCCCTTGCCGTCCATGAGAAAGCCCACGTGGTTCGGGTTCTCGTCCTTGAGCAGGTTCATGAGCACGCGCATGACCGTGTTGATGGCGTTGGTCGGGAACCCGTCCGAGCGGGACAGGTCGGCGCGGGCGTAGAAGGCGCGGTAGAGCAGGGCGGTCCCGTCGATCAGGTACACCGGGTCCTTATCGAAATTGAGGCGTTCTTTTAACGACATAGATATGGGGGGTGGGGGTTAGATTCTGTGGATGGAGGATTTGCGGCCGTGTCCCAGGCGTTTGAGCATGAAGATTTCCGGGTCCACGCCGTCCAGTTCGGCCAGCGCCACCTCGGCCCGGGCCGCCTGTTTGTGCCCGCCCGCCGAGCCGAGCCCGTTCATGATCTTCTGGGCCATGGTGCCCATGTCGCGGCGCAGGCCGTCGCCCCGGAAGATGCAGACCAGCTTGTCGTCGGCCGTGCCCGAGACCACCACCCAGGCCACGTTGTGCACCCGGGTGAAGAAGTCGGCCACGATGACCAGGATGTCCGGGTTGTCCACGTTGCCGCAGTGTGCGAACAGCCCGTGGCCGATGCGCCGCAGGTTGTAGAAGGCGCGCGAGAAGTAGCGCATCCAGTCCAGGTGGAACTCGCTGCGGCTGATGCGGTTCATCAGCTTGGAGTCCGCGAATTTGCTCAGATACTTGAAGGCGGCCATGTCCGCGTCGATGAATTCGCGCTCGAACGTCTTGGTGTCGCAGCGGATGCCGTACATGAGGGCCGTGGCCAGCAGTTTGGGCGGGCGGATCTTCATGTTGTACAGGTACTCGGTCATCATGGTGCAGACCGCGCCGTACTTGGGCCGGATGTCCACGTAGTCGGCCTGGACCAGGTTATCCTGCACGATCGGGTGGTGGTCGATGACCACCGAGAAATCGAACTGCTTGAACTCGGGGTTGTGGTGCGGCTGGGAGTCCACCAGGGCGAACTTGTCATACTGGGCCGCGAGGTTCGGGATGAGCTTCTGGGTGGGGATGCGGCAGTAGCGGATCATGGACAGGTTGTCCGGCCGCTTGATTTCGTTGATCTGCGCAATGGCCGCGGCGTTCACGCGCCGGGTCATGATCCGTTTCAGGGCCAGGGCCGAGCCCAGGGCGTCCGGGTCGGCGTTGATGAGGATCAGCCAGTTGTCTTCCTTGTTGAACAGGCTGAGCAGCTGCTCCACCTGTTCGTCAAGTTGTCGAAATAGTGCCACGTACTATCCCTGTTTCAGGGTTAACGGCAGCCCGGCCGCCACCAGGAACGCCTGGTCGGCCCGCACGGCGACAGCTTGGTTGAGCGCGCCGAGGCTCCGCACGAAGGCCCGGACCGCGCTGCCCGCAGGCAGAGGCCCAAGCCCGGTCTCACAAGAGACGAGTATCAAATCCGTGGAGCCCCAGTCGTCGAGAACTTTCAGGAACTCCTCAACCTTAACCGGCTCGCAACCGGCCTCGCGGCAGGCGAACAACCAGTAGTCGAGGCTATCCACCAGCACGGCCGGAAACGACAATTTAGCCTTTTGGAGCCTTTGAGGCAAGCCCTCGGCCACTTCCGCCACTTCGATATCCGGTCCCCGGCTTTGGCGGTGGCGCCGGATCTGGTCGCGAAATTCCATGTCCCGGGCCTTGCCCGTGGCCACGAACAGGCCCGGAGAGGCCGATCGGGCCAGCAAATCCAGCGCGAAATCGGATTTTCCGGATTTGTTGCCGCCGAGCACCAATGTGATCATTTTTCTTTCTCCCACCTGGCGAGCCACTCGCCGAACAGGTCCAGGGAGTCGAACAGCCCGCTCCGCCCGAAGACCTCCAGGGTCACGGTGAAGTCCGACGCCCGCTCAAGCAGGGTCCGAAGCAGCACCTGGCCCACCGGGTCCAGCTCGTTTAGCGGCCAGTGGCGTCGGTCCCGCTCGGCCCCGTACACGTGGAGCATGCGCACCCGATCCCACAGGCCGGGCAGCCCGAGCACGTCGCGTTGGTCGTAGGCCTGGATGTGCCCGATGTCCAGGCAGGCGGAAAAGCCGCCCTCCACGATCTCTTCCCAGATCGTGGTCAGGCTGCCGCCGCTGACGTTCTCGATCAGGAAGCGGGCCGGGTCCACGCCCTTGTCGCGCAATCTCGCCGCCAGGGGAAGGAGCATGTCCGGTCCGTCCGGCGGATGGAGCACGTAGGCCCAGGGCGAGACCGGGGCGATCTTGTCCAGCAGCCCGTCAATCTTTTGCCAGACGGTCTCGAACCCGGCCCGCCACGGCAGGTCCAGGGGCATGTGCACGTGCCAGGAGCAGGGCAGGTCCGCGAGACTCGGGGGCAGGTCCTCGTCCGTGTAGGCCAGGCAGGCCTCGGTCTCGAAGAAAAGGACAGCGATTTCAGGAAAATGGTCGGCCAGAAAGAGGGCGTTCCCGGCCAGCCCCGTGGGCAGCACGGCCGAGGGCGCGGCCAGGGGGAAGGGGAAGCGGACGCCCCATTTTTCCTCCACGTCCCGTACGGACAGGGGGACGGAGTGCGCACTATTTGCCCGGTTCGAGCCGGGCCGGGGGTGGGAACCCGCCGGTTTCGTTGACATAGGGTCTCGGGGCATGGCTATTGCAGCGAATCGCTCAGTGTGACGAACGATTTGCCGAGGTTCTGAATATGATCGGGTTTCGGAATTATTTCCAACATAAGTTCAACCCCCTGCACGTCTTCTGCCGGTTGCGCCGATTCGGCGTGTCCCGGTCCGCGGCCCGCAATCTCTGCTGGGTCTACGAACGCGGACTCTACCGCTTTCTTCTCTAATCGAGCAGGCCGAGTTGCTTTTCCTTGGTCACCTTGCGGGCGGCCAGGGTTGACTTGGTCAGGAGTGCTTCCGGGATTTCCCGCAGGTAGCGCGACCTCGGCAGGGTCAGGGTCTTGCCGTAGAGCTGCCTGCTCTTGGCGTGGCTGAGATAGAGGTTGCGCCGGGCGCGGGTCATGCCCACGAAGGTCAGGCGGCGCTCCTCGGCGAACCTCTGGCTCCGGCCCGGGGTCAGGGTGACCTTGGCGGTGAGCAGGTCCATGCCCGCGAACGGCAGGATGCCCTCCTCGCAGGCGGGCATGAAGACGGCCTCGAATTCCAGCCCCTTGGAGGCGTGCAGGGTCATGATCTGGACCTTCTCGGCGGTCCGGCGTACCAGTTCGAGCTCGGTCTGGAGCGACACCCAGTTGACCAGCCCCTGCCAGCCGCCGCGCCGGTCGAACTCCTTCTTGAGCTCCTTGAACTGGCGGCTTTCCCAGAAAAACTGGTCGAACGGCGGGGTCTCGCTGAGGAAGGCCGCCAGCCCCACCGGGCCCTTGGCCAGGATGTGGTCCGGGATTTCGATGGTGTCCTCCACGCCGGACAGGGTCATGCCCAGGAACTGCTCGGCGGCCCTGAGGATGGAGGCCACGCGGGGCTCCTGCCAGAACCCCTCCAGCTCCGGTGTTGAGACCGGCACGCCCGCGCGCTTGAGGGCCTTTTCGATGACCGGGATGAGCGCCTTGAAGCGGACCAGCACCGCGATGTCGCCGGGGGCCAGTTCGCCGCCGCCCTCGCCGTCCACGATGGAGTGGCTGGTGGCCCCGATGAGCCCCTTGATCTTGTCGCTGATCCAGGTGGCCTCGCGCATGGAGTCCGGGGCCTCGAACAGGTGCATGGTCGCGTCCAGGTCCTTGCGCGCGATCAGACGCGGGGACTCGGGAAAAAGATTGCCCGCCCCGTCCAGGATGGTCTGGCCCGAGCGGTAGTTGTCGATCAGGGTGACCAGCTCGATGTTCGGCCAGACCCCCTTGAGGTGCTCCTCCACATCGCTTACGGCCCCACGGAACCCGTAGATGGACTGCTTGGGGTCGCCGATGCAGAACAGCCCCTCGCCGGACTGTCCGGCGATGCCCCGGACCACGGCCAGTTGCAGGGGGGTGAGGTCCTGGACCTCGTCCACCAGGACGTGGGTGTAGGGCATGTGGAAGGTCGGCGCGCCGCTTTGTTCGAGCATGAATTCCAAAAGGTCGGTGTAGTCCACCAGGTCCCAGTGGTTCTTCTGGTTGCCGTAGCTGATGTGCGCCTCGGCCAGGTCGTCGGGCAGGCCGGCCAGTTGCTCGCGGGCCAGGATGTACTTGTTCCAGTAGTGGTCCAGGTTCTTGCCCGCAAACTCCGGGTTGACCTCGGCGAAAAGTTTCTTGGCCGCTCCCTCGGGGACCACGATGGGCGTCTCGGAATAGGCGTGCTTCCAGTAGTCGAAGCACAGGGAGTGGAGCGTCCCGGCCTGGGGCATGTCGGCCTTCTCGCCGCGCAGGGCGTGCAGCCGGTCGCGCATCTCCTGGGCGGCCCGGCGGGTGAAGGTCAGGGCCAGGATGCGCTTGGGGTTGACCCCCTCGTCCATGAGCCGTTCCACCCTGCCCATGAGGGTCTGGGTCTTGCCGGTGCCGGGGCCCGCCAGGACGAGCACCGGGCCCGGGCCCGCGTCTATGGCCGCCTGTTGGGCGTCGTTGTAGGCCAGGGGCACGGCTTCGACCTTGGGCCGGGACACGGCCTTGCAGGTCGCGGTCATGCCTGGATCGGGCCTGACTTCGGGCCGGGGAATGTGGATGAGCGTGGCCCCGTTCTTGATCTCGGCGCGCTCCTTTTCCGAAAAGACCGAGATGACCCCGAACTCGCCGTCGAACCCGGCCTTGCGGATGACCTGGCCGTCGCGCATGCGGGTGATGCCCTCGGCCAGGTGGCAGGAAAAGCGGCTCAGGTCTTCGGCGGGCACCCGCTGGAGCACGTCCAGCTCGTTGCCGAACTCGCGGATGAGCTGCATGTACAGGTGGTCGACCTTCTTGGAGCCCGTGCCCACGCCGAGCACCTCGGAGAGAATCTCCTTGAGCGGGATGAGCGAGACGAAGCCGGGCGCGCCCGCGGGCTGGACAGGCTCCTCGCGGTCGGCCAGCTCCAGGACGCGGTTGTACACGCCCACGGTCACTGGCTTGCCGCAGACCGGGCAGATGCCGTCCCGGGCGATGGTCTCGTGGGGATCCATGGACACGCCGCACTTGCGGTGCCCGTCCATGTGGTACTTGCCCTCCTCGGGGAAGAACTCGACGGTGCCGAGAAATTTGTGACCCAGTCCCTCGCCGCGCAGGGCCCGGTAGATGCCCTCGTAGGAAATCTCGCCCCGGAACAGGTTGGCCTCGCGGCCGAGCTTCTCGCCGGAGTGGGCGTCGGAGTTGGAGATCAGCCGGATGCGGTCCAGCTCGGACCAGGTCCAGTTCATCTCCGGGTCGGACGACAGCCCGGTCTCCATGGCGAAGATTTCGTCCGCGTAGTCGCCGAAGCACTCGCGGATGGAGTCGAAGCCGGACTTGGAGCCGAACAGGGAGAACCAGGGGGTCCAGATGTGCGCCGGGACCAGGAAGGCCTGGGAGTGGGTGTCCAGGACCAGGTCCATGAGGTCGCGGGAGTCCAGGCCGAGGATGGGGCGGCCGTCCGAGGCCAGGTTGCCCACCTGGCCGAGCCGCTCGTTGAACCGTCTGACCGCGTCCAGGTTGGGCATGAAGACCAGGTTGTGGACCTTGCGGACCTTGCCGCCGCGCTTGTAGATGGAACTGATCTCGGTCTGGAGCATGAACCGGGTGCGGCCGGGGATTTCGCCGTCAAAGGCCGGGATTTCCCTTTCCAGCCCATCGGGCTCCCGCAGGGTGAACAATCCCTTGCCGTTGTCCTCCAGCTGCTCCTCGATCTCCGACAGCCACTCCGGGTGGGTGAAGTCGCCCGTGCCGAGCACGGAAAGCCCCTTCAGGCGGCCCCATGCGGCCAGGTTCCGGATGGTCAGTTTCTTGCTGGTGGCACGCGAAAAACGGGAGTGGATGTGCAGGTCGGCGGTGAATCTTTCCATGGAGGGAACAGTATAGGCATACTCCTATTATTGCAACCCGTGGTCCCCGGCAAAATGGGTTGACTGCGGGTTTTGTTGCAGATACAACTTTCGCCATGAATCTTGAACGACTGAATCCGAGGGAGTCCATCGGCTTCCTCACATGGAAGGTGGCCCGCATACACGCCAACGACCTGGCCGCCCGCTTCGCCGAGGCCGGGGTCAAGATCACGGTGGAGCAGTGGCGCGCCCTGTTGCCGGCCTACAAGGCCGACGGGCTGACCCAGGGGAGGCTGTGCGACATGCTTTCCCAGGAGAAGACCGGGGTCAGCCGCCTGGTGGCCGCCCTGGAAAAGCACGGCCTGCTGCGCCGCGAGTCCGGCGACGACGACCGGCGGGTGAAGTACATCTACATCACGGACAAGGGCCGCGAGCTGGTGGACTTCACCCTGGACATCGTCCAGGAGAGCCGCTCCGAGATAGCCCGGCACGTGGACCCCGAGGAGTTCGCCGTGTGCAAGCGGGTCTTGTGGCAGCTCATCGAGCCGCACCTGGACGAAAACTGTTGCCTCAAGAGAGAGCCGTGACGCGACACGGGACCGGGAAACGGCCGAAGGGACCGCTTCCGCGCGCCGCCGTCCGCTCCAACACGGTGCCCGCGCACGGATTTGCATCGTTTCACTGAGGCGGGGCGCCGTCCGGATGCCGCGTCCGGCGTACCTCCGCTTTCGCGGGAATCCGCAATGTGGACGTCGAGGGCGGATATGGGCCGAAAAAAAACGGCCGACCATGTTCGCCATGGCGGGCCGTTCGTTGTGCCTTCTTCCCTGCCGCCGAACCTCGGCTAGCCGCTCGCCCTGGTGGGGTTGTCCAGGACCCGTTCCACGGCCTTGCGTATCTGGGAGCGCAGCTCGTAGTCGGAGATGCGGTCCGAGAGCACGATGGACCCGGCCTGGGCATAGGCGGCGGGCAGCAGGTTCAGGGCCAGGGCGTAGATGTCCTGGATGTCCAGGTCCTCGAAGATATAGTCTTTGTAATATTCCTCGAGGATTTCCGGGATCAGCCCGGCCACGCGCCGTTCGTTGCGGTTCACGATCTTGGATACTTCCACCCCGTTTATCTTCAACGTCTTCTTGAGCATCATGGCCTTCCCCCGGCGGTTGGCGGTTTGTCAGGAGTTGCCCCATTCTAACCTTGATCGCCGATTCTTGGCAATCGAATGGTACATTTCATGCTACGAATATAGGGTGAACGTCTGCGGTTTTTCGGTGCAACGCCTGCGCGGGAAGGCATTATGGCAACGCAACCTATTGAACAGGCTGTACAAGGGTACACGTACAAGCGTCCGAGGAGATCCGCCTCGGACGGCGAATTTCCCCTGGGTCCCGAGCAGTCAAAAACCCGTCGAGACGACGGCTCCGCCTCGGGATCGGTCCTGCGCGGCTATCTGCGCGACCTGCTTTCCACCGCATCGCCCGACGCCGGCGGGCAGCTGACCTTCGCCGACGTCGAGAATCGCCACGCCGAACTGCTCGAAACCTGGACCGACGAGGTCAAGGCCGACCTTGAGGGCCTGGGCGTGAACACCGCCACGGTTTTCCGCCTGCTCTACGATCCGGCTGGCTCGGCCGCGGTCGCGGGCGAACACCCGGACAAGGACATGATCAACGCCTATTTCGCGGCCAACCCAGACCGGGTGCGACAACTCGGCCAGGCCCTCCAGTTCGGCAAGCTCGCCGCCTCGGCCAGGAACGGCCTGCCCGAACAGGACATGACCCGCCCCCTGTCCGCCGAAGCCATGGCCAACTGGTACGCCGCCAACATGCCCCCCCAATCCCTGTTCGCCCCCGGCGGCGTTGTGGTCGGCGCGGGCGCCGCCCCGTACAAGGGGCTGGACATCCGGGTGTAGGGGGCGCCTCCGGCGGCCGGGGGAAGGGGAGAGGGAAACCCTTTGAGAAAAGGGTTTCCCTCTCCCCTTCCCCCGGACCCCCCATCCCCTCTTCCTTCCTAAATTTTTTGGATGCGTTTCCGCGCGGGGGGCGGATCGAGGCGGGGCGGACGTCCGGATGGAACATGGGCGGATGCGCAAGCGTGGTTGAGAGGGGACTCTCTGCGCACGCACGGCCCCGCGAAGCGGCAGAAAAAGTTTTGGAGATTCTCAAGGACCTTTTTCAAAAGGTTCTTGAGCCGTCGGAGACGCCCGGCCGGCGAGGCCCCGCCGGAGGCCTTTCCTGGGCGCAAAAAAGGGGAGCATGTCGACTGCTCCCCTTTGATTGGCGTGTAGGACGGAACTAACTGAAGTCCTTCAGATACCTTTCCAACCGGTTCATGCCTTCCTCGATGTTGGCCATGGAGGTGGCGTAGGAGAAGCGGATGTAGCCCTCGGCACCCTGGCCGAAGTCGATGCCCGGGGTGACGGCGATGTGCGCCTTTTCGAGGATGTCGTAGGCCAGGGCCAGGGAGGAGCCGCCGAACTTTTCGGCGTAGGGGCGCATGTTGATGAGCACGTAGAACGCGCCGGTGGGCTCGTGCCTGACGGGCAGGCCCATGTTCTTGAGGCGCTCGAGCATATAGACGCGGCGCTTGTTGTAGGTGGTCTTCATCCGTTCCACGTCCTCTCCGGCCTCTTTGAGCGCGGCCAGGCCGCCCCACTGGGCCATGGTGTTGGCCGAGATGAAGAAGTTCTGGCAGAGGTTCTGGAGGGTGCGCATGAAGTTGGGCGGGGCGATGAGATAGCCCAGCCGCCAGCCGGTCATGGCGTAGAGCTTGGAGAAACCGTTGAACACGAAGGCGCGGTCCGTGTATTCGAGGATGGAGTGTTCCTTCCCCTCGTAGACCAGGCCGTGGTAGATCTCGTCGGACACGATCCACAGGTTGTGCTCCTCGGCGATCTCGGCGATGGCCGCAAGCCGCTCCTCGGAGAGCAGGGTGCCGGTGGGGTTGGCCGGGGAGTTGATCAGGATGGCCTTGATCCGGTTGTTCTCCGCAAGGGCCCTGCGGATGGCGGACACGCGGTACTGGAAGCCGTCGTCCTCGAAGACCGGGACCTTGACCGGCTGCGCTCCGGCAAAGGTGATGAAATTGTCGTAGCAGGCGTAGCACGGGTCCGAGGAGATGACCTTGTCGCCCTGGTCCAGGATGGTGGAGAAGAGCACGAGCATGGCCGGGCTGGTGCCCTGGGTGACGACCATGTTGTCCGGGGAGATGTCCACGCCGTAACGCTTTTGGTAGTCCTCGCAGATGGCCTCGCGCAGCTCGCGGATGCCGAGCGAATGGGTGTAGTGGGTCTGGTTGTCGTCGAGCGCCCGGCAGGCGGCCTTCTTGGCGCATTCGGGCGTGTCGAAGTCCGGTTCGCCCACGCACATGCGGATGACGGACTGTCCGGCCCGCTCCATGGCCTCGGCCTTCTCGTTGATTTCCATGACCAGGAACGGGGTGATGCCGCAGCAACGATCGGATATGCTCATGACGCGTCTCGCAAAAGAAAACCCCGCCCCTCGCCGGTGCAGCAAGAGGCGGGGAAAGTTGTTAACAGTGTCGCCGGTTACGCTACTTCAACGATTTCGATGTCGAACACCAGGGTCTGGCCGGACAGGGGATGGTTGCCGTCCAGGGTGACCAGTTCCTCGTCGAACTCGGTCACGCGGACGTAGGCGGGCTGGCCGTCCTCGGTGCGGATCTCCAGCATGATGCCCTCCTCCAGCTCCACGGTGGGCGGGAGCTGCTCGCGGCGGACCTGGAAGACCAGCTCCTCGCTGGGGGAGCCGTAGCCCTCCTCGGGCGGAATCTCCACGGTCACGGTGTCGCCCGCGGACTTGCCGATCACGGCCTTCTCGAATCCGGCGATGACCATGCCTTCGCCCAGCTTGAACTCCAGCGGCTCGCGGCCTTCGCTGGAATCGAACTGGCTGCCGTCCTCCTTGAGGGTGCCGGTGTAGTGTACCTTGACGGTGCTGCCATTCTGCGCAGTCATAGAATCTCCTGGATGGTGGTTTGGCCCGGTCGTGTCCGGGTGGATTCGAACACTCTAGCGCGTTTTCGCCTAGAAGTCGAAGTTGATGACCTTGCGGACCTCTTCCATGGTCTTTTCGGCGTAGGAACGCGCCCTGGCGTTGCCCGCCTCCAGGATTTCCCGGACCTTCTCGTCGGTGCAGGCGGCGCGGCGCTCGTGCAGGGGGGTGAGGAACCGTTCCAGGGACTCCATGAGCAGCTTCTTGCAGTCCACGCAGCCCCAGGACGCGTCCTTGCACCCCTTGATGATCTCGGGGAGCCTGGCCTTGTCGGTCATGAGCCGGTGGTAGGGGAAGAGGTTGCAGACGTCCGGATCGCCCGGGTCGGATTTGCGCAGCCGGTTCTCGTCGGTCTTCATGCCGCGCACCTTGGGCATGATTTCGTCCAGCGGCTCGGAGAGCATGATGGAGTTGCCGTAGCTCTTGGACATCTTGCGCCCGTCCAGGCCGGGCAGGACCGGCTCCTCGGTGAGCATGTCGGCCGGTTCCGGGAACAGGTCGGTGTTGTTCAGGTGGTTGAAGCGGCGCGCGATCTCGCGGGTCAGCTCCAGGTGCGGCAACTGGTCCTTGCCCACGGGCACGGCCAGGGGCTTGTACATGAGGATGTCCACGGACATGAGCACGGGATAGCCGAGGAAGCCGTGGGTGTTCAGGTCCTTCTGGGACAGCTGCTCCTTCTGGTCCTTGTAGGTCGGGCAGCGTTCGAGCCAGCCCAGCGGGGTGTACATGGACAGGATCAGGTTGAGCTCGGCGTGCTCCTTGATCTGTGACTGCTGGAAGATGGAACACTTTTCCGGGTCCAGTCCGGCGGCCACCCAGTCCTTGACCAGGCCGGGGATGAACCCCTTGATGCGGGTCGGGTCGGCGTATTCGCTGGTCAGGGCGTGCCAGTCGGCCACGAAGAAAAAGCAGTCGTACTCCTCCTGGAGTCTCAGCCAGTTGTCGATGACGCCGAAATAGTGGCCGAGGTGCAGGGGGCCGGTGGGACGCATGCCGGAAAGAATTCGTTGTTTTTCGCTCATGATGAAGTGGTCTGCGGTTAGAAGGTTAGAGGGGCACGCCCAACAGGGAGCCCAACCCCTGGACCAGGGGGACGATCACCCGGCCGACGATGTCGAGCCCGGTATAGCGTCCGAGCAGGATGATGGCGATGAGGATGATGAACCCGTAGCGGCTCAGGGACATGTACTTGTAGGCGGCTCGCGGGGAAAGAAAGTACGCCAGGACGTTGCTGCCGTCCAGCGGCGGGATGGGCAGGAGATTGAAGGCGGCCAGGATGAGATTGACGAAGACCCCGTAGTAGGCCACGGCGTAGAGCGCGCTGCTGGGGCTCAAGCCGAACAGGGCCATGAGATGAAAGGCCCCGGCAAACAGGGCGGCCAGGATGAAATTGACGCCCGGCCCGGCCATGGCCGTGAACATCATGCCCTTGCGCGGGTTCTTGAAATAGCGGGCGTTGACCGGCACGGGCCGCGCCCAGCCGAAGTGGACGAAGAAGAAGGCCAGTGTCCCGATGGGATCCAGGTGCTTGAGCGGGTTCAGGGTCAGCCGCCCGGCGGATTTGGCCGTGGGGTCGCCGAGCAGGTAGGCCACGTAGCCGTGCGCCACCTCGTGGAAGACCAGGGCGATGAGCAGACCCGGTGCCAGGGTCAGGTAGACCTGGATGTCCTGTGCGGTGATGTTGAACATCAGGTGCGGCTACCATGCAACGGGGTGGCGCGGCAAGGGATTTCAGGCCGCGAGCCCGCCCGGAGCGTGGGTTGTTACACGATCTCCGCCCTGGACAGGAGCTTGATGAACCTCTTGATCATGTCCGGCTCCACCAGCCCCTTGTCGTCGGTCAGGGCCTTGAGGGCGTCGAACGGCTTGATGGCCCGGCTGTATGGGCGGTTGCGGGTCAGGCCGTCGTAGCGGTTGCACAGGGCGACCACGCGGGTGGGCAGGGGGATTTCCTCGCCCGTCGCCTGGGTGGGGTACCCCTTGCCGTCGACCCTTTCGTGGTGGAACAGGATGCAGTTGGTGGCGATGACCGGCAGGTCGAAGTTGGCGCACACGCGCACCCCGATGAGCGGGTGCATGGCGTAGGCCTGGAACTCGGCCGGGCCCATGGTCTCGGGATCGGCGTTGAGCAGTTCCTCGTCCATGCCGACCTGGCCGATGTCGTGGAGCAGCGCGCCCATGCCGCAGGCCAGGACGTCTTCGTCCTCGAACTTGTATTCCTGCATCAGATTCACGGCGTAGACCATGGTAGAGATGCCGTGGTGATAGGTCCCGTATCCCTTGCCGATGAACCGGGCCAGGTTCTTGAGCGGGGCCGGGGATTTCAGAAAGCTCGTGCTGCTGTGGATGAGTTCCTGGAAGCGGACGTAGCGCTTCTTGAAGGCCGGGCCCGGCAGGTTGGTCTCGAACAGTTCCTGGGACAGGGCCGAGGCCGCGTTGGTCCACGCCTGGGCGCGTTCGGCCAGGGAGATGGACTCGTCCTCGAGCAGGTCGATGAGGTTGGCTTGGATATAGCTGTGGTAGAGCTTGCGGGAGCGCTTGTCCAAGTAGATGGTAACGATGCCGGCCAGGGCCAGTTCCTTGCGCTTGGCCTTGGTCAGGGTCCGGCCGCTGGCGTTGAACAGGACGTAGCTGTCGTCGTGGCGCAGGAAGATGTCGAAAGGCACCTTGAAATCCGGCCGCAGGATGAGCGGCGAGATGGGGAAATATTCAGCCTTGGTCAGTTGGGCCATGGACATCTTCCTGTTTTCCCGGTCGTCCGGAACCCATTGTTCCCTCCCGGAATTCTTTCAGCTATCCATGAAAGTTGTCGGTTGTCAATGATAGCCGGACGCTCCCCCGGGGGTGTGAAAAAGCGGGACGCCCCCCCTTGAAGGAAGGGCGTCCGTTTCGGGAGTGAGCATGAAGGAGAAATACTAGACGCCGGCCTTGTTCAAGGCCATCCGGACCTTGTCCTTCAACTCGGTCAGGTCCACGGACTTGACCACGTAGTAGTCAGCCGCGATGGATTTGAGGTCATGCTGGAAGGAGTCGTAGGCGGTCGAGAGAATGACCGGAATCTGCTGATCCTTGGTGCGGATCTCCTGCAACAGGTCGAGGCCGGAGCGGTTGACGCCCAGCTTGATATCCAGGATGACGATGGTTGGGTTCTCCCTGGCGATGACATCGAGAATGTCCTCTTCTCCGTCCGAGGTGGCGACGACGTAGTCGTCGGCTTCCAGTTCTTCTCGATAGAGCATGCGAATGTGTTTTTCATCGTCGACTACGAGAATCTTGGGTTGGCTCATGGCTTCCTCCTTGGAATTAGCCCTTGGTACGAACATAGGCGATATATCACTTTAGGGTCAACAGCGGTTTTGCAATTAATGGCAGATAATCGCCAGGGCCCCGGTCCGGGTGGCCGCGCGGGCAAAACTTGAACTCGCCCGCCAACATGGGTACTGTCCGCCGCAGCCGCTGGCCCTCAAAATGACCTGCGGCAAAGGAGACACCCATGATCATTGTCAATCTGGAACCGGACGGAAAGCGCATCGAGCTGCACGACACGCGCTCGGTGCTGGCCGTGCTGAACAAATTGCGGCTCCGTTCCACCATGGCCATCGTCGCCCGCGGCGGTGAGCTGCTCACCTCGGACCGCAAGCTGAACAACGGCGACGAGCTGCTGGTCCGCAAAGTCACCTCGGCCGGTTAAGGGGGTATGTTCACATGAAATGCACCCGCTGCCGCAAGACGGCCCACGTGGCCCTGCCGAGCCACCATTCCGGCTTTTGCGCCGACTGTTACCCGCTCTTCTTCACCAAGCAGGTGGAGACGGCCATCCGACGGGAGAAGATGTTCACCCGCGACGACCGGGTTTTGGTGGCCCTGTCCGGGGGCAAGGACTCCCTGGCGCTGATGCTCGAACTCAAACTGCAGGGGTACGACGTGACCGGCCTGCACATCGACCTGGGCATCCCGAACTCGTCGGACAAGGCCCGCGGCAAGGTCGAGAACTTCTGCGAACTGAACGGACTGCCCCTGCGCGTCTTCGAGATGGCCGCCTGGGGATTGCCCATCCCGGACGTCAAGGAACACATCAAGCGTCCGGTCTGCGCCGTGTGCGGCAAGATGAAGCGCCACCACTTCAACCGCATCGCGGTGGAGGAGGGCTTCGACGTCCTGGCCACCGGGCACAACCTGGACGACGAGGTGGCCCGGCTGTTCGCCAACACCCTGCGCTGGGACACGGCCTACCTGTCCGACCAGGGGCCGGTCCTGCCCGCGTCCGAGGGGTTCGTGCGCAAGGTCAAGCCCCTGTTCCGCCTCAGCGAATTCGAGACCGCCAACTACGCCTTCCTCAAGGGCATCGAGATCCACTCCGACCCCTGCCCCTATTCGGGCGGGGCCAGCTTCACCGGCCACAAGGAATTGTGGGGCGAGCTGGAGCACCGCAGCCCGGGGCAGAAGTTCCAGTTCTACCAGTCCTTCCTGAAAAAAGGGAAACCGGCCTTCGCCCAGGTGGAGAAGGAGACCGGGGCGGAACTGAAACCGTGCACCGAGTGCGGCTCGCCCACCAGCGCCGAGATCTGCTCGGTCTGCCGCATCAGGGCGGCGGTGCGCGAGAGCAAGGCTAAGGCGGAGTAGTCCCGTGGCCGGACCTCGAATATCCGTGACCATGCCCTGCTATAACTGCGGGCAGACCGTGGCCGGGGCGCTCGATTCGCTCCTGGCTCAGGAGGGCGCGGATTTCGAGGTGGTGGCCGTGGACGACGGATCGACCGACGACACCGCGTCCGTCCTGGCCGAATACGCGCGCCGGGACGGACGCGTCCGGACCTTCTCCATCCCCCACGGCGGGGTCATCAAGGCGGCCAACGCGGCCATCGAGGCTTCAAACGGGCAGTATGTCGCGCGCATGGACGCCGACGACGAGGCGTTGCCGGGTCGCCTTGCGGCCCAGGCCGGACTGCTCGACGACCACCCGGAGGTCGGGCTGGTCGGCTGCCGGGTGCGTTTCGGCGGCTGCCGCACGGCCTGTCGGGGGTACGCCCATTACGTGGACTGGACCAACACCCTGCTGACCCACGAGGCCATCAGCCTGAACCGGTTCGTGGAGTTCCCGGTGCCCAACCCGTCCATCATGTTCCGGCGCGACTGCCTGGAAGAGCACGGCCCATACCGCGAGGGCGACTTTCCCGAGGACTACGACCTGCTCCTGCGCTGGCTGGAGGGCGGGGTCAGAATGCTCAAGGCGGACGCCGAGCTGCTGGTCTGGAACGACCCGCCGGACCGGCTGTCGCGCAACCACCCGCGCTATGATGTGGACGCCTTTTACCGCATCAAGACCGAGTACCTGGCCCGCTGGCTTGCGCGCAACAACCCGCACCATCCGGTGGTCCACATCCTGGGCTCCGGGCGGACCACCCGCAAGCGGGCCGACCTGCTCCTCAAGCACGGCATCGAGTTCGCGGCCTACTACGACGTGGACCCGAAGAAGATCGGCCACGTGGTTCACGGTCTGCCGGTCCGCGACCGCGGCGAGGCCCCGGCACCGGGCCAGGGGTTCTGCCTCCCCTACGTGGCCAGCCGGGGGGCGCGCGGGGAGATCGCCGCATTCCTCGAAGAGCGCGGCTGCGAGCTTGGCCGCGACTACATCCCGGCCGCCTGATCTTCCTCTCTTTCTAGCCATTCCTCACGGAATCTGGCACGGTTCGCTCAAGACAAGGAGTATTCATGAAATTCGTATCCACCCCGGATTGCGCGCCCCCGGCCGGACATTATTCACAGGGCGTCGTTCACGGCGGCCTGGTCTGGGTCTCGGGCATGCTCGCCGTGGACCCGGCCACGGGCGAGCGCAGGCTCGGCACCGTGGAGGAGCAGACCCGGCAGGCTTTGGCCAACGTGGACGCGGTTCTGCGCGCCGCCGGGTCGAGCCGCGACCGGGTGCTCAAGTGCACCTGCTATATCTCGGACATCGAACTATGGGGCCGGGTCAACGCGGTCTACGCCGAGTTCTTCGGCGACCACAAACCCGCCCGCGCGGTGGTCCCGACCCGGGACCTGCACTACGGTTTCCAGGTGGAGATCGAGTGCGTGGCCGCTGTCGGCGACAGCGAAGGGGAGGGCGCATGACCCGGTTCGTCTGCCGCGACTGCGGCCTTGATTTCGACGTCATGGTCCCGCGCTGGCGCTGCGACTGCGGCGGCCTGCTGGACCTGGATTTCACCCCGAGCCTCGATCCCGCCAAAGTGGCCGGGCGGCCCGCCACCCTGTGGCGCTATCGCGAGGCGCTGCCCGTGCCCGAGGGCGCGGAACTGACCCTCGGCGAAGGGTTCACCCCCATGGTCGAGGTGGAACTGGGCGGGCGACCCGTGCTGGTCAAGCAGGAGCAGCTTTTCCCCACCGGCTCGTACAAGGACCGGGGCGCGGCGGTCATGATGGCCATGGCCGCGCACATCGGCGTGACCGACGTGGTCGAGGACTCGTCCGGCAACGCGGGCTGCGCCGTGTCCGCCTTTGCGGCCAAGGCGGGCATCCGCTGCCGGATATTCGTGCCCGCCGACAACTCGCCGGGCAAGCTCGGCCAGATCGAGCTCTACGGGGCCGAGCTCAACCCCGTGCCCGGCTCGCGCGAGGACACGGCGGCCGCGTGCATGGCGGCGGCAAAGGATCACTACTACGCCAGCCATGTGTACAATCCGTTCTTCTTCCACGGCACCAAGACATTCGCCTACGAGGTGGCCGAGCAGCTCGGCTGGCGGGCCCCGGACACCGTGATCCTGCCCGCGGGCAACGGCACCCTGCTCCTCGGGGCGCATATCGGTTTCGGCGAACTCAGGGACATGGGACTGATCGAGCGCGTGCCTCGGCTGGTGGCCGTGCAGTCGGCCCGCTGCGCGCCGCTGTGCGCGGCCTTCGCCGAAGGTGCCGACGGCGTGTCCGCCGCCGTGTCCGGGCCCACCCTGGCCGAGGGCATCGCCATCGGGCTGCCCATGCGCGGGACGCAGATGCTTCAGGCCGTGCGCGACACCGGCGGGACCTGTCTGGCCGTGTCCGAAGAGGCCATCCTGGCCGCCTTCCGGGACGCGGGCCGCAAGGGATTCTGCATCGAGCCCACCTCGGCGGCCGTGGCGGCCGGGGCCGCGCGGTACGCGAAAAACGCCGATCCGGACGAGACCATCGTGACCATGTTCACCGGCCACGGGCTCAAGGTGGGCGACAAACTGCACAAGCTGGTCAGCGACTGACCGGGAGGACGCTTCCCATGACCGACGCGTTCGACATGCCTGTCGTCAAGCCGCGCAGCCCGTGGCTGGCCCTGTTCCTTTCCCTGGTGGCCGTGGGGTTGGGCCAGGTCTACAACGGGCAGTGGAAAAAGGGGGCGGGCCTCTACCTGGCCGAACTGGTCGTGGCCCTGTTCATGGTCCTGTTCTGGGCCGATTTCGCGGCCATGCTTCTGTGCGTGTCCATCCTGATCGGCTACAACCTGTTCGCGGCCGGAGAGGCCTTCGCCACGGCGCGCAAGCTGACCGGGTACACTCTCAGGCCGTGCAACCGGCTGTGGATATACCTGGTCTGCCTGGCCGTCAGCCTCGGCACGGGCGCGGCCTTCGAGCGCACGATCAACGGCTGGTTCTTCAAGGCCTACAAGGTGCCGTCCGCCTCCATGCTGCCGACCATCCGGGTGGGCGACCACTTCATGGCCGAGGTCCTGGAGCCCGGGGATCGGCTTGCGCGGGGCGAGATCGTCATCTTCTCCACACCCGGGACCAAGGGGCGCGATTTCGTCAAACGGATAGTGGGACTGCCGGGAGAGACCGTGGAGGTCAGGGCGCGACGGGTGCTCATTGACGGCGCGCCCCTGGACGAGCCCTACGTCTGCTACACCAGGGAGGGCATCCTTCCGGTGCGCGACACTTTCGGGCCGGTCACGATGGGATCGGACGAGTATTTTCTGATGGGCGACAACCGGGAGGACAGCCTGGATTCGCGCTGGCTCGGACCGGTGCCACGGAATCGGATTACCGGAAGGGCCGGGTATATCTATTTCCCCGGCGACATGAACGCGCCCGACTGGTCGGACAGGTTGGGAGCGCCCCTGAGATAGACGGGGCGGCCTACCAGAACTCGCGGGTCGCGAACAGCCCGTCGGCCTGGTTGATCTTCAGCGGGCGGACTTCCTTGATACCCAGGGCGTCCATGTAGCCCAGGACCAGGATGAGGTTGGTCAGCCGGCTCTCGGCGTATTCGCTCTCGAACGCCTTGTCCGGCTTGCCGGTCCATTTCTGGAGCGCCTCGGCCACCTCGTCGCGGGTGTAGGTTTCCTTGCGCCCGCCCAGGACCTCGGGCACGGAGTAGTAGTGCACCCCGCCGATGCCGGCCACGGTCAGGCCCGGATGGGCGACCCGATTGGCGATGTACAGGGGCACGGTCATGGCCGCGTGGGCCTGGATGTAGGCCAGGGCCTGCTCAGCCTCGCCGGTGCTGACCGGGTTGGGGCTGACCGTGGTGTTGATGTCCTTGCGCTGGATGTTGTGGATGACCACGTTCTTGAAGGCGATGGAGGCCATGGGATCGAGGTAGAAGAGCAGGCCGCCGTCCGGCTTGCGGATGGTCATTTGCATGGAGTTGCCGCCGATGTCCCAGACCAGGAGGTCGTGGGCCTCGTCGCCCAGCTCCTGGCGCACGGCGTGGTAGCCGAGCATGGCCGCCTGCTGCTCTGAGATGACCCGCGAGGGGATGCCCGTCTCCTGGCGGATGCGCACGAAATACGCCCGCCCGTTCTGGGCCTCCTGGAAAATGCGTCCGCCCACGGCCGAGTATTCCAGGGCGTTCCGATCCACGGCCACGGCCTTGAGCTTGTCCCTGGTCCATGACGTCCTTGCTCAGGTTGCCGTCGTAGGAGCGGGCCAGGTCTTCGGCGAAATCGACCTTTTCGGACAGGGTCGCCACCGGGGCGACGATGCGGCCGGTGGAGATGTCCACGTCCGCGATGATGCATTTGATGTTGGCGGAGCCGATGTCGAAGGCCGCGCGGCGGACCACGGTGGCGTCCTGCGCGGATGACGGCGAGGCCAGGAAGAGGCACAGGATCAGCCCGGCCAGCAGTGCGATGTTCAATGTCGGACGCATCATTCTCCCCCGATGTACCGATTGCGCTTACCCGTGTAACTTATAGAAAAACGGGTGGGTGCGCAACGCCAAGGCTTGGCGGGTCATTGTTTGGTGGAGCGGTAGGTGGATCGGTTGCGTTTGAGCTGGTATTTGCGCACGGCCCGGTTGTGTTCCTCCAGGGTCCGGCTGAAATGGTGCGAGCCGTCGCCTTTGGCCACGAAATAGAGGAACTGGTGTTCCTCGGGGTGGACCGCGGCCATGAGCGAGTCCAGGCCGGGCGAACAGATGGGGCCCGGCGGCAGCCCGGGGTGGACGTAGGTGTTGTACGGGTTGTCCCGGTCGGTCAGGTCGCTGCGCTTCAGATTGCCGTCGAACTCCGGGCCCAGCCCGTAGATGATGGTCGGGTCGCACTGGATGAGCATGTGCCGCTTCAGCCGGTTGCGGAACACCCCGGCGATGCGCGCCCGCTCGGTCGCGTCGCCGGTTTCCTTTTCCACCAGGGAGGCCAGGATCACGGCGCGGTGCATCTCCTTGAAGGGCGGCAGCCCGCCGGGCCAGACCTTGTGCGCGTTCTTGAAGAATTCCCGGATCATGACCTCGGCCATATGGTGGGCCGGGCGGTCCTTGGGCGGGGTGAGCAGGTAGGTCTCGGGAAAGAGGTAGCCCTCGGCGTCCCTGGCCTGGATGCCGTACCCGGCCAGCAGTTCGGGATCGGCCACGGCCTTGGTGAAGCCGTCCGCGCCGCCCAGGCCCGCCTCCTCGATGACCGAGGCCGTCTGCCACCAGGTCAGCCCCTCGCGCACGGACACCCGGCGCATGACCCCGGTGGACGAGGTCAGCTCGGTCAGGACGCGCTCGGGCACCCAGCCCGTGGACAGCCGGAACACGCCGGCGCGCACGGCCGAGCCCTTGCCCGTGCGCACGGCCAATTGGTAGAACCGGCGGGTGTCGGTGATCAGCCCCTCGCTCTTCAAATTGGCGGCGATGGTGGTGAATATCTGGCCCGGCTCCACGCGGAACAGGATTTCGCGGCCGGGCGTCTCGGGCGCGGTCTTGAGGAACTGCTCCTCCTGCCACGCCTTGTACCACTTGTAGCCGCCCACGCCGAGTCCGGCGAGAACCGCCAGCAGGACCGAGGCAATCAGGAAGTAACGGAATCGAGCCATGAGCGAAGGATGACCACGGCGGCCTGGCTGTCCAGGGCGGCCTTGCGTTTGGCGCCGTGCAGTCCGGCGGCGTTGAGTTCCTCTTTGGCCTGGGCCGAGGTCAGCCGCTCGTCCATGAGGTGGACGGGCGCATCGATCCTCCGCTCCAGGCTCTGCGCGAAATTGCGGGCCTGCCGGGTGGTCAGGGTGTCCTCGCCGTTGAGAGCGAGCGGCAGGCCGACCACCACGGCCTCGATGGCCTCATCATGAATGATTTCGGTCAGTTCGTCAAAGAGCGCCTGGCGCGTGGTCCGCTCGATGGTCTTCAGCGGCGAGACCAGGGTGCCGGTCCGGTCGCTGACCGACAGCCCCACGCGCTTGAGCCCGAAGTCGATGCCGAGCGCGCGCACTTAGGCGGCCTCCAGCAGGAGCCAGGTCCGGCGGCCCTCGCCCATGCGGCGGACGGCCGCGCCGGATGAGGCCTTCGGTGCCTCAATGCCTGCGTGGGCGGCGAACCGGTTCTTCCCGTTGAAGAGTCGTCGTATGTCCTGGCTGTCCATGGGCCTCCCTTAACGCGTGAATGACTGAGACAAAAAAGCATGCCCGCCGTCCGTGGTCAAGGTCCGGATGGGCCGGGCAGGGTAAAACCTCCGGGGCTGGCGGAGGTTATTTTTTGCCGTATCGATTTGACGTATAATTTGTATCGGGTGTATGAATCCGGAGTGTGCGTTCACTGCAAACCGGGGAGGCGGCATGGCTGACGGGAAGCGGATAGCGATTTTTTGCGACGGCACCTGGAATTCGCCCGACACGACCAGCGAGGGCGTCTCCTGCGCCACCAACGTGGTGCGTATGGCCGAGGCGGTCAGGCGGGAGGGCAAGGACGGCGTGGAGCAGAAGATGTTCTACGATCCCGGCGTGGGGGCCAGCGGCAGCAGGCTCAGGCGGGTCTTCGAAGGGGCCACGGGCACCGGACTGTCGAAAAACGTCCGCGAGGCCTACCGGTATCTTTCCTCGGTCTACGCCAAGGGCGACGACCTGTACCTCTTCGGGTTCAGCCGGGGCGCGTTCACGGCGCGCAGCCTGGCCGGGCTGATCCGCAACTCCGGGCTGCTTTGTCCCGAGCATCTGGACAGGGTCGGCATGGCCTACAAGCTGTACCGGTCCCGCGCCAGGGAGTCGCACCCCCGGGCGCGGGAGGCCGTTCTGTTCCGCAAGACCTACGCCTTTGAGGACGTCACCCCGATCAAGTTCGTCGGGGTCTGGGACACGGTCGGCGCACTGGGCAACCCGGCCTGGCTGCAGAGCCCCCTGAGCCGCCGCAATTCCTTCCACGACGTGGCTCTGAGCTCCAAGATCGAGAACGCTTTCCAGGCCCTGGCCGTGGACGAGAAGCGCCGCCACTTCAAGGACAGCCTGTGGGTTCAGGACGATCCCGCGCCCAAGGGGCAGACCCTGGAGCAGGTCTGGTTCGCCGGGGTGCATTCGGACGTGGGAGGAGGCTATCCGCAGACCGGGCTGTCGGACATTCCGCTGAAGTGGATGATCGACAAGGCCAAGTCCTGCGGACTGGAGTTCTCGCCGTTCAGGCCGGGGCCCAAGCCGGACCCCATGGCCGAACGCCACGAGTCGTGGAAGGGGTTCTACCGGATCATCGCGCCCCACCACCGCAAGGTGATGCAGACGGACCATTCGGGCGAGTCCCTGCATCCGTCGCTGGAACGGAAATACCGGGAGGACCCGTCCTACAAGCCGGAAAACCTGCGCCACATCCTGGGGCCGAAACCCTAGGGGAGACGGCTACGCGCCCTTGCGCTCCACGGTTTCGAGCAGCTTCATGAGATCCTTCTCCCACCTGGGGCCGCCCACGCACTCGGCCAGGTACTCCACGGCGTGCAGGACCCGGTTGGGGCGCTTCATCTGGAGCATGGACCTCTTTATGCCGATCTTGCACGACGGGCAGCCTACCACGATGGGCCGCTGGCGGTCCATGCCCAGGTCCTCGCGCAGCTGCTCCTGCTTGCGGTCGCGAAGCCGGTTGTAGATGGCCGGGCTGGTCATGGCCCCCATGCCGGACTCGCCGCAGCAGCCCGGGGAGAGGTCCACGTCCGTGCCGGTCAGCTTGGACAGGGCCGCGCGGTACATCTCCGGGGCCTTGAGCTTGGGCACGCCGGTCCACTCCATGTGGCAGGCCGAGTGGTACAGGACCGATTCGGCCTGGCGCACGGCGGGCAGCCGTTCCATGAGGTACTGGACCACGTCCAGGTGCTCGAGCGGGTCGGCCAGTTCCGAGGAGAAGTCGTAGGTCTCCAGCGACTCGCGGCAGGTGCCGCAGGCCGTGAGCAGGGTGGTGGCCTTCAGGCCCGCCTTGCCGGTCTTGACCAGGAGGTCCAGGAACTCCTGCCCGTTGCGGTGGCGGTTGGTCTTGTAGGCCTCCTCGCAGCCCGAGGCGAGCAGGGGATAGCCGCAGCACATGTGGTGGTCGGGCAGGACCACGTTCACCCCGCTCTTGAGCAGCAGGTAGACCGAGGCCATGCCGATGGACCGGGAGAAGAGCGAACCCCCGCAGCCCGGGAAATAGAGCACGGTCCGGTCGCGGTCCGCGCCCGGGTTCCTGAACACCGAGCCCTCTTCGAGATGGAGCTTTTCCGACAGGTTGCGGTAGTCCATGTCCGGGGTGTGGTGCTTGATCACGGGCGACTGGATGCGCGACAGCCAGCGGGCCGGGATCATGCCCAGGGTCTTGTCCTGGATGGACTGGCCAACGGACAGGACCTTGGCCGCCATGGGCAGGGTCTGGGCCGGGTTCTTGGCCAGGTTGCGCAGCACGATCTGCTTGAGCGGATGGCCGGACTTGCCCTTGGAGTCGAGGAACGAGCGCATGGACAGGGCGGCCCCTGCCGAATCGATCTTGACCGGGCAGGCGGCCTGGCATTTGCCGCAGGCCGTGCAGTGGTCCATGAGGTCGCGCAGCTCCTTCATCAGCCGGTGGGCGGGCTCGCCGGTCTGGATCTGCGAATAATAGATGCCCTCGATGAGCGCGCCGAGCGCGATGTTCTTGTTGCGCGGGTGGTACATCAGGCCGCGCGCGGGCTGGTACATGGGGCAGACCTGCTTGCACTTGCCGCAGCGGGTGCAGGTCTGGATGTTCCTCAGCAGCCCCATGAGCGCTTCCTTGTCCTTGAGGGCCGTGCCGTCCAGGTCGTGGATCAGCCGGTTGAAGGAGAAGGTGAACGGCGTGCTCGGCAGGGTCTTGGACGTCAGCTTGCCGGGGTTGAAGACCCCGCCCGGGTCCACCTGTTTGCGGTATTCGCCGAGCGCCCTGATCTTCTCGTCGCTCAGAAAGCCGATCTTGGTGATGCCGATGCCGTGCTCGCCGGACACCTGGCCGCCCATGTCCAGGACCTTGCTCATGACCGTGTCCGCGGCTTCATGGGCGGCGGCCAGCATCTCGGCGTCGTTGGAGTTGACCGGCAGGTTGACGTGGCAGTTGCCGTCGCCCGCGTGCATGTGGTTGGCGATGACGATGCGTTTGAGCTGCAACTCCTGCCACAGCGCCTTTATCTCGCGGTCCAGCTTGGGGTAGGTGTCGCGCAGCTTGAGGAACAGGAACCGGCACTGGGCCTCCTGCTCCACGTCCGAGAAGTCCTTGGAGGTGATCTCGTGGCTCAGGATGGCCCGGATGCGTTCGCGGGCCTCCTTGATGTCCTTGTCGCCCGGGTTGACCCCTTCCAGGGCCTCGACCTTGTTCAGGGTGGCCGCGTAGATGTTCGCCAGGTAGATGAGGTTCAGGTCCTCGAGGAACTCCGAGAATTGCGGGATGACCTCCATGGGGATGACCACGTCCTCGTTGATCTTGAACCCCGAGGTGCGTCGGGCGATGGCGGACAGCTTGTGGCGGTCCTCCCAGAAGAGCTCGGCCTCGCGCTCGTCGCGGGCGGCGAAGATGTCCACGCCGTCGTAGGGCTGGGCCAGGGCGAGCACGGTCTGGCGGGCGGCGTCCAGGGCGTCCTTGTCGTCCGAGTCCAGTTGCATGATGATGACCGAGATGGGGTCGCCCTCGTACTGGGTGGACTTGGTCTGGTACTCGATGGCCTGGACGTACTTGGGCCCGAACTCCTCCAGGGCCGAAATCTTGACCAGGTCCCCCTCCTCGCGGATGGTGTCGCGCATTCTGACCACGTCCTTGATGACCAGCATGGCGTTGCCCATGGACCGGCCGAAGAACTCCAGACAGAGCACCTGGGAGTGGGCCAGGGTGGGGTAGCAGACGAAGGTGGCCGTGGTGATGATCCCGTCCGTGCCTTCCTTCTGCACGCCGGGCAGGCCGCCCAGATATTTGTTGGACACGTCCTTGCCCAGGCCCGGGCCCCGGATTTCGTCGCCGTTCAGGGTCACGGTGTCCAGGAGTTTGCCGCTCTGGTCGAGGATCTCGAACACGGCGGTGTCGAACGGGTAGATCTTGTGGCGCGGGTGGTCCTTGCGCCGGACCTCGATGAGCGAGCCGTCGGGCCGGACCATGCGGTAGCTCAGGATGTTGTCGATGGTCGTGCCGTATTCGAAGGCGAACGGCCCGCCCGCGTTTTCCGAAATATTGCCGCCCAGCGAGGAGCCCGCCTTGGAGGCCGGGTCCACGGTGAAGAGCAGGCCCTCTTTGGCCGCGGCCTGGATGGCGTTCAGGGTGATCACGCCGGACTGGGCGGTCATGGTCCGCTCGGCCGGGTCGATGTCGAGAATCTTCTTGAACCGGGAAAGCGACAGGATCACGCAGCGCGCCTCGGCCGGGATGGCTCCGCCGGTCGCGCCCGTGCCGCCGCCGCGCGGGATGACCCCGAAACGCATCTCGTTGGCCAGCCGGACGATGGACTGGATCTGGGCCTCGTCCTCGGGGAAGAGCACGAGCATGGGCAGTTCCATGCGCAGGTCCGTGGCGTCCGTGGCCGACTCGATGCGCGAGTGCGGCTCGTTGCCGATGGCGTCCTCGGGCATGAACCGCTTCAGCCGGGAGACCACGTTGTCGCGGAAGGCCAGCTCGTTTTCGTGGCGCTCCCAGAACAGTTCCACGCCTTTGGTCAGGATGGTGGCGAACTCCCGGTCCAGCATGGGCCGGGACATGTTCAGCCGCCGCTCCACCGCGGTCTTGACCAGTTCGGGGTCGATGAACGGGTTGTAGCGCACCAGGAACAGTTCGGCGGCCAGGTTCGAGGCGAGTTTCTTGACCTTCTCGGGCCAGTGCTGAAACTGCTCCATGTCCACCACCCCGAAGGCGCGGGTGATGAGCTGTTCGTCGGAAATCGATATATGGGGTCCAAGCTGGGCCATGTCTTATTACTCCATGGATGGTCGGTGAAGGGAAGAGGAGTAAGACCTTTTGGCTTGGTTGGCAAGGGTGGCTATTAATACTGCTTTGGGGAGGGATTTAATCCAGAGGGGAAGGCTCTCTCTCTTTGGGGTGGAGGCCAAAAGTCGGTATCATACTCTATAATAAATAATCCGCAGGATTTTAAAAGTGAGGGGGAGGAGCCAAGAGGCAACGAAATTGTGTATTATAAAGTTAAAATGTAATTGGTGGATAATTGATTCGTATTTGATCAGCCCCTTTGGCTATTGTCCCTTTTTCCATGGTTTATATGGTAAAGATTGTTGTCTGTCATCATCCATCATTGAATAGAAAGCGGGGTGTACTTCCCATTGACATTTTTGAAGTTCTTGAATGTTGTTATGGGAAACAAAATTTGGCGAGTCATAGAATGCTACATGAGCAAAACCTTCTGGTTGTGTGGGGTCATAAATGCGAGGGTTAACTATATTGGCCATATGTAATACTCGCATAATTTCAATTGCTGAGGCAGTGTCATTGGCATTCATAGTCTTTCCATCGATATCGATCCTGCGAATAGAGGGGGTTGTTTGTACGATTTTTAAGTAGTCCGTAAAGTCGTATATTTGCTTTTTTAGGACGACATTTGTTATCGTCTCTAAAGAAGGGCATATGTCAGCAAATTCGGCATATGTTCTTGCTAACACACCTTTACCGTATTTTGCCATCGCTTTATATGCGTGGTTTGCAGTTATTTTATGCTCTTTGGCTTCTTTTAAAATAAGCTGCATGAACAATACTAACTCTCTTGGCTTATTTCTACTTGTCTTCGCTAAAAAAGATGTCCATTTGCGAATGATCTCTTTTTTCCCGGGGAGAACCAAATCTTTGCTTTCAAAAAAAGGGTTAACTCCTGGCTTTGGTTTTGGTGATAGTTCATCAAATGCTGCATCAAGACGTTTCACTAAAATACGTTCCACGTCTTCATCGGACATTCTGAGTCTAATTATGTCATTAATTTTATCACGTCTGTCGCTGCCAAGTCCCCGTCTTTCCATCGTGTGCCAAATGTCATTTCGGACGCAAACTACCGCATTGATACATGGAATTGATAAAGTTAGTTGATATAGTGCGTCAACGATAGCCCAGCAATTTGAGTAGTTGAGTTTGGTCTTTTCATTTGGGCTAATAGCTGCTTGAGTTGCTGCCCTATCAATATCATCAACGAATAGGAATAGTTTTTTCTGTTGTGCTTTTATTACATTGTTTATTGAGTTTGAGATTGATGAAGGTTTGCTATACCCATCTAGCTCCATTATACCTTTGACGACATCTGTAGATCTTGGAATTATTGACGAAATGAATTTAGTCAATTTAACACTAATATTGTTACATTGAATATTTTCATCATTGACCGCACATTTTAATAAATGCCGTTCGTCTTCGTCGACAATGGATATTTCTTCTGCTGCGTTTAACAGTATGCTGATTATTTTTTGATTAAGTTGTTTTTCAAATTCATTTGATTTTGAGGACAGGGCTGAGCAGCTATTGACAAGTTCTATATTGAAGTCTGAAGGTGTGATTAAGATCGATAAAGTGTTTTCATCCAATAGTCTTGAGTGCGTTTCTTCGATAAGACAAGATTTCCCAACCCCTTTGGGAGAAATAAGAATTTTCAGTTTGCCAAAAGAAAAGTCAAAAATTTCTTCATATTGTTTTGTTTTTATGAAAATTTTGTCTCTAATATCCCGCTCAGCCTGGGCGTCACCACTTTTAAAATATTTATGGAGTACATGCATGCTCATTAGGGGAAATCCTTGTTTTTATGATTTCGTATTAGATTAACTCGCATAAGTATCAAGTGCAATATTTAATTGGGTTGCTGCATCTTCAATTTTGCTCACTTTGTATTTTTCACCCCGCCTGTTGTTCATTAAAATATTTCCCATCGGATTGGGTAGGACCTCTTTTCTTGCAACAATTACTAAGAATTAGGTGAGGCTGTGATTAATCCAGAGCTTGCGGTTTTGAAACACGGTAATGTCGAGTTAGAGTGAAGTGGATACTTGAATGCTCTTTCGTCGTGGTATATTCTAGAAAACAAAAAACGCGCGGCACCTAACAGGTACCGCGCGTTTTTTGTTTTCTAGAGCCTTCGCCTAGAACCGCTCGAAGTCCCCGTCGCCGCTTTCCAGGGCCGGGGGGGCCTTCCTGGAGGCGGTTTCGGAACCGGGCAGGGCCTTGGGGCGGGCGGGCATGGCGCGGACCTGGGTGGTGTGGCCCGCGTCCACGTTGAAGAAGGCCATGGTGGTCTGCAACTCCTGGCCCTGGGCCGAGAGCTCCTCGCTGGTGGAGGCCATCTCCTCGGAGGCCGAGGCGTTCTGCTGGATGACCTGGTCGAGCTGCTCGATGGCCTTGGAGACCTGGTTGGCGCCCGCGTTCTGTTCGTTGCTCGACGCGGTGATCTCCTGGACCAGGGAAGCGGTCCTTTCGATGTCGGGCACCAGTTGCTGCAGCATCCTCCCGGCCTTGTCGGCCACGGCCAGGCTGTTTGCGGACAGGTCGCTGATCTCGGCCGCGGCCACGCCGCTGCGTTCGGCCAGCTTGCGCACCTCGGCCGCGACCACGGCGAATCCCTTGCCGTGCTCTCCGGCGCGGGCCGCCTCGATGGCCGCGTTCAGGGCCAGCAGGTTGGTCTGCCGGGCGATTTCCTCGATGATGGAGATTTTTTCGGCGATGCTGTTCATGGCCTCCACGGTCATGACCACGGACTCGCCGCTTTCGCGGGCGTCGGCCGCCGCCTTGTTGGCCAGCTCCTCGGTCTGCCGGGCGTTGTCCGCGTTCTGGCCGATGTTGGAGGCCATCTGCTCCATGGAGGAGGATATCTCCTCGATGGACGCGGCCTGTTCCGTGGCCCCCTGGGCCAGGGCCTGGGCCGAGGCGGACAGCTCCTCGCTGCCCGAGGCGATGTTCTCCGAGGCCGCGCCCACGGACTGGACCACCTGGCGCAGCTTGACGACCATGTCGTTCAGGGCGGCCGCGAGCACGCCTATCTCATCCTTCTGGTCCACGTCGAGCGTCTTGGTGAAGTCGCCGCCGGCCATTTCCTCGGCAAAGCGGACGCCCTTGGCCACCGGCCGGGTGATGGACAGGGTCAGGAGCACGGCGGCGGCCAGACCCAGGAGCAGGGACACGCCCGCCGTGCCCAGGCTCAGACGGTTGGCCCACATCATGTCGTCGAGCATGGCCTGCTTCTGTTCGGCGCGCGCCTGGCGGCAGACCTCGTCCGCGGCCCGGGCGGCCTTGACCATCCCGTCCTCGGCCACGGTCTGGCTCTGCACGTACGTATAGAAGGTCTCGAACTCGGTCCGGTAGCGGGTCACCGCCTCGCTGACGCGTTGGAGCAGGTCGAGGTTGCGCTGATCGTTGAAGCGGGTTCCCAGGTCGGCGGTCAGGGCCAGGATGTTCTGCGTGTCTTTCAGATTGGCGTCATGGTAGGCGCCGTCCTTGGACACGATGTATTCCTTCTCGTTTTTGCGCGCGTCCAGGATTTGCTTGATGATCCGGTTGGCGTCGTCCGCCTTGGCCAGCTTGGACTCCAGTTCGCTCCGGGGAGCCGTGCCTCCGGCGAGCATGGTGGTAAACTGTCCCTTCTGCTCGCTGCGCAGCTCCTCGGCCAGGGCCAGGGCCGCTTGGGCGCTCTCGCGCATCTGGGCCAGGTTGGCGGCCTTTTTCCGTTCCAGGTCCACGTAGTCGGCAAAGGCCTTTTCGTAGTTGCGGACCGCCTCCACGGTCGCGGCCATCTGGTCCTTGTTGGCCTGGTTGTCGAACTTGTCGCTGGTCGCGTTAGCCTGCGCGAACAGGGCCTTGAGGGTGGCCGCGTGCTCCTCGATGAGTTTGGCGTCCTTGCGGATGATGAAGTTCTTTTCCTTGATGCGCCCCTCGAGGATGAAGCGGACCAGGCGGTTGGCGTCGTCCGCCTTGTCCACGCGGTCCCGGATGGACGACATTCCCTGGAGGCAGATCACGGCAATGGCCGCCGTCAATATGAGGACGATTCCGAAACCGATGCCCAACTTCACTCCCAAACGTAGATTCTTTAACATGGTCGTTCTCCCGACGGGATTGGCTGTTGCGAATATCCGGCGTATGACGCCGCGTCGGGCATAGTGTTCACGCCAAGTCGGATCGACGATATTATAAATTGCATCCCGTTACGTGCGGGGCGCGTTTTCGGGAACAGTCCGTGCGGGAAAGAGGGCCGGGCGGGCCCGTCCGTCTTGCCTTTCGGCCCGGCCCGTTATACTGATCGAAAACATTTTTCATGGTATGGACCGACGTATCTTTTCGTCACAATCACTGAAGGGTAGAGACTATGAGCAAGCCGACTTTCGCGCCTCTGAAACTGTTCATCACCGGGCCGACCTACATCCGCCAGGATGTCAAGGAGGCGGCCCTGTTGCCCGAGTTCGGGCATCGCGACGCGGAAAACGACCTGCGTTGCGTGCCCATCCGGGAAAATCTGCGCAAGCTCGCCGGGTGCGGCGACGACTTTGAGCCGATCCTCTGTCTGGGCTCCGGGTCCACGGCCATGGAGACTTCGGTACGCTCCCTGGTGGCCGACGGCGAGACCATCCTGAACGTGTCCGTGGGCGCGTTCGGCGACCTCTACTACAACCTGGCCGCGTCCAACGGCAAGAAGTGTGAAAACCTCAAGTTCGACTACGGCACGGCCGTCGACCTGAACGTGCTCGAGGACAAGCTCAAGGAACTCAAGCCCGAAGTGGTCTCCTTCACCCACAACGAGACCTCCACCGGCGTGGTCAACGACATGAAGGCCGTGTGCGGGCTGGTCCGCAGGCACGGGGCCATGCCCCTGGTGGACGGCGTGTCCATCTACGGCGGCGCTCCGCTCGATTTGTCCGACTCCGGGGCCGCCATGTATTCCACGGCCACCCAGAAGTCGCTGGGCCTGCCCGCCGGATTCGGCATCGGCTTCGTCTCGAAGGAGGCCGAGGAAAAGGCCGAAAGGGTGACGAACAAGGGCCACCATCACGACCTCACCAAGCACCTGGACAAGGCCCGCAAGAACCAGACCCTGACCACCCCGAACACCTGCCTGATCAACCAGATGTGGTATCAGCTCGACCGCATCGTCAACGAGGAGGGCATCGAGAACCGGTTCGCCCGCCACGCGGCCATGCGCGGCCAGGTGGAGAAGTGGGTCGCCGGGCTCGACGGCTTTGATATGTTCGCCCCCGAAGGGTACCGTTCGCCCACCGTGTCCACCGTGCTCTGCCCCGAGGGCGTGACCGTGGCCCAGCTCAAGAACGGCGTGAAGGAGGCCCTGCGCGGCGAGGGCTATCTCATGGACCCGGGCTACGGGAAGCTGAACGCCGCCCTGGAGGGAGCTGGCCGCCGCCTGGTTTTCCGCGTGGGTCACATGGGCGACATCACGCCCGACATGCTCGCGGCCTACCTGGGCAAGCTCGAGGAGGCGCTGAGGAAGTTGTAACCGTCTGCCATAAAAACATGGCATGGGGAGGAGCGTATGCGGATACTTGCCAACGACGGCATTGTGGAGGAGGCGCGGAAGTATTTGAAGCAGCAGGGCTTCACCGTGGAGACCGAGAAACGCGACGAGGACGACCTCCTCAGCGAGATAGGCTCCTTCGACGCCCTGCTCGTGCGCTCGGCCACCAAAGTCACCCGGGCCCTGCTCGAGGCCGGGGTGAGGGACGGGGGCAAGCTCAAGATCGTCGGCCGGGGCGGCGTGGGCACGGACAACATCGACCTGGAGGCGGCCAAGGAGCTGGGCGTGATCGTCAAGTTCGCGCCCAACGGCAACACCAACGCCACGGCCGAGCACGCCCTGGGGCTGATGTTCGCCATCGCCCGCAGAGTGCCGTTCGCCCACAGCGCCCTCATGAGCGGCACCTGGCACAAGAAGCGTTTCAAGGGCGTGGAGCTGTTCGGCAAGACGCTGGGCATCATCGGCTGCGGCCGCATCGGCCAGGCCCTGGCGGCCAAGGCCTCGGCGCTGGGCATGAAGGTCCTGGGCTACGACCTCCGCCGGTCCATCGACGCGCCCCTGACATACGTGGACACCATCCCGGAGCTGCTCGGCAAGTCCGACTTCGTGTCCCTGCACTGCGGCGGCGATGACCCGGTCATCACGGAGGCGGAGTTCGCGCAGATGAAGGACACCGCTTTCCTGATCAACGCCTCGCGCGGCAAAAACGTGTCCGAGGACGCCCTGTACCACGCCCTCAAAACCGGGCGGATCGCGGGCGCGGCGCTTGACTGCTACGAGACCGAACCCAAGCGTGAGGGGCTGCCCTTCGCGAACAGGCTTCAGGAACTGGACAACATCGTCATGTCCGCGCACCTGGGCGCGTCCACCAGCAACGCGACCATCCGCACCGGCCTGGAGATTGCCGAGGTGGTCACCGGCTACCTCAAGCGCGGCGAATACGGCAATTCCGTGAACGTGGGCGAGACCGTGGAGGAGGAGGGGGCCGACGTCTACACCATCTTCATCACCCACGAGGACAAGCCCGGCATGTTCGGCAAGTTCGGCACCCTCATGGGCGAAATGGGCGTGAATATCCGGGAGAACAACTCCCGCAAGCTCGGCGGACAGGTCCAGACCGTGTACATGGTCCACTCCAGGCCCGACGAGACGGTCCGCAAGGCCCTGAGCTCCATTCAGGGCGTAAACCGCGTGACCATCTGATCCGGGCGCGCATCCGAAGTCAGACGGGCCGGGGAGTTTCCCCGGCCCGTTTTTTTGTGTCCGCGTATTTCGTAACCATATCGTAACATTAATATAATGGATGGAGATGTGTTCCTGTCTGATGAGTGATTAATACCATTGTCATCCCCAGGAAGGAGATTTTCATGTTTCACGCCCTGAAACTCAGGACCAAACTATTGTTCGGCTTCGGCACGGCCAGTCTGTTGCTGCTCGTCGTGGTCGGCCTGTACCAATACGCCAACACTGTCTCAGTGCGGGGGTTCGACCGGCTGCTGGGCGAGCAGGTGGCCATCAGCGCCCGCGCCCGGCAGGCCGAGATAGCCATGCTGCAATGCCGCCGCAACGAGAAGGACTTTCTCCTTCGGCTGGACAGGAAATATCTCACGGACTTCGAATCCAACCTGGCCCGTGTGAACGAGCACGCCTCGGCCGTGATTCCCCTGGCCGAGGCCATCGGCCAGCCGGATCTGGCGGCCCGGGCGCGGTCCGTGGAATCGGCCGCCGTCGAGTACAAGGCCGCCTTCCTGGAACTGGTCGCGGCCTGGGAGCGGCGCGGCCTGACCCCGGACACGGGGCTGCAGGGCGCTTTTCGGGACGTGGTCCATGCGGCCGAGGCCGCCTTCGAGCGGCATCAGGTCCAGGACCTGTACATCGACATGCTTTTCATGCGCCGCTGGGAAAAGGATTTTCATCGAACCGGCGCGGACCGCTACCTGAAACGGCTGCTGGACGCCATGGACCGCTTCGAGCACGATTTGGATCTGAAGGAGAAGAGCGCGCTGCTCGACGACGCGGGCAAGTCGCTGGCCGATTACCGCGCGGCCTTCGACAGCTTCCGCGCCACCCGTTCCGATCCCGATTACCAAGTCGTGCGCGAGACCGCCGAAGCCCTGGAAAAGATCCTGGATTCGGTGTTCGTGCCCGACGTCAAGGGGCTCCTGCTCATGGTCCGCCGCGGCGAGAAGGACTATCTGTTGCGCGGCGACGGGAAGTACGTGCGCAAGACCCACGCCAGCCTGGACAAGCTGGTCGCCGCCTTCGAACGGTCCGGGGCGGACCAAAAGTACGTGCGCGAGGCCGGGGAGATGGTCAAGGCGTACGCCGCCTCCTTCGACGCCCTGGTGGCCGAGGACTCGCGCATCAAGGAGGTCACCGAGCGCATGCGCACGGCGGTGCACGCCATTGAGCCCCTGGTGGAGCATCTTTCGAGCGAGGGGGCGCGGCTGGCCGGGGAACGGGCCGTGGAGGTCGGCGACAGGGCCGTGTGGCTGGGCCGCATGGCCATGGTCATCGGGCTGGTGGCCATAGTCCTGAGCCTGGTCTTCGCCGTGTTCATCGTGCGCGGCGTGCTCGGCCAGCTTGGCACCGACCCCATGGAGCTGGTGCGCATCACCCGGCTCATCGCGAACGGCAAGCTCGGCGTCCGGTTCGACGGAAGCAGGAAGGCCGGTTCGGTATACGGGGCCATGCGGGCCATGTCCGAGAAGCTGGTGGAGGTGGTCTCGACCGTGTCGGACGCGGCCTCCAGCGTGACCGCCGGGGCGGAGGAGCTCAACGCCACCGCCGTGCTGGTGGCCGAGGGGGCCAACCAGCAGGCCGCCGGGGTGGAGGAGGTCTCGGCCAGCGTGGAGCAGATCGTGGGCTCCATCCAGCAGAATTCCGAAAACGCTTCCAAGACCGAGTCCATCTCGCGCCAGGCCAGCGGCGACGCCGAGGAGGGCGGCCGGGCAGTGGGCGAGACCGTGCAGGCCATGCGCGACATCGCGGAGAAGATATCCATCATCGAGGAGATCGCCCGGCAGACCAACCTGCTGGCCCTGAACGCGGCCATCGAGGCGGCCCGGGCCGGGGAGCAGGGCAAGGGATTCGCCGTGGTCGCGGCCGAGGTGCGCAAGCTGGCCGAGCGCAGCGGCAAGGCCGCGGCCGAGATCAGCGAGCTGTCCACCAATTCCGTGGCCGTGGCCGAGCGGGCCGGGGAGATGCTGTCCAAGATGGTCCCGGACATCCAGCGGACCTCCGAGTTGATCCAGGAGATTTCGGCGGCCAGCGCCGAGCAGTCACTTGGGGCCGGTCAGATCAACACCGGCATCCAGGGGCTGGACCAGGCCATCCAGCAGAACGCCTCGGCCTCGGAGGAACTGGCCTCCACCGCGGAGGAACTGTCGGGCCAGGCCATGCAATTGCAGAGTACGATCAGGTTCTTCGACCTGGCGGGCACCGTCAGGCCGGACGATTCCGGGCGGCCCAGGGCCTTGCCGCCCGTCTCGGACGCCGGCCCCGATGACGATTCGGACGAAGACCTGGAACGGTTCTGACATCGGGAAGCCAAAAGGGCCCGGCGTGCGCCGGGCCCTTTTTTGACGTCCACCGGCGGATGGCGGACTGATCTCCGGTCGCGGCGCATCGGCCGTCAGTCCCCCCTCGCCGTGGACGCGATACCCGGGGCCATGAGCCCGCCCAGGCGGTCGTAGGGGATGGTCACCACCTGTTCGCCCGCCGCGTAGGGGGCCACCTGGTAGGGACCGAAAAAGAAGGCCACGCCCTCGCGGGTCAGGACGAAGCGGCTGAAGTTGTCGGCAGTGGGCGTGAGGCCCGCGTCGAGCATGTCCGGCACGAGCATGCCGCCCAGCGACCCGGACAGGACCTCGCGGCACAGGCCGGACACTTTGGCCAGGGCCGCCTCGCGGTCCGGGAACAGGCGGTCCAGGGTGATCTCGCCGCCGTCCTCCATGTCGAAGACCCAGGTCATGGGCCAGTTGTTGGGATGGGCCCCGCCGGTGTAGGCCATGACGTGCAGCTTGACCGAGATGTAGCGGCCGCCGGGCGTGGCCCAGACCGCGTACCGGGTGATCAGTTCATAGGGATGGGGAAAGCGGTGCAGGTCGTGGTCCGGGTCGGTCTTCTTGAACTCGTGGACGGTCCCGGACACGTAGTCGCGCACGGCCCGGGTGGGCTCGGCCCGGCAGAGGACCGGGTATTCGGCGTCCACCTTGAATCCGGGCGTCCGTTCCCCGATGGTCACCGCGCCCAGGACCGGCGGGGAGCAGAGCGGGGCGGCCCAGAGCGTTGACGGGCCGAGCAACAGGAAAAGGATGGTCGGCAGCGTCAGTCTCCGGGGCATGGTCCCTCCCTATGGTTCGTTGAGCAGCTTGCGCAGTCCCCACGCCGCCTGGCCCAGGGAAATGCACCCGTCGTTGGGCGGCAGCTGGGTATGGACCAAGGATAGCAGACCCGCGCCCTGGAGGGCCAGGGGCAATTCGCGGGCCAGGGTCAGGTTCTGCATGACCCCGCCGGACAAGGCCACGTGGTGGATGTCCAGGAGCATGGAGAAGGAGAAGGCCATCTCGGTCAGCCCGTTGATCAGTCCCAGGTGGAAGCGCCGGGCGATTTTGCCCACGGAAACGCCGTTCTCCAGGTCGTCCAGGGCGGCCGCCACCAGGGACAACGTGTCCAGGGCGACCGGGTCGTCGGACCTGAGCGGGCAGGGGTACGCCCCGGCCTCGTCCATGTCCTGGGCCTTTTCCAGGAGAATGGCCGCCTGCCCCTCGTAGGAGATGGCGCTGGTCAGGCCGCACAGGGCGGCCACCGCGTCGAATAGCCTGCCGCAACTCGACGTCAGCGGCGCGTTCAGTCCCTTTTCGAGCATCTGCGGCACAAAGCGGCTCTCGGCCTCGAAATCCTTCAGCCACGGCCAGGCGTACGCACCCGGCTCCTTCACGCCGATCTCCCACAGGGCGGCCTGGGCGATGCGCCACGGCTCCCTGACCGCGGCCTCGCCGCCGGGCAGCCGGAAGCGCGCGAAATGGGCCAGCCGCTGGTGGTCGAGGGGGTGCGGGTCCACCAGCAGGCACTCGCCGCCCCAGATGGTCCCGTCCTCGCCGTAGCCCGTGCCGTCCAGGGCCAGGCCGATGACCGGCCCGTCGAATTTGTTCTCGGCCAGGACCGCGTGGATGTGGGCGTAGTGGTGCTGCAGCGCGGCCACAGGCACGCCCCGTTCCCGGCCCAGTTCCTCGGCCAGGGAGGTTGTCATGTAGTCCGGGTGCAGGTCGCGGACGATGAGCCTGGGTTCGACCTGCAGAATGTCTTCGAGATGGGCGCGGATCTCGTTGTGGAACGTAAGCGTCTCCAGGTTGGACATGTTGCCGATGTGCTGGCTGGTGAAGGCCTGGTCCCCCTTGGTCAGGGTCAGGGTGCATTTGAGCTCGGGCCCCACGCCGAGCACGGTCTCCCCCTTGACCGGCAGGAAGACCGGGGAGGGCACGAAGCCGCGCGCCCGGCGCATGAAGATCGGCTCGTCCGAGTCCGGGTTGACCCGGACCACCGAGTCGTCCGTGCGGATGAGAATGTCCCGGTTGTGGAACAGAAAGATGTCCGCGATGTCGGTCAGCCGCTCCAGGGCCTCGTCGTTGTCCAGGCAGATGGGCTCGGAGCTCATGTTGCCCGAGGTCATGACCAGGGCGGCCTCGGAACCCATGAGCTCGGCGTAGTCGTGAAGCAGGATGTGGTGCAGCGGGGTGTAGGGCAGCATCAATCCGACGAAATCCGTGTCCGGAGCCACGCTTGCGGCCAGCGGGAACGGGCGCTTCTTGGCCGTCAGGACGATGGGCCTGCGGATGCCGGTCAGCCACTCTTCCTCGGCCGGGGAGACGCAGGCCAGCCGCCGGGCCGTGTCCATGTCCGCGACCATCACGGCCAGGGGTTTGTCCGGGCGGTGCTTGCGGCGGCGCAGTTCGTCCACGGTCGCGGTTGATCCCGCGTCGCAGACCAGGTGGAAACCGCCCAGCCCCTTGACCGCCGCGATTTTGCCCGCCGCCAGTTCGATGGCCAGCCTGCGCAGGGATTCGTCGCCCTGGGCCACGACCATGCCGCCGCTGTCGGTCAGCCAGGCCCTCGGGCCGCAGCGCGGGCAGGCGTTGGGCTGGGCATGGAAGCGCCGGTCCAGCGGGTCGGCGTATTCGGCCCCGCACTCCGGGCACAGGGCGAACTTGGCCATGGAGGTCTGGGGCCGGTCGTAGGGGATGGACCGCGTGATGGTGTAGCGCGGGCCACAGTTGGTGCAGTTGGTGAACGGGTAGCGGTAGCGCCGGTTGTCCGGATCGCGCATGTCGTTCAGGCAGTCCCGGCAGGTGGCCACGTCCGGGCTGATGAGCACGGAGTGGCCCGCGCTCTTGGTGGATTCGAGGATGATGAAGCCGTCCTCGGACTTCACCGCGTCCATCTCCTCGGAGTCCAGGGTGACGATGCGGGCCAGGGGCGGCAGCTTGCCGGTCAGGTCCTCGGCGAACCCGCTCACCTGCCCGGCGTCGCCCTGCACCTCGATGAGCACCCCGTCCGAGGAGTTGTTCACCGAACCGGTGACGCCGTGGTCAAGGGCGATGCGGTAGACAAAGGGCCGAAACCCCACTCCCTGCACTTGGCCGGTGATGGTGAAACGCTGCCGAATGGTCATGGTTGTGCATACCGTCCAAGACTATTTTACGCAAGGGGAATCAGTTTTTTGCAAGATGTTTCAACAGGCTGCGTACCCGTCCACGGATAAGTCGCATGGGCGCGAAGGACAGTTCGCGGGCCTCGGAAAGCATGAACCCGTCGGTGTCGAACCCTTCGGGCGATTCCAGGGGGTAGACCAGCCGGGCAGGGTCCGCGCCGTCCATGCCTCGGGTACGGGCCTCCTCCCACAGGGGAACCTGCTCCGGAGAGAGTCCAAGCAGGGAGCAGGCCATGGTGTCCAGGGCCACGCCGTTTCTCGACGCGGCCAGCATGCCCAGGGGGAACGGCTCGCCCTTGATGGGGCCGTCCCTGTGCATGGGCTCGACCGCGTCCATGAGGTGCATGGTCCTGGGCAGGGCGCGGTACACGTCCATGACCATGGACCGGAAGATCGCGTGGCTGTGCCCCAGCCGGTGGTGGGCGAACGCCTTGCGAAACCCGACCACGCAGCCGAACAGGTTCTTGACCGCGCCGGACACGGTCATCTGGCAGTGGACCTTGAGCTTGGGCAGATTGAGGATGCGGTCGGCCTCGAGGGCGTCGCGGGACAGTCCGATGGTCCCGCCCAGGGTCAGGGGCAGGGGCGCGGGACGGCCCAGGCTTCTTGCCTCGAGGCCGAGGTCCGCCAGGGCCGCCTCCAGTCCCGAGGCGCGGGCCACGTGGGACGCGGGGCCGAAGGCCGGGGAGTCGGCCACGGTGACCTTGGCGCCGTGGTCCAGAAGCCAGGCACAGGCCGCCCGGACCACCTGCGGGTGGGTCGTGCAGCGGGCCGCATTGCTCCCGTTGACCAGGTTCGGCTTGACCAGCACCCGGTCGCCGGGAGCGGGGTGGAATTCGATGGCGTCCAGGAGCAGGGCCACGGCCTGGCCGAGGGGTTTTGTCCGGTATTCCGGGACCCGGAGTATGGCGACGGTTTCGGGCATGGGGGCGAGCATAGGCCCGGTGCGCATGGTTGACAAGTCGGGGCTTGCCAGCCGGGCCGGGAAAGGAGACAATAGCCAAATGAATCCACTTGTTTCCCTGAAAGACGTGTCCGTGACCCGCAACGGCAGGCGGCTGCTCGGGCCCGTGACCTGGCGACTCGAGCGCGGCCGTCACACCGCCGTGACCGGGCGCAACGGCTCGGGCAAGACCACCCTGCTCAAGCTGCTGCGCGGCGAGATCACCCCGGACATCGGCGGCGAACGCGTCTACGACTTTGGCGAAGGAACGCAGCGGACCGTGCTCGGCCTGCGCCAGCGCATCGGCCTGGTCTCGGCGGACATGCAGGACTTCTACTTCCTGCACACCCCCCGGGTGAAGGGCCGCGACGTGGTCCTGGCCGGGTTCTACGACACCCCCATCCTCTACGACCGGGCCGAGCCCGGCGAGGAGGCCGCGGCCGACGCGGTCATCGACCGGCTCGGCATCCGCGAGCTGGCCGAGAGCGAGCTGCGCACGCTTTCCACCGGCCAGGTGCGCAAGCTCCTGGTGGCCCGCGCCCTGGCCCCGGAGCCGGACATCCTGCTCCTGGACGAAGCCCTGGACGGGCTGGACGCGGCTTCCCGGGCCGAGGTGGTCAGGCTGCTCGATCTGGCCGGGGAACGGACCACCCTGGTCTGCGCCGCCCACCGGACCGGTGATCTGCCCGACTGCGTGCGCCACGCCCTGGCCCTGGACCACGGCGGGGTCCTGGCCGAAGGGGAGCGCGCACAGGCCGAGCGCGTCCTGTGCGAGGCCGCCCCGGACACGCTCGCCTGCGACCTGCCGCCCGTGCCCGAACCCGAGAATTTCGAATACCTGTTGCGCATGACCGACGTGTCCGTGGTGGCCGACGGCAAGCGCATCCTCGACAAGATCGACTGGCAGGTCCTGCCCGGCGAGAACTGGCTCGTGCTCGGCGAGAACGGGGCGGGCAAGTCCACGCTGCTCAAGTTGATCCTGAGCCACGTCGCCCCCTATGCCGACGGCGAACGGGGCACGGGCACGGTGGAGCGGTTCGGCGGCATGACCATGGACGAGGCCAGGCCGCTCATCGGCGTGGTCTCGCCGGACCTCCAGGCCGGGTATGCCCGCGAACTGGGCTGGGAGGTGACCGCCGAGGAGACGGTCATGTCCGGGTTCAGAGGCTCGGTGGGCATGCTCGACGAGCCCACCAGCCGGGAGCGGCTCGGGGCCGAACAGTGGCTGGACATCGTCGGCCTGCACGGGCTGGGGGCGCGGCGGCTGCGGCACATGTCCTACGGCCAGCAGCGGAGGGTCTTCCTGGCCCGGGCCATGGCCCCGGGGCCGAGGCTGCTCCTCCTGGACGAACCGCTGTCCGGCCTGGATCCGGCCTCCAGGGGGCTGACCATCGGCCTCATCCAGCGGCTGGCAGAGGCCGGAATCCCGCTGATAATGGTCTCCCATTACGCCGAGGACCGGGTGCCCGCGATCAACCGGATCATGGTCATGGCGGGCGGTAAACAGCGCTTTTGCGGCGACCGGAGCGGGTTTGAGGCGGACATGTCCAGGGGGTGAAAATGGAACCCCGCTATTTAATTCCGTTTAAATTTTAAAAAACCCCTTGACTTATTCTGTTTTTTGGAGAACTGTGCCCACTAGTGTGTCAGCGGGACCCTTCGGGGACGGTCTCATTTCCGGCCGACGCTGATTGGGGAAAGGAAACAGGTATATCGAGAAGCAGTGTGCGCATCGTGTACGCTGCTTCTCTTATTATTTCATCGATGCGAAAGCATCAAATCGCATTCACCAGGAGTGAATATTATGTCCAAGAATATCTATGTCGGCAATCTGCCCTGGTCCGCCACCGAAGACGAAGTCCGCGCCGCTTTCGAAGCTCACGGCCAGGTTTCCTCCGTCAAACTGATCGAAGACCGTGAGACCGGCCGCCCGCGCGGTTTCGGTTTCGTGGAAATGGACGACGATTCCGCCGCTCTGGACGCCATCGAGGCGCTGGACGGCAAGGATTTCGGCGGCCGTAACCTGAAGGTCAACGAAGCCAAACCCCGTGCGGAGCGCCCCCGCTGGTAGTCCGTACCCGCCATTAATGGCATCTGTGCCCGTCTCTCTCAAGGGAGGGACGGGCTTTTTATTCTCCGGCGTCCGGCCGGTCATCCAATAACCGGGAGTTGTTTTGGCCAAACCGAATTACAAGTTCGCAAAGCGGCAGAAAGAGTTGGCGAAGAAAAAGAAGAAAGAGGAAAAACTCAAGCGCAAGGAACTGAAGAAGCAGGACGGCTTTGATCCGGGCGACGACGCGGAAGCGGACGGCGACGACGGCGAGGCGTCCTGATTTCATTGTCGGGCCGGGGCGGTCGGCGCATTGCCAAGACCCCGGCCAACGGGTAGTATCGGGCAAATTCCATGCGCGAGCATGCGGAGGAAGCCATGCGACACAAGGGTGAAGTGACCTGGTTCAACGAACAGAAGGGGTTCGGGTTCATCGCCGGCGAGGACGGTCGCGACGTCTTCGTCCACTACACCGAGATCGTCCGAGACGGGTTCCAGACCCTGGAGCCCGGCGAAAAGGTCACCTTCGGTCTGGCCGACGAGGAGACCGGCCCCAAGGCCGTCGAGGTCCGCCCGGCCAAAGAGGCCAAGTCCGCCTCCCTGATCTAGTCCTGTCCCAACCCCATGCCCGGCTCCATGACGCGGCCGGTCAGATCCGTCTCGTATCCGCCCTGGGCCTTGATCCTGGTCTGGACGGGCTTTTGGGCGATGACCGCCAGCAGGGTCCCGATGCGCGGGTCGTCCATGTGTTTCTCCGGAATGACCAGGTCGTAGCGCTCGTGGGCCAGGGGCACGAAGTCCAGGCCGAGCGCCTTGGCCGCCGCGTAGATGCCCAGCCCGCAGGAGGCCGCGCCGGTGAGCACGTTCACGGCCACGGCCATGTGGGTGAATTCCTCGTTCTCGTACCCGGCCACGTCGCGCGGGTCGATGCCCGCCCTTTTCAGATGGTGGTCGAGCAGGATGCGCGTCCCGGCCCCGCGCTGGCGGTTGATGAAGGTCACGTCCCTGCGGGTCAGGTCCTCCACGCCCCGGATGGACTCGGGGTTGCCCTTGGCCACGATGAGCCCCTGGTGGCGGATGGCCAGGTTGACCACGGTCACCGGGAGGCCGCTCAAATACCTCTTGATGAACGGAAAGTTGAAGTCCCCGGTGTCGGGGTCGAACAGGTGCGCGCCCGCGAACAGGGCCGAGCCCGCCTTGAGCGCGGTCAGGCCGCCCATGGACCCGGCGTGGCTCGAGACCAGGCGCAGGGGATCGGACAGCCCCATCAGTTCGTTGGCCAGGAGGTCCAGGGTGTTGTCGTGGCTGCCCACGTGGACCAGCACCCGGTCCAGGTCGGCCTTGTGGACCAGCAGCTCGGCACGGACCGTCTCGCCCTGTTCCACGCCTTCCACGTCTTCGGGAATGTAGGTCACGGCCTGGGCCTTGGTCATGGTCGAGATCATGCCCGCGCCCCGGGCCAGAGGCGCGCCCACGATCTGCTCGCCGATGCGCCCGGCGGCCAGCCGGATGGCCTCGCGCATGCCCGGCCTGGACGGCGTCTTGCGGGCCAGGACGATGTCCGCCTCTGCCCGCTCGGGCGCGGATTTGCCCATGAGCCAGTGGACCACGGGCGCGAGGATCTTCTCGTGGCAGACGATGGCCGACACCGGATAGCCCGGCGCGCCCACCAGGAGCCTGCCCGGATACCCGCTGCGCTCGTCGGTCACGGCCAGCAGGCTCGGCTTGCCCGGCATGACCGAGATGCCGTGGACCAGGACCGTGCCGATGGATTTGAAGACCTTCTTGGAAAAGTCCTTGCTCCCGGCGCTCGATCCGGCGCCGACCACGACCATGTGGCACCCTTTGCGCAGCCCGTCCAGGACCGCCTCGCGCAGGGCGTCCTCGTCGTCCGGCACCGGGGGAGACCACTGGGCGTCGATGCCCCAGCCCTTGGCGTAGGCCAGGAAGACCTGGGAGTTGGATTCGATGACCTGCCCGGCTCTGGGCTCGGGCCTGTCCAGGAAATTCAGTACCTCGTCGCCCGTGGGCAGGAAGATGGTCCGGACCCGGTCGCGGACCTCCACCTCGTAGATGCCCGCCGAGATGAGCGCGCCGATGTCCGACGGCGTCAGCTCCCGATTCTGGGGGATGAGCAGTTCCGTGGCCACGATGTCCTCGCCGATGCGGCGCACGTGCTGCCACGGAAAGGCGGGCCCGTCGATGAGCACGGTGGATTTGTCCTTCTGGACCACGTCCTCGATCATGACCACCGCGTTCTTGCCGTCGGGCAGGGGATTGCCGGTGTTGACGAACAAAAATCCCTCGCCGTGCTCCAGGGCCACGGGCGCGTCCTCGCGGGCCGCGAAGGTGGATTCGGCCACCACGGCCACGCCGTCCATGGCCGCCGCGTGAAAGGTGGGCGAGGAATACCTGGCGTAGATGGGCCCGGCCGTGACCCGGCCCGCGGCTTCGTGCGTGGGCACCCGCTCGGTGCCGAGCAGGGCGTCGCGGTTCAGATTGGCCTTGGCCAGGGCCACCGCCTCTTCGGGCGGCACGGTCTTCAGATAGATATTGCGTTCGCTCATGGTGGGAATGCCTCCGGCGGCCAGAGGGGAAACTTAATCGCTGCTGCCGCCATCTCTAGAGTTCGAAGACTCACTAAGAGCTGGCGCTGAAAAAGTTTCCCCTCTGGACTCACCTTCAAAACTTTTTATCGCGCTTCGCGACGGACTCAAACATATGTAGATGTATCGTTCCGGCGGGAAAAAAGGCAAACCCTTTCCTGATTTTCCGTTCCGGCACGGCCTATCCCGCGAAGCGGCACAAGAAGTTTAGGAAGGGAGAGGGGATGGGGGGTTCGGGGGAAGGGGAGAGGGAAAGCCCTTTTCAAAGGGTTTCCCTCTCCCTTCCCCCGGCCGCCGGAGGCGTTTCTTATTCGTACTGGAATTCGCCGTCGGTGTAGATGACGAGTTCCTCACCGCCCTTGAGGGTGGCGGTGACGGTTTTCTGCTGGGTATTGACCAGGTCCCAGTGCAGGGCGGAGTCGTTGAAGCCGAGCTCTCTTTTCAGCCCTTCGTCCAGAGTGGACTGGTCGCCGGAGAAGGTGTCGGCGTAGGACGCGCCCACGGCCACGTGGCAGTTGCCCTGGGGCCCGCCGAAGTTTTCGTCGAACAGGGTGTTGGCCATGAAGGCGTTGATTTTGGAGAAGCGGCGGTCGGTCAGGGAGAACTCGCCCAGCCTGTTGGCGCCGTCGTCCAGGGTCAGCTGCTTGGCCACGAAATCGCCGCCGGTCTTGGCCTCGGTCTTGACGGCCACGCCCTTCTCAAAGGTCAGGCGCACGCCCTCCACGAAGTTGCCGGAGCGGAAGGAGGGCTGGTCGGCGTAGTACACGCCCTCGGTGCCGCGCCAGTCCGGGGAGAGGAATATCTCGAAGGACGGGATGTTGTGGCCGGACACGCCGAGCCAGCGGCGCTGCTCGCCCGGGACCACGATGAGGTCCGTGTCCTTGGACTGGATGCGCAGGTGCTCGATGGTCAGGTTGTTCAGCCACGCCTTGACCTTCTCGGCTTCCTTGAAGATGTCGTTCCAGCGCTCGGGCGGGTTGTCGTCGTCCAGGTAGCAGGCCTTGACCACCTGGGCCTTGAAGTCGGCCATGGACAGCTTGGCCGCCTCGGCCAGGGCCGGGGTGGGGTAGATGCACAGGGTCCAGCCGAAGTCCCCGGACTGCTCGCGCTTCTCCATGATGTCGCGCATGAACTTGCGGGCCACGGCGGCCTGGCCTATGCGTTTGGAGTCGATATCCTGCAGGTGGGTCAGGGAGGCCGGAGCGATGAGCGAGATGAGCCCGTTCAGGCCGCCGATGAACTCGCGGTCGCCGGACGGGATGGCGGTCAGCTGGGCCTCGCTTCCCTTGCCGTAGAAGGAGAGCTCCATGTTGGAGGACAGGTTCTGGCGCGGGATCGGGTTGATGCCCTTTTCCATGAGCAGGTCGAACATGGCCTCGGCCAGTGGCAGGGCGTCGGGGTCGAAGCGCAGGAGCACGAAGTCGCCGGGCTCGTACGGTTTGGTGCGTGCGGTGGACAGCCCCCACCACAGGGTTTCGGCATATTTTTTCAATTCGTCGTTGGTGAACATATGCGTACCTCGTTTGGTTGGTCTCGTGATTTCAGGCCATAAGGTTAAACGACTCCGGGCCGCACCACAAGTCGCCATCGCGGATCACGATTTTGTAGGACTTTGGAAAAGCGCTTTCATGGCTTGACACAGGGCGGGCTTGAATATATCAGCAAGTTCGTGCCCGGTCCCGCGTGACCGGAATCGTACTTTGAAATGTCGTGTCCCGACCCGGTCGCAAGCGAACGGGCAGCGCGAGAAACAGCCCCGAAGGGGGCATCCCAATTATCTTCTGGAGGGAAAAATGGGCTACACTATCACTATCGACACCGACAAGTGCACCGGCGACGGCGAATGCGTGGATGTTTGCCCCGTTGAAGTTTACGAACTTCAGGACGGCAAAGCCGTTGCGGTCAACGAAGACGAATGTCTCGGTTGTGAATCCTGCGTCGAAGTCTGTGAAAACGACGCCATCACTGTCGAAGAGAACTAGTCTTTCGATCTGATATGGCTACGGGAGCGGCGGATATCCGCCGCTCCCGTTCCATTTTTGGGGCCGCCGGACGATGGGCGCGCTGCGGGTCGCGGCCACGGGGAAACGTTCCGGGCCGCCTTTTTTTCGCCGAAGCCGTCGTTCGAAGGCCTCGATTTCCCAGGGTAAGCCCCTTCCATATTTTGCGGCGGCGCGGTTGACGGCGCCGAATCACGACTTAATTGGTCCCAAGCGAAACACCATCCATGCCGGCGTTTTCGCCGGACCGGCCCAGGAGCAGACAATGGCCCTTGATTTTACGGAGTATTTCAAAAAATACGAAGCCATCGTGGCCGAGGTCGACGCGGTCTTCAAGAAGTTCGAGACCGAGATGCCGGACCTGGTCAAGTGCGGCAAGGGGTGCAGCGACTGCTGCTACGCCCTGTTCGACGTGACCCTGGTCGAGGGCATGTACATCAACGCCAAGTTCAACGAGAAATTTTCCGGCCTGGAGCGTTCGGCCATCCTGGACCGCGCCGACAAGGCCGACCGCGAGATCCACAAGCTCAAGCGCAAGGTCTACAAGGCGAGCCAGGAAGGCCGCCCTGTCAACGACATCCTGCTCGAGGTGGCCAAAGCCCGGGTGCGCTGTCCCATGCTCGGCGACGACGACCTGTGCTCCATCTACGAAAACCGGCCCATCACCTGCCGGTTGTACGGCGTGCCCACCTCCATCGGGGGCGAGGCCCACACCTGCAACAAGGCGGGCTTCAAGGGCGGGGAGAAGTATCCCACGGTGAACATGGACATGGTCCTGGACCGGCTGCTGGCCATCGGCAAGGAGCTTCAGTCCGGCATCGGCTCCCGGTTCCGGGAGTTGGGCGAGATGCTTCTGCCCGTGTCCATGGCCATCGTCACCGATTATGACGAGACCTACCTCGGCGTGGGCGAGAAGACCGCGCTCAAGGAAAAGAGCCCCGAGGAAGAGGAGCGGCCCAGGGAGATCGTCGCCCCGGCGGCGGCCAAGGAGCCCGCCAAGTCCTCGGCCTGCGCCTCCTGCACCGAATCCAAGTCCGCCTGCTCGTCCTGCGGCGAGTCCATTGTCCTGGGCGGAAGGAATAGGCCATGACCAAGACGGTGAACTACGAGGAGATGCCGGACCACGAGGTCGAGGCCCGAAAGCGGTTCATGTACGAAAAGATGTCGCCCCGGCGGCGCAAGTTCGTGGACCGCCTGGGCTACGAGAACTGGGACCCGTTCCAGGCCCCGTTCGACCCCATCGACATCCGCGTGGAGAAGACCGGCCTGACCCAGACCCAGCTGACCCAGCTGTTCATCCGGGAGTCGGGCAAGCATTTGAACCAGGAGTACATCGATCAGATCAACGAGTTCAACGTGATGCTGGTCATGAACTTCGAGAAGATCCGCCCGGTCTACGATTTCTGCCTCTGGTACGCGGAGCACTGCAAGAAACACGGCGTCCAGCCATAAAGCAAGGATAACCCAATGGAACAATTCGACAATATTGAAGATTACATTGCCGATCTCAAGTCCAAACTGCGCGACAACCCGACCTGCGGCAACACCCATTACAATCTGGGTGTGGCCTATCTTTCCCGCCGCGATTTCATGGAGGCCGAACGCGAGTTTCTGGACGCCGTGGCCCATTCCCCGCGCATGGCCGAGGCCTACGTGCAGCTGGGCGGCATCGCCCTGCAGCGCGGCGACCTGGACTCCTGCCTGAGCTACAACGTCCAGGCCACCCAGCAGCGCCCGTTCTTCGCCGTGCCCTGGGGCAACATCGGTTTCGTCTACATGCAGCAGGGCGACAACGACAAGGCCCACAAGTCCCTGAAAAAGGCCCTGAAGCTCGACCCCGAGTTCGCCCAGGCCCAGGCGACCATGTCCAGCGTGCTTATCGCCATGGGCGACTTTGAGGAGGCGGACAAGGTGCTCAGGAACCTGCTCGAAAAGCAGGCCCACTTCGGCCCGGGCTGGAACAACAAGGCGATCATCGAGGCCGAACGCGGCAACTGGTCCGAGGCCGCCGTGTGCATCCAAAAGGCCGAGGAATCCGGCTTCGAGGTGCCCGCCGAATTCAAGCAGGAAGTGGAGGCGCAGGCCGGGGCGTAAACGCTCCTGTTGCCCGACCCGCGAAGATGATTATATTAAGGGGGCTGTCCTGTGACGGCTCCCTTTTTTTATCGGAGGAGTGCCATGTCCCGATTCCGCAGCGTCAAGAAGACCGTTCGAGATATCCTGGCCGACGATGATTGGCAGGCCCGGCTGGCCGAGCTGGACGGGTTTCGCCCCGCCGACCTGGTCCCCCCGCTGCTCAACCTGCGTCTGGATCGGCTGGAAACCGTGCGCTGGCGCTCGGCCACGGCGTTCGGCCTGACCGCCGCCCGCATGGCCGAGGCGTCCATGGAAAAGGCGCGGGTGATCATGCGCACCTTGATGTGGTACATGAACGAGGAGTCCGGCAACCTCGGCTGGGGCATCCCGCTGTTCATGGCCGAGGCCATGGTCAACAGCGGACGCATTGCCGAAGAATTCCACAAGATACTGGTTTCCTACATATTCTGCGACGAGGAGTGCGACGGCAATTTTCTGGACCACCCAGAGCTCAGGCGCGACGTCTACTGGGGGCTGGTCCGCCTGGCCGAGTACCGGCCCGAGCTGGTGGCCCACGGCGAGCGGTTCCTGATGGTCGGCCTGGACGACCCCGACGCCTACAACCGGGCCTACGCCGCCCGCGTGCTCGGCCTGATAAAGGCCGAAGGGGCCCGGACCCGGCTCGAGGCCCTCAAGGACGACCCGGCCGGAATCCGCACCTTCCACCACCGCGAGATCCTCGACACCACGGTGGGCGAGCTGGTGCGGGCGGCCCTGGATGACCTGGGCTAGTTCCCGTCGTCTGAAAAGATGAAGCCGCCCTAAGGGGCGGCTTTTTTTGGGGATGTTGCACGGGCAGGGGTGAGCGGGGTTCCCGTGCACATCGGGCGCTTCCCGCACCCGATTACAGATAGTATTGCTTGAACTCCTCGCTCGGCTCGATGTCCACGTAGACGTACAGGGCCACGCCGTAGGGATCCAGCGTGCAGAAGCCCCGGTCGCCCCAGGGGTGGTCCTCCAGGGGCATGACCATGGGCAGGCCCGCTTTCACGGCCTTGCCGTGGGCCGCGTCGACCTTGGCCGCGTTCTCCAGCTTGATGTTGTAGGTCAGGCCGCCCTGGTAGAGCTGATGGTCCGGGGACCGCGGCTGCATGAAGTGCAGGGTGGGGCCGTCCTCGCCGAACTGGAGGCCGATATACCAGCCGCAGTCGAAGATCAGACGGCCGTTCAGATGGGTGGTGTAGAAGGCTCGGGCCTTGTCCAGGTCCTCCACGACGATGGTTGCGGATATGTCGATGGGATTCATGGTTCTCTCCTTGGTGTTGGTGCTCCGTAACCTGTACGGTAAAACGGGTGGTTGCGCCATCCAGAAGGACGAAAACGGCACGGGGACGGCGTCTACGGCGGGGTGGCGGAAACGGGATGCGGAAAAATGAAAAAATCCGCACAACGTGCTTGACAACCAACCGGCCTCCATATAGTTTCCACTCCGCTTCGACGAGAAGGCGCGTAGCTCAGGGGGAGAGCATTTGCTTGACGTGCAAAGGGTCGTGGGTTCAAATCCCTCCGCGCCTACCAGAACATCCCCGGAAGGGAGGCCTAGTGGCCTCCCTTCCATTTTTTGGTTGAAGCGAAAACGCCGGTCCGGCCCGTCTGCCCATTGACGGCCCCGGGTTCCGTTCCTACCTTCTCCGGAGTAGAACGCGAACCGCTCCGGCGGATCGGAACAGATGTCACACGGCGGGCCCATGGCGCGCCCAAAGAATCCGGCCACGGCCGGGCAAGGGAGAGATGAAGTGTTGGTTGAAATCTCCGGTAAACAGGTTGAAGCGGCCGACGGCGCATCCTGCGCCGACGTCCTCCAGGAAGAGCTGTCCAAGAAACAGTTCAAGAACGTCGTGGCCGTCAAGTGCGGCGACGCGATCGTGGACCTGAGCACTCCCGTTACCGAGACCTGCACTACCATCGAGCCCGTCTTCGCCGACAGCGAGGAAGGGCTCGGCGTCATCCGCCACTCCGCTGCCCACGTCATGGCCGAGGCCGTCAAGAAGCTGTTCCCCTCCGCCAAGGTGACCATCGGCCCGTCCATCACCGACGGCTTCTACTACGATTTCGATTACGAGCGCCCGTTCACGCCCGAGGACCTGGAGGCCATCGAAAAAGAGATGCTCTCCTCGGTGGGCGCGAACAAGGAGTTCACGCGCACGGTCATGTCCAAGGCCGAGGCCAAGAAGCTCTTCGAGTCCATGGGCGAGACCTACAAGTCCGAGATCATGGACGACCTGGGCGGCGACGAATTTTCCATCTACACCCACGGCGACTTCGCCGACCTGTGCCGCGGCCCGCACGTGGCCCGCACCGGCCAGATCAAGGCCTTCAAGCTGCTCTCCGTGGCCGGGGCCTACTGGCGTGGCGACGAGAAGAACAAGCAGCTGCAGCGCATCTACGGCACCGCCTGGCAGGACCCCAAGGCGTTGAAGAAGCACCTGGCCCGCCTGGAAGAGGCCAAGAAGCGCGACCACCGCAAGCTCGGCAAGCAGCTCGACCTGTTCTCGTTCAGCGAGGAAGTCGGCCCGGGCATGTCCCTGTGGCACCCGCGCGGCATGCTCCTGCGCGCCATCCTCGAGGACTTCGAGCGCAAGGAACACCTCAAGCGCGGCTACCAGCTGGTCCAGGGCCCGATCATTCTCAAGCGCGAGCTGTGGGAGAAGTCCGGCCACTATGACAACTACCGCGAGAACATGTACTTCACGGAGATCGACGAGCAGGCCTACGGCATCAAACCCATGAACTGCCTGGCGCACATGATCATCTATAAACGGAAGATCATGAGCTACCGCGATCTGCCCCAGCGCTATTTCGAGCTGGGCGTGGTCCACCGCCACGAGAAGTCCGGCGTGCTCCACGGGCTCATGCGCGTGCGCACCTTCACCCAGGACGACGCGCACCTGATCTGCCGCCCGGATCAGGTGGAGGAGGAGATCCTCAACCTGATCAAGTTCTACCAGGACATCTACGCGCTGTTCGACTACGAGTTCGACGTGGAACTGTCCACCCGGCCGGAGAAGTCCATCGGTTCGGACGCCGACTGGGAGCTGGCCACCGAGGGCTTGCGCCAGGCCCTCGACAAATCGGGCATGCCGTACGCCATCAACGAAGGCGACGGCGCGTTCTACGGCCCGAAGATCGATTTCCACCTGCGCGATTCCATCGGCAGAAGCTGGCAATGCGGCACAATTCAAGTGGATTTCACCTTGCCAGAGCGCTTTGACATAGTATATGTGGGCGAGGACGGTGAGAGGCACCGGCCCGTGATGATCCATCGCGCCATGCTCGGCTCCATCGAACGCTTCATCGGCGTCTTGACGGAGCACTGTGCCGGCGCGTATCCTGTCTGGCTGGCGCCCGTGCAGGCGCGGTTGCTGAACGTGACCGACGCGCAAGCGGATTTCGTAAAGAAAGCCGAGGCGTTCCTCGTCTCCAAGGGGATCCGCGTCGAAGCGGACACCCGCAACGAGAAGCTCGGCTACAAGATACGGGAGGCTCAGGTTGAGAAGATCCCGTACATGTTGGTAATCGGTGACAAAGAGGTTGAGGCCGGATGCGTCAATATCCGTTCGCGAGACGGAGAAGACCCCGGGATGGTGACACTGGAGGAAGCCGCGCAGTTGATTTTGGATGCTGCAAAGGCGCCCTTCAAAGCAGGAGGAATGAGCTATAGCTTTTCGGGGTAACATGCGCCGCGACCAGAAGAGGGAAGACCTGGTCCGGCGGAACGAAAGAATCCGCATCCCCAAGGTGCGGGTCGTGGACGATGACGGTGAGCAGCTCGGTGTGATGGCAACCCGCGACGCGCTTGATCGCGCCCGGGAAAAGGGTCTCGATCTTGTGGAGGTCGCGCCCAACGCCGACCCGCCCGTCTGCAAGATCATGGATTACGGCAAATTCAAGTACCAGCAGCAGAAGAAGCTGCAGGAAGCGAAGAAGAAGCAGACCGTAATCAAGATCAAGGAAGTCAAATTCCGGCCCAAGACCGACGAGCACGATTACCAGACCAAGCTCAAACAAATTGTAAAGTTCCTGGAAGGCGGCGACCGTTGCAAGGTGACCATCTTCTTCCGGGGACGCGAGATCGTCCACAAGGACCGCGGGCTGGCCATGCTCGAACGGGTCGTGGTGGACACCCAGGATTTAGCCAAAGTCGAGAGCAAGCCCATGTCGGAAGGACGGACCATGACGATGATGCTCGCTCCGGTGAAAAAATAGAGACGTGAGAAGGGACCTCTGGTCCCATTCTAGGAGGATACTATGCCCAAGATCAAAACCCGCCGTGCAGCCGCCAAGCGGTTCTCCAAGACCGCGACCGGCAAGTTCAAGCGCCGCCGCAAGAATCTCAGGCACATTCTGACCAAGAAGAATGCCAAGAGAAAGCGCCGCCTCGGTCAGTCCGCTACCGTGGACACCGCGAACATGAAGGCTGTCCGTCGTCAGTTGCCCAACGGCTAGCAGTCCGCCTGATACGGCCATCCGGCGGCGTCACAAGAGAGGAGGGGAACGGCCCCGACTCGCACGTACGCCGGTTGCGCCCAGACGAGATGCCCGTTGATCCCTTAACCCTATAAAGCAATCCACCTCGTCGGGGGAGTCCGTCCGGCCCGGGAGGTAAAAGCGATGGAGGTTTTACCATGAGAGTAAAGCGTGGAGTTGCCGCCAAGCGGCGTCACAACAAATATCTGAAAATGGCCAAGGGCTATCGCGGAGCGGGTTCCCGCCTGTACCGCACCGCCCGTGAGCGCGTCGAAAAGGCCCTGTGCCATGCCTACAAGGACCGTAAGCGCAAGAAGCGCGAGTTCCGCAAGCTGTGGATCATGCGCATCAACGCCGCCGCCCGCATCAACGGCATGTCCTACAGCCGTTTGATGGATGGCCTGAAGAAGGCCGGCATCGAGCTGAACCGCAAGGTTCTGGCCGATATGGCAGTGCGCGACCCGCAGGTGTTCGCCAAGATCGCCGAGGCAGCCAAGGCCAAAGTGAGCTAAATCGTGAGTAGTGAATTGAAGTCCTTCCTGGAAGGACTCGACAGCCTGGCCCAGGATTGCGCATCGCGCAAGGGCCAGGCTTGTTCGTTAAAGGAACTGGAGGAACTCCGCATCGAGTTCCTGGGCCGGAAGGGCAAGCTCGCCCAGATCATGGGCAGGCTCGGCAAGCTCGACAATTCCGACAAGCCCGAGGCCGGCAAGAAGGCCAACGAGGTCAAGCAGGCCATCACGGCCACGCTTGACGCGTGGGAGGCCGAGCTGAACGCCGCCGAGGCGGGCCAGGCCATGTCGCGCTTCGATCCCTCCATGCCGGGCCGCAAGCCGTGGGCCGGTTCCCTGCATCCCGTGACCCTGGTCATGGACGAGATCGCCTCGGTCCTGGTCGGGCTCGGCTTCGAGCACGCCGCCGGGCCCGAGGTGGAGAACGACTGGCACAACTTCGAGGCCCTGAACATGCCGCCGGACCACCCGGCCCGCGACATGCAGGACACGCTGTACGTGTCGGAGAAGATCGTCCTGCGCACCCACACCTCGGGCATGCAGATTCGTTCCATGCTCAAGCGCCAGCCGCCGGTGGCGGTCATCGCCCCGGGCAAGGTCTATCGCCGCGACTCGGATCTGACCCACACCCCCATGTTCCATCAGATCGAGGGGCTGCTGGTCGATAAAAACGTGTCCATGGGCGATCTGCGCGGCACCCTGACCGTGTTCGTGCGCAAGGTCTTCGGTCCCAAGACCAACGTCCGTTTCCGTCCGAGCTTCTTCCCGTTCACCGAACCCAGCGCCGAGGTCGACATCTCCTGCGCCGTGTGCGGCGGCAAGGGCGAGATGCACGGAAAGACCTGCCGTGTCTGCAAGGGCACCGGCTGGGTGGAGATCCTGGGCTGCGGCATGGTCGATCCCAACGTATTCAGGTCGGTGGGCTACGACCCCGAGGTCTACACGGGCTTCGCCTTCGGGCTCGGCGTCGAGCGCATGGCCATGCTCAAGTACGGCATCGACGATCTGCGCATGTTCTTCGAGAACGACGTCCGTTTCCTGGAACAGTTCGCCTAGATTTTGTGGCGGCACGGGAGGGCGTCAGCCTTCCCGCGTGCCCCTTTTGACATACTGAACTCGACAGGGTTCACCTCTTACGAAGACAACTTTTCCTCCCCCTCCGAACGCGCGCACTGCGCATCCAAAAAAGTTTAGGAGGGGAGATGGGGATGGGGGTCCGGGGAAGGGAAGAGGGAAGCCTTTTCAAAGGGTTCCCCTCTTCCCCTTCCCCCGGCCGCCGGAGGCACTCATGTTAGTTAGCTTGAATTGGTTGCGTGAATTCGTCCCCTACGAGGGGGATATCCAGGTCCTGGGGGACAAGTTGACCATGCTCGGCCTTGAGCTGGACGGCATCACCGATCCCTTCGAGGCCGTGCAGGACATCGTGGTCGGCTTTGTGGCCGAGCGCGAGCCTCATCCCGAGTCCGACCACCTGTCGGTCTGCACCGTGGATGTGGGCGGCCCGGAGACCCTGACCATCGTGTGCGGCGCGCCCAACGTGGCCAAGGGCCAGAAGGTGCCCGTGGCCATGGTCGGCACGACCATGCCCGACGGCATGAAGATCAAGAAGGCCAAGCTCCGGGGCGTCAAGTCCATGGGCATGATCTGCTCCGAGCGCGAACTGGGCTTTTCCGAGGATCACGAGGGCATCTGGGTGCTCGACGACTCGCTTACGGTCGGCGACAAGCTGGTGGACGCCCTGAACCTGGAGCGGGTGGTCTTCGACTTCGACATCACCCCCAACCGCGCCGACTGTCTTTCCATCCTCGGTTTCGCGCGCGAGACCGCGCTGGCCTTCGACCTGCCCCTGACCATGCCTCAGCTGAACCTGGTCGAGGGCGGCGGCAATGCCGCGGACGAGATCAAGATTCTGATCGACGACCCCGAGTACTGCCCGCTTTTCAACGGACGCGTCATCAAGGGCGTGGAGACCCGCAAGGCTCCGGACTGGATGCGCTTCAAGCTGCTCGCCCTGGGCCAGCGTCCCATCTCCAATATCGTGGACGTGACCAACTACATCATGTTCGAACTGGGCCAGCCCATGCACTCATACGATCTCGACCGGGTCGAGGACTCCACGCTGCGCGTGGCCCTGGCCGAAGAGGGCATGAAGTTCACCACCCTGGACGACGTGGAGCGCACGCTCACGGCCAACGACCTGCTCATCCGCGACGGCAAGCGGGCTGTGGGCCTGGCCGGCGTCATGGGCGGTTCCAATACCGAGATGCACGCCGGGTCCACCAACGTCCTGCTGGAGGCCGCCGTGTTTCGTCCCGGCACCATCCGCAAGACCGCCCGCCGCCTGGCCCTGCCTTCCGAGGCGTCCTACCGCTTCGAGCGCGGTGTGGACCAGCAGCTCAACCGGTTCTGCATCGACCGCGCGGCCCAGCTCATGGCCGAGACCTCGGGCGGCACCGTGCTTACGGGCGTGGTCTCCAACGAGCCCCGGCCCTGGCAGGACCGCACCCACGGCTACCGCCACAAACGGTGCATGTCCCTGCTCGGCCTGGACCTGGAACCGGCCTTCGCCAAGAAGGTCTTCGAGCTTGAAGGGTGCACCGTGGACGATGCCGATCCGGACAACTGGACCGTGAATTCCCCGTCCCACCGGTTGGACCTTGAGCGCGAGGTGGACCTGTACGAGGAAGTGGGCCGCGTCTACGGCCTGGACCGCATCCCGGCGGTGCTTCCCAAGGTGGCCAAGTCCCTGGAGGGCGTGGCCGGGACCCCGGTGTACGATTTCATCAGGCGGGTCAAGCTGTGGGGACGCGGCGTGGGCCTGAACGAGGCGATCAACTACAGCTTCACCGGCTCCGACGACCTCGACCGCCTTTCCCTGCCCGAAGAGGGCCGCGTGTTCATCGCCAACCCGTTGTCCGAGGAACAGAACGTCATGCGCACCGAACTCGCCCCCGGCCTGCTGGGCGCGCTCAAGAACAACCTGTCCAAGGGCAACAACCACATCCGCCTGTTCGAGGTGGCCAAGCAGTTCGTCTTTGACGAGACCTCCGAGACCGAGACCCGCGAGCAGACCCGGCTGGGCATGCTGCTCTATGGTCCGCGCCACGCCGAGGAATGGCCCTGGGCACACGGCGACGTGGACTACCTGGACATCAAGGGCCACGTGGAGCACCTGCTGGCCGACACCCTCAAGCTCGAAGCCCCGGTCTTCACCATGGCCGAGGGCGAGCACCCCTACCTCACGCCCTGCGTGCGGGTGGCCGTGTCCGGCGAACCCGTGGGCGTCATCGGCCGGGTGCGCGAGGAAATGGCCGACTACTACCACGCCCGCAAGGACGTCTGGCTGGCCGACTTCAACCTGGACGGCCTGCGCGACATGGTCGATGCGCACAAAATCAACTTCCAGTCGCTGCCGGTCTTCCCGCCCAGCCGCCGCGACGTAACCGTCATCGGCCCCGTGACCCTGCATGCCGACGCCATCCGCGAGACCATCCTGTCCGCGGGCGTGGACATCCTGGAGTCCGTGGAGCTCGTGGCCGAGTTCGTGCCCGAAGGCCAGGAGGAGGAACGCAACCTGTCCTTCCGCCTGACCTACCGCTCGCCGACCAAGACCCTCAAGGACAAGCAGATCGACAAGGAACACAAGAACATCCTGGACGCCCTGGAAAAGAACCTGCCCATCCGGTTCTAGCCGCCCGAACAAGAACGCCAAGGCCCCGCTCCGAAAGGAACGGGGCCTTTTTTGTGCTGTACGGATGCCTCCGGCGGCCGGGGCGCTGCCCCGGACCCCGCTCAAGAACCTTTTGAAAAAGGTTCTTGAGAATCTCCAAAACTTTTTATGTGCCTTCGGCAAGGCCGTGCGTGCACGGAAGTGTGAGTGAATGAGGATAGTTCCAAGCTCGCACCATCCGCGAAGCGGCAATAAAAAGTTTGGGAGGGTGAGAGGGGGTTGGGGGGCGGCCAGGGGGGAAGGGGGAGGCATCTTCCTCCCAAACATAGTTGAAGGCGGCGGGGGTATTTGGTAGACGTAGGGGATGGAAGATTTGCAGGAATTCAAGCGGTACAAGATCGGGCAGGCGGCCAAGGCCATCGGGGTCAAGACCTACGTGCTCCGGTTTTGGGAGGGCGAGTTCGACGAGATCGACCCGATCCGCACGGAGAGCGGCCAGCGGCTGTACACCGAGGAGCACCTGGAAATCATTCGCGAGATCAAGCGGCTCCTGTATGACGAGGGGCTGACCATCGACGGAGCCAAGAAGAAACTGCGCAGCCGCGAGCACAGCGACATTTTGTGCGAAGTGCGCGACGAACTGCTGGCCATCCGCAACCTCCTGAAAAAATAGCGGGATATTCCGCAAAGGGGCGGACCATGGGCAGCCTCCTGAAATTCGGGCTGATCGGCCTTGGTGTCTGCCTTGTCCTGTGTGCGGTCGCGGCCGTGGTCTTCATGGCCGTGTTCGATCCCAACGACTACAAGGACCGCATCAGCCGGGCCGTGCTCAAGGAGACGGGCAGGGCCCTGACCTTTGACGGCGACATCGGGGTGACGTTTTTCCCGAGCCCGGGCGTGCGGCTGGGAGGGCTCTCCCTGAGCAACGCGGATGGGTTCGGGGCCGGGCCCATGGTTTCAGTGCGTTCGGCCCGGGTGACCGTGCGCCTCCTGCCCCTGCTCACGGGCAAGGTCCGGTTCGGGGAACTGGAACTGGACGGGCCGGTCCTGAATTTGGGCCGCGACGCGCAGGGCCGGGCCAACTGGGACGACCTGGTGGGGCGCGAACCGGGGAAGGGCGGAAAGGGGGATCGCGGCCGGTCCTTCGACCTGGTGGACCTGGCGGGCGTGTCCGTGACCGGCGGCGAACTGACCTGGGACGACCGCGGGACGGACGTCCGGTTCGCCCTGAACGGCCTGGAAGTGACAGCGGGCGCGGTCGGCAAGGACGGGCTGTTTCCGGTCAAATTGTCCGCTCGTTTCGACTGCGGGCATCCCGACATCAAGACACGGATTGAGGCGGACGGCACGGCCCGGGTGGATTTCAAGCCCGGCCGACTGGTCATAGAGGATATGGAGTTGTCCGTGGACGGGACCCGCATTGTCGGCCGGGTGACGGTGGAGCGGAGCGGCGAATGGCCCCGGATCACGGCCCAGGTGGACGTGGGCGACCTGGATCTGGACCGCTATCTGCCATCCGGGCATGGGGCTGCCGGGGCCGGCCTGTCTGATGCCACGATCCTGCCCGGGAGAGTCCTCCGGCGGCTCGATTTCGGCCTGGACGCCAAGGTCGCCAGACTCAAGCTCGGCGGGGCGCTTTTCAGCAACGTGGCCGTGGCGGCAAGCGGTGTTGACGGATTGGTGACGGTCGATCCCTTCTTTGCCGAGGCCTACGGCGGGACCATCAGGCTGACCGGCACGGTGGACGCCCGCAGCGGCGTGCCCGTGACCCGGACCCGCACCGTGGTGGCCCACCTGGACGTGGCCGGTCTGGCCCGGGATGTGACCGGCAAGGACGAGTACGCGGGTGTGGCTGACTACGATTCCTCCCTGAGCGCGCGGGGTCAGCGCGTGCGCGATATCTTGGGCACCCTGGGCGGCGATTTTTCCTTCAAGTTGTCGGACGGGGTGTTTCCCGGCGTGGATTTGATCGGCCTGGCCCGGTCCACCCATTCGGCCCGGGACAGGCAGGGCACGGTGGAGGGGGAGACCGGCTCCACCCGGTTCGGCTCCATCTCGGGCACCGGGACCGTCCTGGACGGCGTGGTCCGCAACAGAGACCTGGAGGTCAAGGCCCCGGGGCTGCGCGCCGACGGGCACGGCGCGGTCTCCCTGGTCACCCGCCGGATCGACTACATGGTCCGGGCCAAGCTGGTGCCCACGAGCGAGGGGCAGGGCGGCAAGTCGTCCGAAAACCTCATCGGGGTCATGGTCCCCATCCACGTGACCGGAACCATCGACAGGCCGCGCTACTGGGTCTCGATCCAGGAGTACGTCAAGGCGCTGGGCGGCGTGGTGGTCGACACCGTGGGCACGGTGCTCGGCGGGGTGAAGAGCGTGGTCAGGGGCGTGGGCTCGGCCCTGGACAATTCGTCCGGCGGGGACGAGGAGTCCGGCAAGTCCGGGCGCAAGAAGTTTCTCGGAATATTCTAGCGGGCCTTCACCTTGATGTTGGCCGGGGACGTCCCGTTCGGGCGGGCCACCTTTTTGAGCTGCTGCCGCGACTTGGCCGCCGGGGCGGCGGGCTTTCTGGGGGCTGTCGGGGCGGCGTCCTCGCCCACCAGTTCGTGCATGGCCGCGAACGCGCCGTCCAGGGGCTCCTGCTCCTCCACCAGCTGGCGCAGGAATCGGTTGATGGGCCCGACCATGGCGATGGCCTTGTCCACCTCGGCGTTGGCCCCCTTCTGGTACGCCCCGATGTTGACCATGTCCTCCACGCGCTTGAAGGTGGCCATGTGCCGCAGCAGGGCGCGGCCGTCCGCCTGGGCCTGTTTGGTGGTGATGTCGCTGCGCAGACGGCTGATGGACTTGAGCACGTCGATGGCCGGATAGTGGCCCATGTCGGCCAGGTCGCGGGTCAGGACGATGTGCCCGTCCAGGATGGAGCGGGTGGAGTCCGCGATGGGTTCGGTGAAGTCGTCGCCGTCCACCAGGACCGTGTAGATGCCGGTGATGGACCCCTCGCGGTTCTTGCCCGCGCGCTCGAGGAGCTGGGGCAGGTGGGCGAAGACCGACGGGGTGTAGCCGCCGCGCGTGGGCGGTTCGCCGGCGGCCAGGCCGACCTCGCGGCCCGCCATGGCGAAGCGGGTGACCGAGTCCATCATCAGCAGCACGTCCTTGCCCTGGTCCCGGAAATATTCGGCGATGGCCGTGGCCGCGTAGGCCGCGCGCATGCGGATGAGCGGGCTTTTGTCCGACGTGGCCACCACCAGGACGGACCGGGCCATGCCTTCGGGGCCGAGGTCGCGCTCCATGAATTCGACCACCTCTCTACCGCGCTCGCCGACCAGGGCGATGACGTTGATGTCCGCCTTGGTATAGCGGGCCATCATGCCCAGAGTGGTCGACTTGCCCACGCCGGAACCGGCCATGATGCCCACGCGCTGGCCCTTGCCCAGCGTCAAAAGGGCGTTGACCGAGCGGATGCCGACGTCCAGGGGCTCGTTGATGCGCGGGCGCTCCAGCGGGTTGGGCGGCTCGCGGTGCAGGGGGGCGTAGGTTTCGGCGTGAATGGCGCCCTTGCCGTCCAGGGGGTCGCCGAAGGCGTCCACGGCCCGGCCGAGCAGGGCGGAGCCCACCGGGACGTGCGGCGGGGTGGCCGCGTTCTGGATGAGCGAGCCCGGTCCGATGCCGCGCATGTCCGAATAGGGCATGAACAGGCAGGCTCCGTCGCGGAAGCCGACCACCTCGGCCGGGATGGGGTCGTGCCCCGTGGGCAGGAGATAGCAGACCGAGCCGAGCGGGGCCTTGATGCCGTGGCCCTCGGCGATCAGGCCGACCACCTTGGTGACCTTGCCGAAGGTCTGGCAGGGATCGAGCTCTTCCAGCAGTCCGAGCCGCGAGTCCATGCCTACTCCTTGCTCCCCGAGGTGATCTGCTCGGCCAGTCGGTCGAAGATCGGCTCGACCAGCTTCCAGCGGGTGTCGATGGTATTGTCCACCTTGCCGCCCTCGGCCTCGATGACCACGCCGCCCATCTCGATGGAGGCGTCGCCTTTGACGGTCCAGTACTTGAGGGTCGGGTTGCGGTCCTGGATGATCTTGACGAACTCGTCCAGTTCGGCGGTCTCCTCGGGGTTGCAGCGGATCTCGATCCGCCGCTGGGACTCGATGCGCTCCAGGGCCTCGGCCATGAGGACTTCGAGGGCCTGGCCGCGCTTCTCGTCCAGCTCCACCTTGAGGGTTTTTTTCAGGGCCAGGCGGATGAGCGTGACCACGTCCTGCCGCCTGGTCTCGTAGATGTCGCTCCCTTGGGCCCCGAGCTGGGCGAACAGGGCCTCGGCCTTGGCCGAGACGTCCTGGATGTGCTGGTCCACGAAATCCTGGGCCTCGGCCATGCCCTGGGCGAACCCCTCGTGCCGGGCCGTGGCGCGCAGGGCCTCGGCCTCGAGCTCGGCCAGCATCTTGATCTCCTTGGCCGCCTCGCGGGCTTTTTCGCGCACGCGGGCCAAATACTCCTCGTTGGTCGAGTCGTCCCAGATGAGCTGGCGCTTGCCCTCCAGCTCCTGGATGGTCATTTCATCCGGACCGGGGGTGTCCATGCCGACCACGACCTTGCCGGTCATGCGCGGACGGTGGGGCTGGAGCTTAGATAAAGACATCGCTGCCACCTCGGCTGATGACGATCTTGCCCTCGTCCTCCAGGCGGCGGACGGTCTTGACGATGGACTGCTGGGCGGCCTCCACCTCGGAGAGCTTCTTGGGCGGCATGATCTCCAGGTCCTCCTTGATCATGGCCGAGGCGCGCTCGGACAGGTTCTTGAAGAACTTTTCGCGCAGGTCCTCGCTGGCGCCCTTCAGCGCCACGGTGAGGTCCTCGTTGGAGACCTCCTTGAGCAGCTCGCGGATGGCGATGTCGTCGATGCCCTTGACGTCCTCGAACACGAACATGAGGTTGCGGATGTCCTCGGCCATCTGGGTGGACTCCTCCTCGATTTCGGACAGGACCTCTTCCTCGGTGTTGCGGTCCACCGCGTTGAGAATCTCGGCCACGGAATTGACGCCGCCGACCTTCTTGCCTTCCTTGCCGCCCATGGCGATGAGCTGGCTCTGCAGGACCTTGTCCACTTCCATGAGCATCTCCTCGGCCACGGCCTCGAGCTTGGCCAGGCGCATGAGCACCTCGGCGCGCACGCCGGCGGGCAGGTTCTGGATGAGCTCGGCGGCCTGGTCCGGGTGCAGGTGGCCCAGGATGAGAGCCAGGGTCTGCGGGTGCTCGTTGCGCAGGATCTGGGCCAGAATGCGCGGGCTGACGTTCTCCAGCTCCTGGAACGGCGTGGGGCCGGTGTCCAGGTCCAGGGAATCCATGATGTACTTGGCGGTCTCCGCGTCCAGGGACTGGGTCAGCAACCGCTTGACCTGTTCCGGCCCGCCCACCAGAAGCTCCGCGCCGTAGGCCAGGGACTCGTTGTACTCCTTGAGCACTTCCAGGACCTCCTCCTTGGGCACGGAGTCGGTTTCGAGCATGGCCTTGGACACGGCGGCGATCTCGTTGCGCTCCATGCGCTTGAACACCTCCGCCGTGAACTTCTCTCCCAGGGAGAGGAGCACGATGGCCGTTTTCTGGGGGCCGGTGAAGTCTGCCATTTCTTACGCCTCCTGGGTAAGCCAGGTTTTGAGCAGGTGGACCGCCTGGTCGATGTTCTCGTCGGACAGCTGAATGGCGTGGTTTTTGGCGTTTTCGAGCCGACGGGAAGTGTCCAGGGCCTCCTCGTCCATCTCGTCGTCCTCCAGGGCCAGGCGCTCGGAACCGGGCAGCCCGGCCATCTCCTCGATCTCCTGCTCGGCGACCCTCGGCCGGATCAGGGCCATGACCACCGGGCGGACGACCAGGATCAGGAAGAGGAAGATCAGCAGTCCGTTCAGGAACGGCTTGCCCAGCCGCTGGGCGTATTCCAGCATGGTCCGCATCAGGGAATCGCCGCTGGCCAGCTGCGGTTCGCCGAACGAGATGTTGCTGACTTCGATGGTGTCGCCGCGCGCCTCGTCGAAGCCCACCGCGTTCTCGATCAGGGTGCGGATGCGGTCGATCTCCTCGGCGGTGCGGGGCACGTAGACCTGATTGCCGTCGGCGTCAGCCTGCCACGTCCCGTCCACGATAACCGCAACGGTCAAACGTTTCAATTCCCCGACGGGGGCTACGATATTTTCTTCCTGCTTGTCGATCTCGAAGTTGGTGGTCCGGGACTCGCGGGTGGAGTCCTGGGTGGTCTGGGTGCCGGTGAAGCCGTCGCCCCGGAAGTTGGTGTCGGGCGCGCCGCCCGCCAGGTTGGCCGCGCCGTTGGTGGTCTCCTCGTTGCGGGTTTCGGAACGGACCACGGCGCTGGCCGGATCGTAGGTCTCCTTGCGCACGGTCCGCTGGCTGAAATCGAGGTCCGCGTTGACCCGGGCGATGACCTTCTCCGGGCCCACGGCCGGTCCGAGCAGCTCGAGGATGCGGCGTTGCAGCTTGCTTTCCACGCCCGCCTTGTGTTCGAGCTGGGCGTTGGACATGGCCAGGCCGGAGGCCTCGTCCTGCGGGGTGTACAGGGGGTGCCCCTTCATGTCCGTGACCGTGATGTTCTTGGGTTCGAGCCCTTCCACGGCCATGGACACCAGGTTGACGATGCCTTGGATCTCGTCGGGCTCGAGCTTGCCGTCGCCCTTGAGCTGCAGGACGATGGACGCGGACGGCGGGATCTGGTCCTCGATGAACAGGGACTTCTGCGGGATGACCAGGTGCACCCTGGCCTTGTCCACGATGGGAAATTCGGTGATGGTGCGGGCCAGTTCGCCCTGGAGCGCCCGCTGGTAGTTGACGTGCTGGACAAAGTCGGTCTGGCCGATCTGGACCTCGTCGAAGATCTCGAAGCCGATGCCCTGGCCGTGCAGGTTGCCTTCACCCGCCACCTTGAGCCGCAGCTCGTAGACCCGGTCGGCCGGGACCATGATGGTCGTGCCGTTGTTCTCGAGCTTGTAGTCCTCTTTCTGGGCCTGGAGCATGCCCACGACCCGGGACGCGTCCTCGGGATAGAGGTTGGTCATCAGGACCCGGTAGTCCGGCTTGTTCATCCAGTAGATCATCAGCGCGAAGGAGATGACCACGGCGGCGGCCAATCCTCCGATGAGGATGCGCTGGGACACGGTGCGGTCGGTCCAGAGCCCTTGCATTTTGTTCCAGTATTCGTCGACGAACGGAGGCATCTTCTATTTCTCCAGCTTGCGGTGGCGGTGTGATCCGGTTGCTGCGACGCCTAGAAGGGCATCTGCATGATTTCCTTGTACGCGGTCATGATCTTGGAGCGGACGGCGCCGGTCATCTGCATGGCCATGCCCGCCTTCTGCATCGCGATCATCAATTCGTGCACGTTCTGGGTCTTGCCGGAGGCGAATTCCTTGATCATGGATTCCTTGGTCTCCTGGAGGTCATTGACCTTGACCAGGGAGGACTTGAGGGTGTCCTGGAAGCTGGTGGCGGGTGCCTGGGGCTTCCTGAGACTCTGGGAGACCGTGGAGTCCACCGTGCGGCGGCGGAGGTCCATGGCGTTCTGATAGGCATTGAATGCGACGCTTTTGACGACCATTTGCTCTTCTCCTTTTCCTAGCTCTGCCCGATGGTCAGGGCTTTCTGGAACATGCGTTTGGCGCTTTCGATGGTCTGGACGTTGGACTCGTATCCGCGCATGGCCTGCATCATGTTGGCCATTTCCTCGACCACGTTGATGTCCGGGTAGAACACGTAGCCCTGGTCGTTGGCGTCCGGATGGTTCGGGTCGTAGACCTGCTTGAACGGACGCTCGTCACGGATCACGCCGAGCACCTTGACCCCTTCCAGGTTGCGGTTGAGCTGGTCCTGCATGGCCTGGTCGAAGGGCGAGTAGACCGGTGTGGCCTCGAAGGACACGGACTTGCGCTGGTACGGGCCGCCCGCCTCGGTCTTGGTGGTCCGGATGTTGGCCATGTTCATGGAAATGACGTTCAGCTGCGCCCGCTGGGCCGAGAGCCCGGACGCGCCGATGTCGAGGGCGGTCATGATATCCATTTACTTGCTCCCTTCCTGGATGACTCTGTTCATGCCGTCGAAGCTCTTCTTGATGACCGAGGCCAGGGCATTGTACATCATGGTGTTCTTCGTGTTGGTGGCCATTTCCTTTTCCAGGTTGACCTCGTCCTGGCCCCAGACCTCGCGGCCCCGGAAATCGTCCAGCCCCTCGCCCTTGAATCCGTCGGGGTCGAAGGTGGCGGGCAGGTGGTCCTGCTTGGTGCGGGTCAGCTTGCCCAGTCCGTCCTGGTTCAAGGCGGCCTGGAGCTGGTTCTCGAATTCGAGGCGGCGGGCTTTGTAGCCCGGCGTGTTCACGTTGGCGATGTTGCCCGTGACGATATTTTGACGTTGCAGGCGCAGGTCCATGACCTTTGCCGTTATGTTGAGGTGATGCTCGAAAAGTCCTCGCATTCCTTGCTCCTCCTGCGTTCGCGTGACGTTCCTGGGGGCGGCGGAGGCATGTTTTTCCGCCGAGTCCGCAGGAGACTTAGCAACTCCCGTTCCAATCAAACAACTTATTGAAATCGAAGAGAATTTGTAGACAATGGGCCTGTCGTGCGTCAGACTCCCGGTCAAAGAGCTCGGGGCGGTGCCGTCCGGGCAGGGCATAAAAATAGGGTAGAATCTGCCTCCCGGGGTGGTTTCGGGCAGGATTGAGGCTCTGGAGCTTGCTGGCCGGTTTGTGTGAAAATATATTTATTACAGCGTATTAAGAAAATAGTGTCCGTGCTGGAAAATTCGTTTTTTCCCTTTTTGGCACATTGATTGCTAGATCGGTTGCGGCCGATTCGGCCATGGAGATCTTTTCAGCCCGCTCTCGGGCAAAGGAGAAATGGAGGGGAACTATGAGTGGTCATCTGGATTACGAAATCAACAAGGAACTCGGCGAATGCTACCTGTTCATGGGTGAGCTGGACAAGGCCGAGGAGTACTACAAGAAGGCGGTCAGTTCCAACGGCGTCCATCCGGACCCGTATCTCGGGCTGGCCACTGTCGCCGTTCAGCGCGGCGATCTGGAAGACGCCGAACTGATGTACAGGAAGGCCCACAAGATCGCGCCTTCGGACAAGAGTCTTTCCGGGATAGCGCTCATCCGCATGGAGAACAACGACAGGGAGCAGGCTTTTTCCCTGTTCGTCGAGGCCATCGGGATGAATCCCGAAAACATGGTCGCCCTGTTCAGCCTGATCAGGCTCGGCCATGAACTGGAACGCATCGGCGAAATCATCCCGCACCTCGAGAACTATCTCGAAATCGATCCGGCCAAGCACGAAGTGCGCTACTCCCTGGCCGGGTGCCTCGCCTGCGTCGGGCAGAAGGACGCGGCCGTCAAGGAACTCGAGACGATCCTGGAAAAGGATCCCGAGAACGCGCCGGCCAAGGAAATGCTCGACCAGTTCCGGTCCTGACAACGGTCTCCCCTCCCCGTTGATTTCCCGTCCCGCGTCCCTTGCGGAGGCGGGGCGGGAAATCAGCCTTGAGACCGTCCGGCGGCCCGGCCGCCACCCACGTGGCAACCGTTCGCGCATCAGCCTGCGCACGGTCTTGTCTGCTTTCCGCTTCCCATCCCCCTTGCCCCGCGCGCGCCCGTTCCCTCGAGCCATATCCGGAAATGGCTTTTGTGCTGTTTTCGTTGATCTTCCGTCCATAGTAGGCGATCCCCGCGGGGTATGACTCTGGCCGCGCATCGGGCGCCTAACTCCCGGTTTTTCCGGTTTTTTCGGATTCACTCTTTTTCCCGTTATACACACCTGTGGAAAACCAGAGTCCCGTCGGGCGGTTTTTCGCCGGAAACCATGGCCTTCCGCGCCTTGCGTTTGGGCGGCAAATCTGGCACAGGCACTCAAAACATCAAGTGAGGTTGCGATGAATCTGTTGCCTGTTAAGAGAGCGATACTATCCGTTACGGACAAGACCGGTCTGGCCGAGTTCGGCAAATTCCTGGTGGACCGGGATTGCGAACTGGTGTCCACCGGAGGGACCAAGAAGATGCTGAAGGACGCCGGGCTGCCGGTCACCTCGGTGTCCGACGTCACCGATTTCCCCGAAATCCTGGGCGGCCGGGTCAAGACCCTGCACCCGCACATCCACGGCGGCATCCTGGCCGACAAGGACGACGAGGCGCACATGGAGACCCTGCGCGATTTCGGCATCGAGCCCTTCGACCTGGTCTGCGTCAACCTGTACAACTTCGCCGACGCGGTGGCCAAGGGGTTGGACCTCAAGGCGGCGGTGGAGCAGATCGACATCGGCGGCCCGACCATGCTGCGGGCCACGGCCAAGAACTTCCACTCCATCTGTGTGGTCCCCGATCCCCAGTACTACGAGACCGTGGTAAAGGAGATCGAGGAGCATGGCGGCCTGACCCTGGAATTCCGCAAGGAGATGGCCACCCTGACCTTCCGGCTGACCAGCGAATACGACGCCATGATCACGAAATACCTCAGCGAAAACGACGCCTAGGCGTTGTTTTTCGTCCGCCGCGCGGCGTCGGGGGGATTGCCGCGCGGCGTTTGAGGGTGCATAGTCGAATCACGCCGATCAGGGAGTTGGGATCAAGGGTCCCGGCTCCCTGATCGACAATGGGATTCCAGAAATTTTTCGGCTGCGGAAATCGGTCGTGGGACCGCCGCGGACACGTTTTATCCAGGAGCGTCATCATAGCCCAGAAGCCCAAGGGCAACCTGCAAGGGTTGAAGCCCAGCCAGATCAAGCGGCTGTCCCGCCTGTACCAGCGTCAGTTCCCGGTCAGCGAGGCCTACACCAACGAGCAGGCCCGCGAACTGGCCGAGCTGTCCGAGGACACCGGCCGCCAACTCGGCCTGCTCATCGACCGCCAGGGCAAGGTGGCCATGGTCCTGGTCGGCGACAACCGGTCCATCTACATCCCGGAGCTGCCCAGGGCGCGCATGAGTTCGGGCCGTCTGCGCGGCCTGCGCCTGCTGCACACCCACCTGGCCGAGGAGAGCCTGAGCCAGGAGGACCTCATGGACATGGTCTTCCTGCGGCTGGACTCCGTGGCCTCCCTGACCGTGCGCGAGGGATTTCCGGTGGCCGTGGAGGCCGCCCACCTGCTGCCGCCCAACACGGACGAGAAGAGCTACGAACTTTTCCCGCCCGTGCGCTGGGACCGCTTCGACCATGACCTGGGGGCCATCACCTCGGCCATCGAGGACGAGTTCGGCCGCCAGGCGGACGGGCAGGGGCTGGGCTCGGACGAGGACCGGGCGCTTTTGGTCAGCGTGGACGAGACCCCGCGCCCGGTGCAGGAACTCTCCCTGGAGGAGCTGGCCGAACTGGCCGATACCGCCGGGCTGGTGGCGGCCGGAACCATGATCCAGCGGGTGCGCCAGCGCAATCCCAAGTTCATCATGGGCAAGGGCAAGCTGGCCGATCTCGAGGTCCGGGCGTTGCAGGCCAACGCCTCGATCATCATCTTCGACCAGGAGCTGTCGCCCACCCAGATGCGCAACCTGGCCGAGATCACCGAGCGCAAGATCCTGGACCGCACCCAACTCATCCTGGACATCTTCGCCCAGCACGCCACTTCCAAGTCGGGCAAGCTCCAGGTGGAGATGGCCCAGCTCAAGTACACTCTGCCCAGGCTGGTGGGAAAGAACCGGGCCATGTCCCGGCTCATGGGCGGCATCGGCGGGCGCGGGCCGGGCGAGACCAAGCTCGAGATCGACCGCCGCCGGGCCAACGACCGGCTGACCCGGCTCAAGGCCGAGCTCAAGCAGGTCCGCAGACACCGCTCCCAGACCCGCGAGCGCCGGGCCAAGGCCGGGCTGCCCATCGTCTCGCTGGTGGGCTACACCAACGCGGGCAAGTCCACGCTGCTGAACACTCTGACCAGTTCCAAGGTCCTGGCCGAGGACAAGCTCTTCGCCACCCTGGACCCGACCAGCCGCCGCATCCGTTTTCCCGAGGAGCGCGAGGTGGTCCTGACCGACACGGTCGGCTTCATCCGCCGGTTGCCGCCGGACCTCAAGGAGGCCTTCAGGGCCACCCTGGAGGAGCTGGACTCGGCCGACCTGCTCGTGCTCGTCTGCGACGCCTCCCACCCGGAGGTGGAGGAGCAGGTGGAGGCGGTCCGCGCCATTCTCGACGAAATGGAGCTGGCCGAGATCCCGTCCATCCTGGTCCTGAACAAGTGGGACAGGCTCGACGAGGAAGGACGCGAAGCGATGGCCCGCGTCTTCCCCGAGGGCATCCCGGCCGTGGCCGTGGACCGCGCCTCTCTGGAGCCGGTGGTCGAGGCCATCCTCGGCAACCTCCCGTGGGAGAAGCAGGGCGCCTGAGGTCTTCCCGGCCCATTACCCGCGGCCCGCCCTGCGGCGGGCGCGGTAGGCGTCGGCCACAAAGATCAGCGAGACCAGTTGCTGGGCCATGAGGATGTAATAGCCCTGGCTGCCCATCAGGACCGCGCAACTGAGGTTCCCGAGCATGAACCCGAAGTAGCCGTTCACGTTGTCTTTGGCCGAGAAGTAGGTGCCGATCAGGAATCCGGCGGCCACGCACAGTTCGTAGATCTGCGTCAGGGTCGTTATCCCACCGAAATCATACAGGCTTGCCGCCAGCCCGAAGACCACCGAGAAGCGCGCCATGTAGTCGAGCCATCTCGGTTCGCGCCCATGGCCGCGCAGGGCGATGATGAAGCCCATGAGCATGGCCGGCGCGCCGCCCGCCTCCACGGCGGCCGCGATCCAGTTGTGTTCCAGGATGAAAACGGTGACCCAGGCGGGCAGCCCGGCCAGGAAGATGGCCCACGACCGCAGCCGCCAGGCCTTGTTGGATTCCGGGGCGGCGCTGCGCTCCGCCCGGGAAAAGCATATCTTGTTGAGCAGGTACGAAGACCCGCCCCATATCTGAAGCAGAATATCCATGTGTTACCTCGTGTCCGGCGCCAGGGCCGGTTAAGGACGTGACAAAAGACATGGGCCTCGGCCCATGGACCTCGAAAGAGGTGGGGGAGCAGGGTCTACTCGCCCGATTTGTCCGTCAAAGGAGGCGACATCATGGGACATTCTCCGCCAAGACTGGCCGCGCAGGCTCCGCCCACGTCCCTCCCGTCATAGGAGGTGTCGCATTCCAGCGGCTCGACGTGGATGGTCACCTCGGCGCGGGGCAGCTTGGAGTGGATGAGTTCTTCAATGAGTTCACACAGTTCATGGGAATCGTGCACAGTCATGGAACCGGGCACCACCAAATGAAAATCGATGAATCGCTTGGGCCCGGACTTGCGCGTGCGCAGGCCGTGGAAGGACGACTCCGTGCCCGCGTAGCTGTGGATGGCGTTGGCGATGAGCTTGAGTTCCTCTTCGGGCAGGGCGTCGTCCATGAGCCCGCCCACGGACCGCTTGAGCAGCCCGATCCCGGTGAAGACGATGTTCACGGCCATGATCACGGCGATGATCGGGTCCAGGATCTTCCATTGGGGCATGACGATGATCACGGCCAGCCCGGCCACCATCCCCACCGAGGTCCAGACGTCGGTCAGCAGGTGCCGGGCGTCCGCCTCCAGGGTGATGGAGTCGAACCGGTCGGCCGCGCGGAGCATGATCCGGGCGACCAGGAAGTTGACGGCCGAGGAGACCAGGGCCAGGACCAGGCCGGGGCCGAGGTGGCGCAGGTCCTGGGGCGAGAGGAAGCGGTCCACGGCCGCGTAGCCGATGCCGAAGGCGGCCACGATGATCAGCGAGCCCTCGATGCCGCTGGAGAAATATTCCGCCTTGCCGTGGCCGTAGGCGTGGTCCGCGTCGGCCGGGCGCAGAGCGATGGTGATGGCCGTCAGGGCGAGGACGCCCGCGGTCAGGTTGACCAGGGATTCGGTGGCGTCCGAGAGCAGGCCGACCGAGCCGGTCATCCCCCATGCGCCGAACTTCAGCACCAGGGTCACGATGGACGCCCCGATGGAGTAGACGGCGTAGCGCTTGGGGGAGGCCTTCTGCACGGGGTTACCCCTTTTTGAGCCAGGGATTTTCCTCGCCCCTGGCCAGGCGGCGGATGTTCTCCCTGTGTCGCCAGAACAGGACGAGCATGACCACCACGGCCACGGGGATGAAGGCGAAGTTGCCGGACAGGAGCATGAGTACGGGCAGGGACAGGGCGAAGGTCAGGGAGCCCATGGACACGTGCCCGGTGAGCCAGACCATGAGCAGGCACAGGACGATGCAGATCAGCGCGGGCCAGAAGGCCAGCCCCAGGAACGCGCCCACGGTGGTGGCCACGGCCTTGCCGCCTTTGAAGCCCATGAAGCAGGAAAAGACGTGGCCCAGGATGGCCGCCAGGGCGACCAGGGACAGGGCGAACGGGGATTCGAGCCAGGAGGCGGCGAAGACCACGGGGAGCAGTCCCTTGAGCAGGTCGCAGGCCAGGGTGGCGATGCCGTACTTCATGCCGCACAGCCGGGCCACGTTGGTGGCCCCGGTGTTCCTGCTGCCGTCCTTCCGCGGGTCGATGCCGCACGCGGACTTGGCGATGACCAGCCCGAAGGGGATGGAGCCGAGGACATAGGCGAGCAGGGCCCAGAAAATGAAGGTCATGGTGATTTCTCCTGATAAATCGCGATTGCTGCGTGATATTACAGATTTTGCGGCACGTTGAAAAGCACGCTTATTCCTCCAGGGCCTCGCTCAGACGGATTTCGTTGGTCAGCGGGTCGATGCGCGAGAAGCTGATCTGGAACCGCTGGCCCGGATAGAGCTTGTCGCCGAGCATCTTTCTGGGCGCGCGCACGTTGACCTGGAGGTGCGGCATGGCCAGGGTGGCCATGGGGCCGGCCTCGTCCACCAGCACGGCGGGCTGGAACTCGCGGCGGCGCTTGGCCAGGTAGACCAGTTTCCAGTACCGGGGCCGGAACCGCTGCACCGTGCTGACCGACTGGATGCGCATGTTCAGGTGGGTGATCAGCTGGTCCAGTTCCTCGCGGTCGAGCCTCGGCTCGCCCGAAGCCAGAAAGGCGCTGACCTGGGCCATGTTGATGAAATCGGTGTAGCGCCGCAGCGGCGAGGTGATCGGCGCGTAGGCCGCCACGCCGAGCGCCGCGTGCCGCTTGGGCGCGGTCTCCAGTGTCGGAGGTAGGAGCAGCTTGACCGAACGCAGTATCTCGGCGGGCTCGGTGAAGATGCCAGCGGCCTCCGGGGGCAGGGCGATGTCCTGGGTGCGGTGGAGCAGGGGCACGCCGTTGTCCTTTGCCCACAGGGCCAGCCCCGAATTGGCCAGGATCATGAATTCGCTGATGACCAGCTCCGAGCGCGGGCTGGGCGTCTTGAGCTCGATATCCACCGAGGTCTGCGCGCCGCTGCCCGTAAGGGTGACGATGGGCTCGGGCTTGCGGATGACGCACGCCCCCGAGGCCAGCCGCCGCTCCAGGAGGTGGGTGGCCAGGTCATGGGCCAGCATCAGGGATTCGTCGGTCCGCTCCCGGATGGCCCGGTCCGCGTCCTCGTAGGTGGTGTTGGCCTTGACCCGGACCCAGGCCGTGCGCGGCTCGACTTTGTCCAGGGCGCCGTCGGCCGCCAGGAAGAAGTCCGCGACCAGAGCCGGACGCGCCTCTCCCTGCAACAGGGAATACTGGCCGGTGCCGAGCCGTTCGGGCATCATGTGGCTGGTGCCTTCGGGCAGGTAGAGGCTGGTGGCCCGGTGCAGGACCGCCCGGTCCAGGGGGGAGCCGAAGGTCCAGTGGGCCTCGGGCCGGGCCAGAACGATTGACAGCTTGTAGCCCGCGCCGCGTTTTTCGATGCGGAAGGCATCGTCGATGTCCCGGGTGGTACTGCCGTCGATGGAGACCAGGTCCTCGATCTCCGGCGTCTCTGCCTGATTGAAAAACCTGTTTTCTATCTCTTCTATTTCATTGATGAAGGATTGCGACCACTCGTCGCCCCAGGCGTAGTCGGCCTCGTCCAGGTGATAGTTGTGGTGCATGGGCAGCACGCCCCAGGTCTGGGCCAGGAGCAGGGCCAGGTGCGGGACGTCGGGCAGCCCCTTGGAGATGGCCGTCCATATCTTGCGGTCGTTCTCGTCCAGGTTCTCGCCCACCTTGCCCCTGAGGATGCGGGCAAGCCCTTTGGCCAGCTCCGGGTCCAGGTCGGGCAGGTTCGGCCTGCGGCCCTGGCCGTGGGCGGCCCAGAGGTCCTTGAGCAGGGTCTGGCCCGCGCCGGTGATGGCCTCCCGTTCCTTTTCCTCGGCCTGTTGCCGGAGTTTCTGCTCCACCTTTTCGGCGGGCCAGATCTCGAAGACGGGCGGGCGGAACTTGAAGTGGGTCTTGGCCTGGAGCATGGCCCGGCCCAGCGCGGCCAGCCGGTCCTCGTCCCACTCCTCCCAGAGCAGATCGGCGAACCAGGTCAGGGGCGCGGATTCCAGTTCGCCCTGGGCCAGGTCCCACAGTTCCATGACGTTCAGCCCGGCCTGGATTTCGCCGCGCGCCTCCTGGCGCTCGTTGAGGATATTCTGGATATCCTGGCGCGAGGCGTCGGCGGACAGCACCGGGCCGTGCCACGGCAGCAGCCGGGCGGCGGGCAGTTTCATCTCGCGCTTGTTGATGGTCAGCAGGCGGAGCTTGCCGGACGATTCCTCGAGCACCCAGGCGAGCTGGGGCTGGTCGCCGTGCATGAATTCCACCACCGTGCCGGGGCGGACCAAGGGGCCGAGCGGGGTTGTTTTAGCCATATGTCAGTCGATTCTTTTTCGTTGCGCTTAAGGGTTCGGTTAGCATGAAACGGTTGTCAGCGTAAGACCGTGCGCGTATGGGAAATACATGCAGATGGATTATCCGGAACTCATCGGCCTGGCGGCCGGATGCTGCACCACGGCGGCGTTTTTCCCGCAGGTCCTGCACACCTGGCGGACCCGCTCCGTGGCGGACCTGTCCCTGCGCATGTACCTGCTGTTCACCCTGGGGGTCCTGCTCTGGCTGGTCTACGGCATCCACATCGGTTCGCTGGCCGTGGCCCTGGCCAACGGCGTCACCCTGGTTCTGGCCGCGTCCATCCTGGTCATGAAACTCGCTTACGACGATCCTTCCCGCAAGGGGAACGGCCGCCGTCCCAAATAAAAGGCTTCGCCGAACTCCTGCCCGGCGAAGCCCATTCCCTTTCGATCGTTTCGAACTAGTGCTTGAAGGAGCGCTGTCCGGTGAAGACCATGGCCACCTGCGGCTCGGCCTCGTTGACCGCCTGGATGACTTCAAAGTCGCGGATGGAGCCGCCGGGCTGGGCGATGGCGGTCACGCCCTGGTCGATGCACAGGTCCACGCCGTCGCGGAACGGGAAGAACCCGTCCGAGACCACCACGGAGCCGGGCAGGCCGCCACGCGCCTCTTCGGTGCGCCTGTCGATGTCGGCCAGCTTGGCCTTCATCTCCGGGTCCTTGATGGCCTTGAGCTTGAGCTCGAACAGGGACATGCCCAGTTCCTTGGAGGCCAGCAGGTCCGCGTATTTGATGTACGCCTTGGTCACGGCCAGGAGCACGCAGCCCACGCGGTCCTGTTCGCCGGTGCCGATGGCGGTGGTCACGCCGTCGCGGGCGAAGATCACGGAGTTCGACGTCACCCCCGCTTCCACGGCCCAGGCGAAGAGCAGGTCGTCCGCCTCCTGTTTGGAAGGGGCGCGGGCCACGAAGGCGTTGCCGTCCTTCTCGGCTTCGGCCGGGAGGAAGTCGTCGACGGCGAGGATGGCGTTGCGGAAGGAGAACTGTAGGACCATGCCGCCGTCGGACAGGGACTTGATGTCCAGAAACGGCGTGGTGGACAGGGATTCCAGTTCGGTGATGCCCGGAATCTCCAGGATGCGCAGGTTCTTCTTCCTCTTGAGCACGTCTAAGGCGTCGGCGTCGAACGCGGGCGCGGCCACGACTTCGAAATATACGGAGTTGATCAACTCGGCGGTGGCCAGGTCGAGCGTGCGGTTGACCACCACGGCCCCGCCGAAGGCGGCGATGCGGTCGGCCTCGAACGCCCGCTTCAGGGCCACGGCCACGCCCTCGTCGGTCCAGGCGGCCCCGCACGGGTTGTTGTGCTTGAGGATGAGCGCGGCCGGTTTGGCGGAAAGATACTGCAAGATGTTCAGGGCGTTGTCCACGTCGGTCAGGTTGGTCTTGCCGGGGTGCTTGCCCGCCTGGAGCATGTGCTCCTCGGTCAGGGCCGAGACGAGCCCCTGGCCCGCGCCGATGAACTTGACGCCGCCGACTTCAAGCTGCCCCCGCGCCAACTCGTAGAGCGCGGCGGGCTGGTCCGGGTTCTCGCCGTAGCGCAACCCCTTGGTCTCGCCGTCGATCTCCCAGGTCCGTTTTTTGAAGACCAGTTCCTGGTCGCCCAGGGTCAGTTTCATGTCCGCCGGAAACGGGTCCTGCTGCAAGGTATGGTACATCTTTTTCAAATCGCTCATCGCTTGGACTCCCTGTTGTTGCCGTGTGAGGGGGCGGTCATAACACACCTTCCACAGGCGGGCAATGACTGGAGCCCGTATCGTCCCGGAACTCAAGCATCTGTTTGAAATTTCCGATAAATAATAATTGTTCTAACGCGATAACATAGTAAGCTTGAATCAGGCGAAAACCAATTGTAATGAGCACGGTTTTCGCTCGGCGCTGTAGTCGTCGTTGGAATTTTCAGCGAACAGGAGGCGTTATGCGTATATTCAACTTCAAGGACTGGGGACTGCAGAGCAAGATCCTCAGTTTCTTCCTGGCTGCGGTAATCCTGATCCTGGCGGGTTTGCTCGGATATTTCCTGCCCGTGGTGGGCGATTCGCTCATGCAGGAGAAGCGCATGGCCACGCAGGGCGTGGTCGAGGTGGCCTACGGGACGATCGCGTCCTGGGCCGCCAAGGCCGAGTCCGGGGCCGTGACCCTGGAGGCCGCGCAAAAGGCCGCCAAGGAGGAAGTCGCGGAGCTGCGCTACCATGGACAGGAGTACTTCTGGATCAACGACCTGCACCAGGTCATCGTGGTCCACGGGGTCAAGGCGGAACTCAACGGCAAGGACCTGACGGACATGAAGGACCCCCACGGGGTGTATCTCTTCCAGGAAATGGTCAAGGTGGCCAAGGCCGAGGGTCAGGGCTTCGTCAATTACATGTGGCCCAAGCCCGGTTCGGACCGGCCCGTTCCCAAGATCTCCTACGTCAAGCTGTACAAGCCCTGGGGCTGGGTCGTGGGCTCGGGCATCTACGTGGATGACGTGGACGCCCAGGTCTCCTCCCTGCGCTGGAAGATTCTCATCCCCACCGTGCTGGGCATGGGCGTCCTCATCCTCGTGGTCTTTCTGGTGCTTCGCGGCATCATCCGGCCTCTGCGCGAGGCCGTGGCCGTGTCCAACGCCATGGCCGAGGGCGACCTGACCGTGGACATCGTTTCCCGGAGCAAGGACGAGGTCGGCCAGTTGACCGCGGCCATGTCCAACATGCTCGGGGCCCTGCGCAACGTGGTCTCCGAGGTCAGCCTGGCCTCGGAACAGGTCACCTCGGGCAGCGAGGAGCTGGCCTCCTCGGCCATCGACCTGTCCCACGGGGCCACCGAACAGGCCTCGGCCGTGGAGGAGGTCTCGGCGGCCATGGAGGAGATGACCTCGTCCATCGGCCAGAACGCGGAGAACGCTCAGACCACCAACACCATGACCAACAAGGCGGCACGCGACACCGAATCCGGCGGCAAGGCCGTGACCAAGACGGTCGGGGCCATGAAGCAGATCGCGGAAAAGATCTCCATCATCGAGGAGATCGCCCGCCAGACCAACCTGTTGGCGCTCAACGCGGCCATTGAGGCTGCCCGCGCCGGGGAACACGGCAAGGGATTCGCCGTGGTCGCGGCCGAGGTCCGCAAGCTGGCCGAACGCAGCGGCGCGTCCGCCGCCGAGATCAGCGAACTGTCCTCGTCCAGCGTCGAGGTGGCCGAAGAGGCCGGGAACCTGCTGGCCCAGATCGTTCCCGACATCCAGAAGACGGCCGAGCTGGTCCAGGAGATATCCGCCGCAACCAACGAGCAGAACGCGGGCGGCACCCAGGTCAACGCGGCCATCCAGGACATGGACAAGGTCATCCAGCAGAACGCGGCCGCGTCCGAGGAAGTGGCCTCCACGGCCGAGGAGCTCTCGTCCCAGGCCGTGCAGTTGCAGAAGGTCATCAGCTTCTTCAAGCTCGGCGGGACCGCCTACGTCCCGGCCGCCAACAAGGTCACGGTGTCCAAGCCCAAGGCTCCGGCCATCGGCAAGGGGGCTTCCAAGCCCGCCGCCTCCTCCGCGCCGCCCGCCGCCTCCGGCGGGATGGACCTGGACATGAACGAAATGGACGACGGCGATTTCGAGCGCTTCTGATCCGCACGCGCCCCTGTGAACGATATGGCCGCCCGGTTCTCCGGGCGGTCTTTTTTGTCCGGGACGGACCGTGATTTTGCCTTGGCGGGGGAGCTCAATATTTGTTATGCAGAAAATCCCGGCATGCGTTTTTCAGTAATCAAGGAACACCGATGTCAGAAAGCTACATGGAAAAGGCGCTCTTGAAACTCGCCCGTCAGATCAATGCCTACGACGAGGCCTCGCTCATGAGCCTTTGGGAAAAATATGCGGAAAAGGTCCGCCATTTCGAGCCCACCAAACGGTGGGAGGAATCGGTCCTGGTGTTCAATCTCATCCAGTCCACCCGCCTCAAGAACCAGCTTTTCAACTATAATTGGGCGCAGTCCCGCCAGCCCGGGGAAGGGCCGGTGGAGATAGACCTGGCCGCCCTGACCGCGCCGGAAAAGGGTTCCGGGCCGGTGAACGGCGACCTCGCCTCGGCCCGGGACCAGGACCATGGGGCCGGGCCGGACAAGAAGGACCGGCGGGGCAAGCTGCTCACCCTGACGCCCAAGAACGGCAAGTAGCCGCCGCACCGGCCGGTTGACATAGACGCCCGTTTATATTTACGGAACATAACCGTTTGTGCGCGCATCCCCGGCCGGGGGCCGCAATCCCGGTATTTCAAGGAGCTAACAATGTCCAATATGGTGGTTTTCGGTTCCCAGTGGGGAGACGAAGGTAAAGGCAAGGTCGTCGATATGCTGGCCGAGAAGGCGGACGCCATCGTTCGTTTCCAGGGCGGCAACAACGCGGGGCATACCCTGGTGGTCGACGGCGAGCAGTGCATCCTGCACCTGATCCCCTCCGGCATCCTGCACCCCGGAAAGCAGTGCCTCATCGGCAACGGCGTGGTCCTGGACCCGTTCGTCTTCTGCGAGGAACTGGACAAGCTGGCCGCCAAGGGCGTGGACGTGTCCCCCTCCCGGGTAATGATCAGCAAGAAGACCCACGTGATCATGCCGTACCACTGTCTCATGGACGCGGCCCGCGAGTCCTCCAAGTCCGCCGACGGCAAGATCGGCACCACCGGCCGAGGCATCGGCCCGTGCTACGAGGACAAGATGAACCGCTGCGGCATCCGCGCCGGCGACTTCGCCGATCCCGAACTGCTCAAGGACAAGATCGCCAAGGCCCTGGAAGAGAAGAACGTGCTCTTTAAGCACCTGTACGGCGCCGAGCCCCTGGACGCCGGGGAAGTCTTCGATAAGGTCATGCCCGTGGCCGAACGGCTGGTGCCGTACCTCGGCGACGTATCCTCGGCCATCCAGGCCGCGGACTGCGTGCTGTTCGAGGGTGCCCAGGGCACGCACCTGGACATTGATCACGGCACCTATCCCTTCGTTACCTCGTCCAATACGGTCACGGCCAACGCGGCCTCGGGCTCCGGCTGTTCGCCGCGCGAGCTCGACCGGATCATCGCCATCGTCAAGGCGTACACCACCCGCGTGGGCAGCGGCCCGTTCCCCACGGAACTGCTGGACGCCGACGGCGACTACCTGCAGTCCAACGGCCACGAGTTCGGGGCCACCACCGGGCGCAAGCGGCGCTGCGGCTGGCTCGACCTGGTGGTCCTCAAGGAATCCGCCCGGCTGAACGGTCCCACCGAGTTGGCCATCACCAAGCTGGACGTCCTGTCCGGGCTCAAGGAAGTGAAGCTCTGCGTGGGCTACGAATACAAGGGCGAGACCGTGGCCTACCCGCCCCAGGAGCAGAACGGCATGGCCCACGTCACCCCGGTCTACGAGACCATGCCCGGCTGGGACGAGGACATCTCCGGCGCGCGCAGCTGGGACGACCTGCCCGAAAACGCGGTCAGCTACCTCAAGCGCATCGAGAAAATCTCCGGCGTGAAAATCGGCATCGTCTCCGTGGGCCCGGACCGGGTACAGACCTTTTAGGGAGCGTTGGGCATGACGCTGCACGACGATCCGCTGGCGGCCCTGGTTGGGCAGGAGCACGCGGTCCGGCGGCTCAACGCCATCGCCCACGACCCGCCCCAATCCATTGTCATCGAGGGGGGCGACGCGGATTCGCGCGTCGCCCTCGCCCTGTATTGGGCCATGCGCCTGAACTGCGCGTCCGGCTCCGTGCCCTGCGGCCAGTGCCCGGCTTGCAGGCAGATCGCGGACCTGGCCTTCAACGACCTGCTGTTCTTCGACGGCCGCGAGGGGCTGATCAAGGTGGACTCGGTGCGCGAGAAGCGCTCCACCTGGGGCCAGCCGCCTCACGGCGACGGCTACCGCGTATCCATCTTCGCCGAGGCCCAGATGTTCATGACCGAGGCGGCCAACGCCCTGCTCAAGTCCCTGGAGGAGCCCAGGCCCGGCAACGTCTTCGTCCTGGCCGCGCCCCAGCGTGAGCGGCTCCTGGAGACCCTGGTCTCCCGCTCCTGGGTGGTCACCCTGTCCTGGCCGGACGTGCGCGTGAACCCGCCCGAGGTGACCGAGTGGACCACGGCCCTGGTCGATTTCTGGCAGACCGGGCGGGGATGGTTCGAGCGCACCCAGGTGCGCGGCGCGGTGGACCGCAATCTGGCCATGGACGTGGTCATAGGCATGCAGCGCGAACTGCGCGAGGCCCTGTCCGGGGCCTGCTCGACGCCTCTGTCGGCGGGCATGGCCAGGGCCTACGGCCCGGCCGACCTGCGGCGCATCGGCCTGGTCCTGGAACAGGCCCAGGACGCCCTGAACACCCAGGTCCCGGTCAATCCGACCATGGTCCTCGACTGGGTCGCCACCCGGATGGCGTAGGCCATGCGCATCGTCCAATACGATCAGCTCGACCCCGAGCACGACGCCGACTCCATCGTCAGGCTCATCACCACCATCCAGATCGAGGAATTCGGCGTGGCCACCTCGGCCGAGAAGCAGCCGGACCTGCGGGACATCCCCGGATACTACCAGTACGGCGCGGGCAGCTTCTGGCTCGCCTTCGAGGGCGGCGAACTCATCGGGACCATCGCGCTGAAGGACGTGGGCGACGGCGTCTGCGCCCTGCGCAAGATGTTCGTCAAAAAAGCCTGGCGCGGCAGGGAGCGCGGCGTGGGCGCGAAGCTCATGCGGACCCTGCTCGACTGGGCGCGGGAGCACGGCGTGCGCGAGGTCTACCTCGGCACTGTGGACGTGTACCACGCGGCGCACCGCTTCTACGAGAAGTCCGGCTTCATCGAGGTCGCCCGGGACGAGGTCCCGGACACGGTCCCGCTCATGGACGTGGACGTCAAATACTACCGCTACCGCTTTTGATTTTTATCCCCCGCATGGTATGGACGCATAGGTGGCTTTGAACTCTAGCGGTTCGGAGGTGGGTATGCGTGCGATCCAAATGACGGCGTTCGACATGGCCCAGCGTTTCGTCGGGGTCCGGGAAGTGCCCGGGAGCCAGTCCAATCCGGCGGTCCTGGCCATGCTCAAACTCGACGACGATTGGCCCGAGGGAGACGACGTGCCCTGGTGTTCCGCCTTTGCCAACTACGTGGCCTGGCTGCTTCGCCTGCCCCGGTCCAAGAGCCTGATGGCCCGTTCCTGGCTCAAGGTGGGCCGGGCCGTGGGCGGGGAGGCCGAGCCCGGTTTCGACGTGGTCGTCCTCAAGCGGGGCACCGGCAAGCAGCCCGGCCCCGAGGTGCTCGACGCTCCCGGCCACGTGGGTTTCTACGCTGGCGAGGAGAACGGCAGGGTGCTGGTCCTGGGCGGCAACCAGAAGGACGAGGTCAACATCGCCGCCTACCCCAAGAGCCGGGTCCTGGGGATCCGGCGGCTGTACTGACGGGGACGGAATGTCTGTCGGCGGGCATGAAAAAAAGCCCGGATCGGTTCTTCGATCCGGGCTTTTTTTGTGTCCTGCGGCCGGGCTAGGCGTCGACCTTCTTGCCCGCGAAACGGATGACCAGGGCCGTGGCCAGGATGCCGAGCGGCAGGGTCAGGGAGACGGGCAGACCCAGTCCGGCCGGAAGGTAGCCGGTGACGATGGCCAGCCCGGCCACGACCACGGCGTAGGTCAGCTGGGTGCGCACGTGGTCGATGTGGTCGCAGCCCGCGCCCATGGAGGACAGGATGGTCGTGTCCGAGATGGGCGAGCAGTGGTCGCCGAAGATGGCTCCGGTCAGGACCGAGCCCACGGACAGGACCACGAACTCCGGGGCCGGGTTCAGGGCAAACGCCAGGGGGATGGTCAGGGGCATGAGGATGCCCATGGTCCCGTAGGAGGTCCCGGTGGCGAAGGAGATGACCGAGCCGAGGATGAAGATGATGGACGGCAGCAGGTAGGCGGGCAGGGCGTCGGACAGCGCGCCCACCAGATAGGTGGCCGTGCCCAGCTCCTTCATGACTCCGGACAGGGACCAGGCCAGGAGCAGGATGACGGCGGTGATGTTCATGGACTTGATGCCGGTGACAAAGGTCTCGATGGCCTCCTTGAGCGGCATGATCCTGCGGGACACGGCCATGGCGATGGCCACCAGGGAGGCGAGCAGGGCGGCCTGGAACAGGACCACCGAGGCGTCCGAGGCCCCGAAGCAGATGCGCATGGAGGCGAACGACAGAGGCGAGGCGTTGACCGAGGCCAGCAAGGTCGGATCGTCCAGGTTCCGGTAGCCGTTGAAATAGAAACCCAGGAAGGCGGCGACCATGAGGGTGCCGATGGGCAGGATGGCGCTCCACACGGACGGTTTCACGTGGGCGGCGGGCTCCAGGGTGGTGGCCTCGTCCGAGGCCATGGGCACGGCGTTGTCGCCGAGGACCTTGCCGTGGGTCCGGGCGCGCATCTCGGCCGCGTACATGGGCCCGAAGTCGCGTTTGAGCCACACGGCCAGGAGGATGAAGAGCAGGATATAGATGTTGTAGAACCTGTACGGGATGGTCTGGACGAAGATGCCGTAGGCGTTGCCGCTGATGCCGATGGTCTGGTAGCCGTCGCGGATCAGGCCGACCTCGTAGGCCACCCAGGTGGAGATCAGCGCGATGCCCGCGATGGGCGCGGCCGTGGCGTCGATGATGAAGGCCAGCTTCTCGCGCGAGACCTTCAGGCGGTCGGTCACCGGGCGCATGATCGGGCCCACGGTCAGGGAGTTGGCGTAGTCGTCGAAGAAAATGAACAGCCCCATGAGCCAGGCTGCCAGCTGGGAGGAGCGCGGGGTCCGGGCCCAGCGGGAGATGGCCCCGGCTATGGCCTGGGCGCCGCCCATCTTGGAAATCAGCGCAATGAGCCCGCCGATGGCCAGGACCTGGAGCACAATGCCCGCGTCCCACGGATCGGCAAGGGAGGTCAGGACCTGGGTGGACAGGTGCAGGAACCCGCCGACCAGGGCGTGGTACACGTCGTACCCCTTGAGTTCGAGCATGAAACAGCCCGAGAACACGCCGATGAACAGCGACAGGACGACGTTTTTGCTGGCAAAGGCCAGGGCGATGGCCAGCAGCGGCGGGATCAGGGTCAACAGCCCCCAGTGTTCCGCGTTGGCGGCGGCCACCACAGGATCGGCGGCCAGGGCGGAGGCGGGCATGAGAAAGGCCGCCAGACAGGCGGCCGACAGTATGAGAGGTTTGCGCATGACGTTCCCTTTGAAATATGCTCGTTGGAGTACGGAATAATCGGAATCGGCACGGAAATACAAAATTGTATTCTGCGCCGACGGAGAGCAGGCATATATCATTCATCAGGTTTTGTCGATGGGGAAGGGATATCGGCTTCCGGATGAATTGCCAAAAAAGGGAAGTCCCGCGCCGCCCGGTCAGGGAAAGCGGCTTTCGCGCTCCACCTTGCAGACGCGGGTGGCGAAGGACGCGTACCACTCCCTGCGGCCCCGCGCCTGGGCGGCCTGGTGCTCGGGGTGCTCGCGCCACGCCCGGATGGCTTCCGGGCTTTCCCAGTAGGACACGGTGATGCCGACCTCCTCGCGGGCGGAATCCACGCCCAGGAAGCCGGGCATGGACCGGGCCAGTTCGAGCATGCGCCCGGCGGTTTCGGCGTAGCCCTCGTCCGTGTCCGTGCGCACGGAGGTGAAGATCACGGCCCAGCAGGCGGGGCCGTTCAGATCAGAGTGATTCTTCGGCATTGCGATCCCTTGGGCGTGAACAGCCCCAGTTTGACGGTTTCGGACAGCGTCTGGCCGACCTTTTCGGCCAGGAAGCGGGCCGGGTCGCGCTCGAACAGCGGACCGGGTTGCAGGAAGGTGCGGCAGAACATCTCGCCCCAGTTGGTCGAGTAGATCACCGAGACCCGTTCGATGCGGCTGGCCTCGCGCGGGACGGCCATGTTGACGATGAAGAAGGCCCGGGAGATTTCCTCGGCGCGCAGACCCTCGTTGATGTCCGGTTCAAAGGTCTCGGCAAAGGGGAAGGCGTCGTGCAGGGCGGCCATCAGCTTCTGCAGGTCGGCCAGGGCGATGGGCGCGATGGACCGGTCGGCCTGCAGCAGGCTCTTGGGGTGGAAGATTCGGTTGGCCAGCAGCCAGGCCAGCAGATGGACGGGAAACTGGTTGCGGTGCAGCAGCTGGAGATGCTCGGCCGCCTGTTTGGCCTGCACCCGGGTGCCGCCGCGCACCGTCCAGACGGTCGGCTTGCCGGTCGCCTTTTCCGCGGAGAAGTGCAGCAGGGGGAAACCGTTTTCGCGGGTGTCCATGAACGGCACGCGCATGATCTTGTGGTTCTTGCGCGCGAAGTTGGCCGCGATGCGGCGGCCCATGCGCGTCAGGTCCTCTGGATTGATCAGAGCCCTGGTCCTGCCCTTGTCCCGCCTTCCGGCGGACAGCCCCTCCTGGATGCGCTGGTACGTGTCGACCATGTACCGGCGCACGTGCGCGCCCATGCGCAGGGACTTGTCGAAGGGCCAGGTGCGGTGCGACTCGGCCAGCCTGCCCGGCTCCACGTAGCCCGAGCCGAACAGGACCGAGATCAGGGACTCGTCCTCGGGCCGGGTGGGTAGGTTCATGAACAGGGGGATGTCCGACAGATTGGCCTTGAGCCGGAAGGACTCCTTGAGCAGGGCCGCGGCGTTGTCCTCCCCGCGCCCGGAGTAGTAGTCATGCAGGGTGGAGTAGAGAGCGGTGTACGGGTCGGTGTCCTGCCGCCCTTGGCGGTTGCGGATCAGGTTGCGTTTGATGCGGTCGCACAGGGGCAGGGCGGATGCGCCGGGCGCGGCGTAGGTCTCGAGCAGGCCGAGCTTGAGCACGGACTTGAAGGGCGAGTGGATGGCCTTGACCATCTGCCACAGGGACCCGCCGAAATATTCGGCCGGCGGCACCTCGGCCAGGTGGCCGAAGTCCTCCAGGCGCGGCTTGCCGCACAGGGGGTAGCGCCGGGCCGCGCGGATGCACGACTCGTACATCTTGCGGCTGGCCCCGGCCGGAGTGACCCACCAGGCGATGTTCTTGCCCGCCAGTTTGAGCGCCGTGCGGTAGAACTCCTCCTTGAGCAGCAGGACCTGGGCCGAGCCCGAACTCTCCTCGTCCCCGGACAGAAAACGGTTGTCGCGCACGTCGTCCATGCGCATCGGGTAGAAGTGCACTTCCAGGCCGAAATCGCTGTCCGCCCACAGGGCCATGGCGTCGAGCTTGCGCCGCAGACCGTTTTCCACGGTCATGGTCACGTCGCCATCGTAGCAGACCCAGCAGTCCAGGTCCGAACTGGAGGTCTGGGCCACGGTGCCCAGGCTGCCCATGGCGTAGACCGCCTGGATGCGCACCTCGGGCGAGGGCTCGAACTCCGGCTCCAGCCCCATCCGCTCGCCGACCAGTTCCAGCTCGGTCAGGCAGGGGTAGTAGCCCCAGACCCGGCTGGACGGGATGTTGCCGAAATTGTGGCGGCGCTCGAACAGGTCGCTGTCCAGGAGCAGGGGGAGCATGCGCAGAAAGGCCTGCTGGTCGCGGGTCAGGGTGCCCATGGCCCGGTGCATGCGCTGGCGGTTGTTGTCGAGCATGCGCCGTTCCCTGCGCATGAAGGTCAACTCCCTGGACCACGCTGCCAGCGCCCTCTGCGCCCGGAATGGGTCGGTCTCCCGGCTTTTGGAGACCCCGTTTTTTTCCGCCTCCCTGGCGAACACGGTCAGCTGGCGCAGCCGGTTGGCCATAAATTGCGGGTGCCCGGCGTCCGAGTTCTTGATCACGGACCGGGTCACGGACGAGCCGGGCAGCTCCATGGACAGGAGCACGCAGTCCCGGATGTACAGTCCGTGCAGGCAGGCGCGGCAAAACTCCACGCCCCGGAAATCGTCGCCGATCCATTCGCTGAAGGACAGGTCGCACTCCTCGAACCGGGAGGAGCGCACGGAGCAGCCGTGCAGGATGCTTCCGGCCAGGGTGCAGGCCGTGAAATCGCTGCGGTCCATCCGGCAGTCGCGCAGGGCGGTCTCGCTGAACGTCGAGGTCCGGAAGCGGCACCCCTTGAAAGCACAGCCGGAGAAAAACGCGCCCGTGAAAGTGCAGTCCGTGAACACGCACTCCTCGAACCGGGTGCCCGCGAACTCCATGCCGGTCAGGCGCACCTCCCGGAACTCGATGCCGGACAAGGTGCAGTCGCGCATGAGTCCGTCGGCCAGGTCGACGTTGGAGAGCTTTCCCCGGAAGAAACCGGTGTTGACGAACGAGGACCCGGCCAGGCCGAGCCCGGTCAGCTCCCGGTTTTCCAGCTGGCCGCCGTCCACGGCCGAGCCGGGCAGGTCCTGGTCGCGGACGTTGCCGGGCTTGGGCAGTATATCCTGCAGGGTCCGGGGCCTGGACCGGAACAGCCCCTTGAGGAAGCCGGTCCTCTGCGCCTCGGGCGCGTCCCGGCGGGGCTGGGCCGGAGGGGCGGCCTCCAGGACGCGGGGGGAGCCGGTTCCCCTGGCCGGGCATTCTCCGGACACGTTGCGCACGAAGTCCGGCGCGATGGCCTCGAGCGCGCCGAGCATCTCGAGTTGGACGTCGGCCCGGCGCTCCTCGGGCTGGGAGGAGATGTACTGGACGTAGCCGATGTCGCCGAGCAGGGGGGCGCGGGCGATGGCGGCGGCGCGGATGCCCGGCATGCGGGAGCGGACCGAGGCCAGCAGCTTGCCCATGCCCGGGTGGTCCTGGCGGATGAGCGCTTCCAGGCACGCCCCGCCGACCTTGGCGTCGGCTTTGGGCAGGATCTTGAGCAGCGTGTCCAGGATGGTCTTGTTGCCCGCCTCGCCCACGGCCGCGATGGTCCGCAGAAGCGTCTCGTTCGCCTTGAAACGGCCGAGGGCCACCCCTTGGGCCAGGGCCTCGCCGTGCGCCGAGTCGCCCAGGCCCCGGATGACCCGGCAGAGCTCTTCCAGGTAGGCCTCGGCCACGCCGTTGGTCAGTCTGGAGTTGAGGTGGCGGCCGAACAATCCGCCCACGATGACCTGCCTGACCGGGAAGGCCAGGACCTCGTCCTGCTCGCCGAGCCGGGCCACGAACGGGACCAGCTCCTCGGGGTCCGTGCCCATGAGCGGCTTGAGCCGTTCCTCGATCCAGGTCAGGGTGTCGCGGTCCATGTCGCCGGGAAAGTCCTTGAGCATCGCGTGGGCCAGGGCCAGCCGGTCGCGGGCGGGCCAGGCCGCCACTTTGGGCTCCAGGCGGGGCAGGGGGGTGTTGCGGGCGTTGAGGCACCGGACGCACAGGGTCCGGCCGAACCGGTTCGATCGGACCAGTGCCTGGAGGCAGGCCTGGACCGTGTGGATGTCGGCCGAGTTCGCGGCCAATCGGTACAGGGCCAGGAGGGCCTCGGCCAGGGGCACGGCCTCGCCGTGGGCCGGGTGGGGCGTGGCGTCGCACCAGCGCATGACATCCGCCGTCAGTTCCCCGATGCCGGGGCCGCCGGAAGGCGCGCCCTCGGAAAGGGCGCCGATGTCCCTCGCCAGGGTTCGTATGTTCGGAATGTCTTGGCCCATCGCCGTTGCCGCCTTTTCTGAGATTGCGCGATAGTGCAGGGAATCGGGGGCGAAGTCAAAGCGCGATTCCATCCTCCTTGCCCGGCGTTCCCCGGTTTTTGGAAAAAGATCGGTTTCCGGGGGGCGAAAATGGGTCCGAACCGCCCGGAAAGCCGCTGAAACGCTTGTTTAAGAGGCAAAAACACTTTGACTCACCAGGGACAATGGCCTATCGTCCCGGACTATTATTGAGAACTGAAAATTCCAGTCAAATAACAACCTTTCAGGGAAGCTGCTTATGTATACACTTCGTACCCTTCCGGGAGACGATGTCCGTCAACTCATGTGGCGTTTCGCCGAGCGTTTCGATCTCCAGATGTCCGTGCAGAGCGCCCGGTCCATCGCCCGCACCACTGTGGCCAAACTGGTGGCCGAAGGGGCACGCAACACGCACGAATGGACCGAGCAGAAGGGCGAGCTGCTGACCGCCTTTGACCAGGCCGGGCTGACCGCGCTGTTCATGGACCCCCACCAGGGCGGTTTCATCGAGGGCCCCAAGAACCTGGCCCTGGCCCTGGTCGCTTTCGAATTGGCCTGGGTGGACGCCGGCGCGGCCACCTCCTCCCTGGCCTCCTGCCTGGCCCTGGCCCCGATCCACGAGAAGGGGACCCCGGAGCAGCGCGACAAGTACATGGCCGCCTGCGTCCCGCCCCAGCCGGGCGAGGATCGCGAGATCTGGCGCGGGGCGTTCGCCCTGACCGAGCCGCTGCCCTACGTGGGCGTGGACACCGGCGTGCTCTGCGGCAAGGCCACCGTGGCCGAGTGGAAGGACGGCGAGGAGCCCATGCTCCAGGTCGACAAGCGCGGCCGGTTCATCACCAACATGGACTTCGCCAACTTCGTGACCGCCGCCGTGGAGTCCAACGACGAGCGCATCAAGGGGACCTTCATGGTCATCCTCGAAGAGGGCGACGAGGGCACCTTCGACCGGGGCGCGCCCACCCTCAAGATGGTCCACCAGCTTTCCTCCACCCGCGATCCCGTGCTCAACCTCAAGGTGCCCGCCTCCCGCATCATCGGCGGATACGACGTGGTCGACGGCGTGATCGTGCCCAAATACAATCATTCCGAGATCATCGGCGCGGTCTTTCACCGCACCCGTATCCCCGTGGGGCTGATGACCTCGGCCAAGCTGCTTTCCGCCGTGGAGCCGGTTATCCGCTACCACCGCAACCGCTTCCGGGGCGGCGACGCCTGCAAGGAAGGCTCCCCGCGCTTCGACAAGGGGTTGCAGATCAACGAGGACGCCCTGCAGCGCCTGGCCGACGTCTGGGCCAGCGGCGAGGCGGGCTGTTCCCTGGCGTTTGCGGCCGCGCGCCTGGCCGACCGCTTCGACCCCATCGAAAAGGCCAAGGAGGCCCATTTCGCGGCCGAGGGCGTGACCTCCATCCGCAAGCAGATGGCCGCCCTGCGCAAGCTCCACGACCAGGTCCGCGAATTCATCAAGCTGGAATATTCCGCTCCGGGCACTCGCGATGAGGCCCGCTACAATGAACTTTCCAGCGACACCCTGGTCCAGTACGCCTACATGGAGGCCCTGGCGGGCATCCTCAACCCGGGCGTGAAGCTCTGGAACACGGGCGAGGGCGCCAACAAGATGCGCGAGGCCGTGGCCCTGGTCGGCGGCTACGGCATCACCGAGGACTGTCCCGGCTTCCTTATGCAGAAGTGGAGCGACTGCCAGCTCGAGGCCACCTACGAGGGCCCCGAGGCCGTGCAGCGCCGCCACCTGACCATGACCATGACCTCCGACATCTTCGGCTGCGTCATGGAGAACTGGATCGGGCAGATGCGCCGCGCGGGCCAGGACGTCCCGGGTCTGGGCGGCTACGTGCTCGCCTCGGCCATGGAGCTGTGGCAGTGGACCCTGGCCTTCCTGCAGGAGGCCACGGACCAGGACGGCCGCAAGCTCTACCACAACAAGCGGCAGGGCGTGACCTTCCCCATGGCCGATGCCCTGGGCTGGATTCTCGGACCCTACTTCCTGGCCTGCGACGTCATGGAGCTCATCGAAAAGGGCCCCATGTCCATGACCCTGGCCGAGGGGCTGGACGATCTGACCGGGTTCTACAAGGACCTGTGCCACGTGCAGGCCGCCCGCGCCGCCGGCGAAGTGGCCCGCATCTGTTCCGAACTGGTCTACGGCTACAACTGGAATCGTTGCCCGACCCCGGACGGCGGCATAGCCGAGAAGTGCGAGCCCGAGCTCAAGTCCAAGGAGGAATGCGCCCAGGACGGCACGCTGGGCGACCAGTCCAAGTGCGCGCGCCCGGACCTCGTCCGTTTCCGCGAACTCAAGGCCACGCTCGACATGTGCCTGGCCGGTTCCCGCCTGGCCAAGGACCGCGCGGGCAACGCCCTGGCCGAAGTGATGATCCCCGAAGCCCTCGATTACCCGCAGGGTTAGAAAAGATAGCAAGATGCGAGAGGGAAACCTTTTGAGAAAGGTTTCCCTCTCGCGCTCTCCCTTCCAAAACTTTTTGTCGCCGCGCCGCCTGGAAGGGGAGAGGGCAGCCGAATATGATACTGGCGGCGCGGGGATGCGGAGCCGAATTTCGCGTCCTGAGAAACAAACTTCAACCAAACCCACCCCCCACAGGCGCACCGGGAAGGGGCACGCCTGAACAACCTCCCGACACACCCCGCGAAGCGGCCCAAAAAGTTTAGGAGGGAAGAGGGGGATGGGGGGTCCCGGGGGAAGGGGAGAGGGGAAGCCCTTTTCAAAGGGTTCCCCTCTCCCCTTCCCCCGGCCGCCGGAGGCACCCCATGAGCGACGAGACGCCGCGTGTCGAGATGGAAACGGACATTGTATGTGTGGGCTTCGGCCCGGCCGCGGGCGGTTTCCTGACCACCCTGACGCGCGGCCTGATGAACGAGGACGGCACGCCCGTGGCCGAGTCGAAGGTCATGCCGGGCATGCCGCCGCAGGTCATCTGCTACGAGCGCGCCGACGACATCGGCTTCGGCGTGTCGGGCGTGGTCACCAAAGGGCGCGCCATCAAGGCCACGTTCCCGGACCTGGACCTGTCCCAGATCCCCATGGCCTGCGAGGTCAAGGAGGAGAAGGTCCTGTTCCTCAAGGACCCGGTGGGCGCGAGCCGCAGGCCGGGCGCGTTCAAGGTGGCCGACAAGGTCCTCGGCGCGTTCATGAAGGACGACGCCTATGAACTGCCGTACATCCCGAAATTTCTGGAAAAGCATCCGGGCATGCTGTTTTCCGTCGGCCAGCTCAACCAGTGGGTGGGCGCGAACCTGATGGGCACGGGCATGGCCCAGATCTGGCCGTCCAGCCCGGTGGCCGAGCCGCTGCTGGAAGGCTCGGCGGTCAAGGGCGTGCGCATGGCCGACCAGGGCGTGGAAAAGGACGGCACCCCCAATGCGGGCTACATGCCCGGCATGGACATGAAGGCCGCCCTGACCGTGGTCGCGGACGGTCCGGTGGGCCCGGTGGGCCAGCGGCTCAACCGCAAGCTGGGCATGCCCGAGGGCAACCACCAGCGCGAGTGGGCCGTGGGCATGAAATGCGTGGTCGACCTGCCCGAGGGCTGCCACTGGGAGCCGGGCACGGTGCTGCATACCATCGGTTATCCCGAGCCCGAAATCTTCGGTTTTCTGTACGTCTATCCCGGCAACGTCGCTTCCCTGGGCATCTTCGTGCCGTCCTGGTTCGACAACCCGGTGCGCACCGCCTACCGCTACATGCAGCACTGGATGCTCCATCCGTACCTGTGGAAGGGGCTGAAAGGCGGCACCCTGCGCTCCTGGGGGGCCAAGTCTCTGAACGAATCGGGCAAGCGCGGCGAGCCGATCCTGTGCGGCGACGGGTTCGCCCGCATCGGCGAGGGCTCGGGCTCAACCAACATCCTGACCGGATCGGGCGTGGACGAGGCCTGGGCCACGGGCGTGCAACTCGGCGAGGCCGTGCTCGAACTGCTCAGGTCCGGCCGCGAGTTCACCAAGGAAAATCTGGAAAACACCTATGTTTCGCGCCGCCGCGCCTCCTGGGTCGAAAAGGAGGCCGAGGTGGCCAAGAAGTCCCGCGACGGCTTCACCAAGTCCGTCATCTCCGGCATTTTCGGCATGGGGCTGAGCGGCCTGACCAACGGGCTGCTGAACATGCCGGGCAAGGCGGTCAAGCCCCAGGACCGCATCCCGTCCGTGGAGGACTACTACCGCGACGTCATCCCGGCGGGCGAGATCGCGGCCATCCGCGCCGAGTGCGCCAAGAAGGGCGCGAGCCTGCACGACGCGCTCATGGACCGTGCGGGCTGGCCCGAAATTCCCCTGGACGGCCAGTTGCTGGTCTCCCACCAGGACGCGCTGCTCATGGGCGGCAAGGTCCAGGCCAACCCCGGCTATGGCGACCACGTGCGCTTCGCGGACACGGCCCTGTGCGCCAAGTGCCGCGAACAGGTCTGCATCGAGGCGTGCTCGGGCCAGGCCATCTACACCAATCCCGACGGGGGTGTGCCGCTGTTCGACCGCGAAAAGTGCGTCCACTGCGGGGCGTGCATGTGGAATTGCAGCAAGTCCAACCCCGAAGACCACGAACGGACCAACGTCAAGTTCATGGCCGGTTCCGGCGGGCTGCATTCCGTGGAGAATTAGGATAAAGAAGGATCGAATCGCCTGCGGCGAATTGGACGGGTGATTTCGCCTCCGGCGGCCAAGGGGTTATGACCCCTTGGAACCCCATTGTCGCCTTCGGCGAAGTTGTTCATAAAAAAGAGAGCCGTATTCGCGCGGACGCACCCCCGCGCAGCGGCGATAAAAAGTTTTGGAGATTCCTAAGAACCTTTTTCAAAAGGTTCTTAGGCCGCCGGAGGCATCCCCGCGCAGCGGTGGCCGAAGGCATCGAATGGACGGCATGAGAAATGCGATTGCCGCCGCTAATCAAGGAGAACATTGAATGGGTAGTGAATTCCACATCGTGGTCTGCGGCTCCATCGTCCCGGACCCGCTCCAGACCCTCGCGCCCCAGGACGGGCCTGCCGGGCCGTCCCTGAAGAACGAAATGATGCTTCCCGCCGTGCTCGACCCGTGGGCCGGGCACGCCCTGTTTGAAGCCGCGAACCTGGCGGCCAAGAACCCGGGCAGCCAGGTCTGGCTGGTCAGCCTCGGCCCCAAGGCCAAGTTGCAGCAGGTCATGATGTCCGTTTCCCAGAAGGCCCCCTTCCAGCTGGTCGTGGCCGACGGCTCGGCTTCGGGCTTCACCGATGCCTACGAGACCGCCAGGGTCCTGGCCGAGACCATTGAGGGCATAGGCGGGCTGGACAAGTCCAAGATGCTGCTCTTCGGCGGCTGGCAGTCCGCTTCGCGCGGTTCCGGCGCGGTCATCCAGATGGTCGGCGAGCTGCTCGGCGTGACCGAACAGTTCCAGGGCGTGGACCGGCTCACCGTGGGTGGCGACGGCTCCCTGGAAGTGCTTGAGCGCGTGGAGGGCGGCGCGTACCAGAAGTCCGTGGTGGACGGCGCGCCCGCCGCGTTCGGCTGGGCCACGGGCGAGCTGCCCGAGCCGCCGAACAATCCGCAGGTGGGCATGCAGAACATGCAGAAGAACATGCCCGCGCTGATGCAGGCCAAGCCCGCCGACCTGTCCGGCACGAGCCTGAAGTTCTCCTCGGTGGAGCTGCCCAAACAGCGCCGCGAGACGCGCATCGTCAAGGACGTGCCGGTGGATGAGATGGCCAAAGAAATCGTCGAATGGATCAAGGGTTAGGGGGAATCGCCATGACTGTTTTGTATCTTGCGCACACCGAATGCGACAACTCCCTGCACAAGTCCGCCCTTGAGGCGCTGACCGCCGCCAAGGCGCTGGCCGACGGCCTGGGCACCGACCTGGCGGTGGGGCTCATCGGCGCTGACGTGGCCGAGGCCGCCGGAACCATCGGCGGCTGCAATGCCAAATTCTACGCGGTGTCCGGTCCCGAGTTTGCGGACGGACGCTACGCTTCCGATTTGGCCGCCGCCGAGGCCATGGCCAAGGCGTGCTCGCCCGAAGTGGTGGTGGCCCCGGCCACGTCCCGCTTCAGCCGGGCCCTGCCCGGCCTGGCCATCCGCCTGGGCGGCCGGGTGGACACCCACCTGTCCGGGCTGGCGGCCGAGGACGGCAAGCCCGTGGCCAAGCGGTGGTTCTACCGCCAGCGCATGGAAGGGACCCTGACCCGCGACGAGCGGCCCTGGGTGCTGACACTCGATTCCGGCTGCGCCGAGCCCTTTGCGGGCGCGGGCGCGGCGGATGTGGAGGCATTGACCGTGAACGTGTCCTCGCGGACCAAGGTGGCGGGCATGGAGTGCGCCTCCGAGGACCAGCAGACCATCCGCCCGGATGCGGATCTGCTCTTCGTGGCCGGCGCGGGCTGGACCAAGAAGCAGGCCGACGGTGCCACGCACGTTCCCGAGGCCGAGTCGACTATTCGTGCCTTCCTGGACGCCACCAAGTCCTCTCTCGGCTCGTCCAAGTCCCTGGTGGACATCTCGGGCGAGGGCGGCGCGGTCATTTCGTTTCTGACGCACATGCACCAGGTGGGGCAGACCGGCGCGACCCCGCGCCATCCCAAGGGACTGTCCACCTGCTGCCACGGCGAGGAGCCGCACGTGGTCGGCTGGCGCTTCATCAAGGAGCGGAGGGCCATCAACCTGGACGCCGGTTGCGGCTGGGCCCAGGGCAAGTGCGACGTGCTCTACGTGGGCGACGCCTTCGCCATCATGGCCAAGGTCAACGAACTGCTCGGCTGATCCGGGCGGGTATGAGACAATGGAGGCCGCGCCTGTTCCGGGTGCGGCCTCTTTTCCTATAAGCGTTTCGGAGGACCCGAGTGAATCCACGATATATCGTTCTCATCCTGGCCGCGCTGTCCGTGGCCTTTCTCCTGTACAGGCAATACGGCCAGGCCGCGCCGGAGGGCGTCGCCGCGGTGAGCGCGGCCGAGGCGCGGGCCGCTCTGGCCGCCGACCCGGATATCCGCGTGCTCGACATCCGGACCCCGGCCGAATACGCCGAAGGGCATGTCCGGGGCGCGCTGAACATCGACTTCATGGGCGCGGATTTCGTAAAGCGGCTGGGCGAGCTCGACCCGGACGCGAAGTATCTCGTCTACTGCCGGTCGGGCAACCGCAGCGCCCGGGCCATGAAGGTCTTCGGGCGGCTCGGCTTCACCCGGATTCTGCACATGTCGAAGGGGATCAGGGACTGGCAGGGGCAGGGGCTGCCGCTGGTCAGATAGGCCTGTCGGCGGCTGTCGTGCACACGGCGTCGAGCAGCTCCCAGGCGTCGAAGGGCTTGGTCATCACCCTGTTCATGCCCGCGGTGAGGAAGCGCTTGCGGTCCTCCTCGCCGGAGTAGGCGGTCAGGCCGATGATCGGGATGTCGGCATCGATGCCCTCGGCCGCGCCCGAGCGGATGATTTCCGTGACCTCCATGCCGTTGATGACCGGCATCTGCACGTCCATGAGCACCAGGTCGAAGCCGCCGTCCATCAGGGCGTCTATGGCCTGCTGGCCGTTGTCCACCACGGTGGCGGCGTGGCCGTGGTTGCGCAGCAGCTGCGAGGTGGCCAGGGCGTTGACCTCCTCGTCCTCGGCCACGAGGATATTCAGGTTCAGGCGGGCCTTTTGCTCGGCCAGGCCGGCGTCGGCCCGGTCCGGACAGTGGCGCAGGGGCACGGTCAGGGTGAAGACCGAGCCCTCGCCCGGGCGGCTCTCCAGGCCTATGGTCCCGCCCATGATCCCGGCCAGCTTGCGGGAGATGGCCAGCCCCAGCCCAGCGCCGCTGTAGCGCTTGGTCATGTACTCCTCGCCGAGCATGAAGCTTTCGAACACGGCCTCCCGCTTGTCGTCCGGGATTCCCACGCCGGTGTCGGCCACCGCGACGGACAGGCTGATCCGTTCCGGCGCATTCTGGACCGGTTCCCAGCTCGCGGACACCGTGACCGATCCGCTCTCTGTGAATTTTACGGCGTTGTGCACCAGGTTGATGAGCACCTGGCGCAGTTTCTCCGCATCGCCCCGGACCAGGGCCGGAAACCCCCGGCCCAGTCGGCAGTGCAGGCGCAGCCCCTTGGCCTCGGCCTGGTGAAGCAGGGGATCGACCGCCGAGCGGATGATGGCGGGCAGGTCGAAGTCCACGCAGTTCAGGCCGGTGCCGCCGGATTCGATGTTCGACAGATCGAGCAGCGAGGAGAGGACCCCGGACAGGTGGGCGCTCGATTCCAGGCTGAGCCGCAGGTATTCCCGCTGCTCGTCGGTCAGCCCTTCGGTGCCCAGGAGCAACTGGGTCATGCCCATGATGCCGTTCAAGGGCGTGCGCAGTTCGTGGCTCATGTTGGCCAGGAACTGGCTCTTGGCCCGGTCGGCCTGCCGGGCCTCGCGCATGGCCCGGATCAGGTCCGCCTCCATGCGTTTGCGCTGGATGAGGTACCAGACCCGCTCCATGATCAGGGCGAGCTGGACCGCGTCGGCATCGGTGTAGTCCTCGTCCTTGTTGGCCACCCCGACCAGCATGCGGATGCGGTCCTTTTCGATGATCGGCACGTTCATATGCCGGACGAGGGGGACGTGGCCCTCGGGGGTGCCCCGTCTGTCGGGACTGTTGTGATAGTCGTTGGTGATGATCGCCCGGCGCTCCCGGATGGCGTCGGCCCACAGCCCGGCCCCGTCGATCCTGAAGGCCCGGGACGGATTGCGCACGGTGCATTCGCCCAGGTCCGGCACGGACCAGGGGCGCAGGCGCAGTTCGGACTCGGCCTCGTCCAGGAAGCCGATGTAGCCCATGCGGCTGTCGGTCATGTACACGCTCTGGACCAGGGCGTAGTCGAGAATTTCCTCCTCGGTGCGGTCGAACATGCGCGACAGGGTGTACAGGGTCTTGAACCGCTGTTCGTCCAGGTCGGATTGCATCTCGCGCCGACGGCGCACGGTGATGTCGCGCAGGATGATCACGAACAGGGAGTCGCCGTCCAGTTCAAGCGCGTGGGAGCGGATCTCCACGGGCGTGGCCCGGTCCTGTCCGCACAGGGTATGCTCAATGCGCCGGGAGCCCGTCTCGAACAGGCTCTGGCCCTCGGCAAGGGCGGCGAAATTGGTGATGACCCGGCCCGGGGTGCGGGCCAGAAGTTCCTCTCGGGTCATGCCGAGCAGGACGCAGGCGGCCTCGTTGGCTTCGATGATGCGGGCTTCGCTTGGTTGCCTCCCCTCCGTCCGGCAGGCCAGGGCGGCTTCCGGTTCCTGCAGTTTGAGGATGTTGCGGAGGAGATCGGCGCTGCTCATGGTTGAGGCGTCTCCCCCAGGGTGCGGGCGACGAATTTGAGCAGCGGAACCTTGCGGATCGGCTTGGCCATGAAGTCCGAGCAGCCTGCCTTCATGGAGCGTTGCCTGTCCTCGGCGAACGCGTTGGCGGACACGGCCACGATGGGCACGGGAGACAGGCCGCGCTCCTTCTCGAAGCTGCGGATCTCGCGGGTGGCGTCGAGGCCGTCCATGACCGGCATGAAGATGTCCATGAGCACCAGCTCATAGGAGCCCTTCTTGAACCGGGCCACGGCCTCGCGCCCGTTTTCGGCAAAGTCCAGGGTGTAACCGGAGTCGGTGAAATACAGGGAGAGGAGCATCTGGTTGCTCTCCGAGTCCTCGGCGACGAGGATGTGCACGGGTTTGTCCGGCCCGTCGTCCCTTGCGGGTGGCATGCTGTTCACTATCGTCTCCCTGTTGTCCGGTTTCCGTACTGTGTGGGCGACTGGTCAGAATGTCAACTGCGTCCAGCCGCTTTTCAGCATTTCGGTAAAGGGTTCACCAACATAGAGTACGTTCGCTCCCAGGGTTTCGAGTTCCTCGACCACCCCGTAGTTTTCGGCGCACGCCCGGCAGGCCCAGACCTCCACGCCGTCGGCCATCATCTCCCTGAGGCGCGCCCGGACGGGTTCGTCGCTGGCCACGAGCGGGGCCGTGGGGCCCCAGATGATCAGCCGGACCTGCTTCCACCAACTCTTGTTCACGGCATTCTGGGTGTACATGAAGACCAGATTGTCGGCCACTTCTGGGTTGGGGGAACTCCAGATGACGCACAGGGCGTCGCGCGCGGGGATATCATTCATCGTCAAGCCTGTGAGCGGCGCTCTTCGCACCGGTTAATAGTTTGATTATCCAATACATAGCCCAGTGGAGTTTTTGTGGCAAGCCTTCAGATGATGAATATTGGATACATTGATGGGCGTATCGGGGAAACCGATTGGACCCCACCCGGAGGGAACGGGTATGGTGGCGTCAAAACGGAGGTGCCCATGAAAACGGCCCTGATGCTCATCGATCTGCAAAACGACTATTTCCCGGGCGGGCGCATGGAACTCGTCGGTTCCGAGTCCGCCGCCGCCCGCGCGGCACGGGCCCTCAAGCTGTTCAGGGAGCGCGGCCTGCCGGTCGTCCACGTACGCCACGAGGCGCTTCAGGCCGGGGCGGCGTTCTTTTTGCCCGGCACTGCGGGCGCGGCCATCCACGACGCGGTCACGCCCGTTGACGGCGAGCCGGTGGTCACCAAGCACTACCCCAACAGTTTCCGCGAGACGGACCTGCTCGAACGGCTGCGCGAGGCGGGGGCGACCCGCCTGGCCGTGGCCGGGATGATGACCCATATGTGCCTGGACGCCGGGGTGCGCGCGGCCGTGGACCTCGGCTTCGAATGCGCGGTCCTGTCCGACGCCTCGGCCACCCGCGACCTGGAGTTCGACGGCCGGATCGTCCCTGCGGCCCAGGTGCACGGCGCGTTCCTCGCGGCGCTTCAGGCCGCCTACGCGCCGGTCATAACCGTGGACGAGATGCCGTCGTTCCTCGGCCTCTAGCAGCAGGCGGAATCGACCTTGCGGCCGGTAAGCTTGTGCAGCCAGACCGAGATGAGGTAGGAGGCGCAGCCCACGCCGGGCGTGACCGTGACCGCCCGAACCGGGCAGTTGGTGGCGCAGGCCCCGCACTCCATGCAGGCATCCGGGTCGAGGATGGCCGCCTTTTTCCCGCGCATCTCGAGGATGCGGTGCGGGCAGACCTCCACGCACGAGCCGCAGCCGACGCAGGCGTCCGTATCGAGCGCCAGGGTGGCCACGCCGTCCAGATAACGGAAATTCTTCATCACGGCCTCCTTTATTTGAGAAACGGCGCCGCCAGCCACAGAGCCAGGGCCGCGAGCCCGGCCAGCGCCTGGAGCGGGATGCCCCGGCGCATTTCCTTTTCCACGCCCGAGGGCGAGGTGTACGGCGTGGAGCCGGTGAAGTTCATGGCCAGATAGGACGACACGGCCGTGGTCCACAACAGGACGGCCAGGGGTTCGAGCAATCCGTTCAGCGGCAGCAGCAGCGCGGCCGCAAGTCCGGCCACGGCGCCGGTGAGCGCACCCTTGGGCCAGAAGGAGCGCCACGGCAGCCGGTCGAGGAGCAGGGGCACCGCCGCGCAGCCCGCCAGCACGCCGAACAGGGTGGCCAGCAGGGCATTGAGCCCCCGGTGCCACAGCGCGGAGAGCGAGAAGACGTCCGGGCCGATGGCCGAGAGCAGGAAGAGCGCGGGCAGGGCCCAGGCCAGGGACTTCCAGAGCAGGAATATCTCCACCGGGATGAGCACGGCCCGTTCCTTCAAGGGGAAGGTGACCATGCGCATTTCCCGGTCCGCCTGGTTGCCGTTGGCCAGGAATTCGGGCAGGTCTTCGGCCCGCACAGGGCCCCAGATCACTTTGAAGCCGCACGCCTTTCTGACCTCGCGTCCGGCCACGCCCGTGGCCCCGAGCTGGGGCAGGATGAGGTCGCGGTGTGCCGCCACCTGGTGGAGTCGGGAGCGGTTCACGCTGTAGACGATCTCGTCGGTGGCGAACAGTCCCTTGCCCGCCGCGCACCACACGTTGATGCCGCGCGTGTCCGCCACCAGCAGCCAGGCGTCGATGCCCGCCAACTCGCGGCGCACCGCGTCGAAGGTCAGCTTGTAGTTGGCCGTGACCAGGACCGGGGAATCCGGGGTGGGATCGCCCACGCAGTACAGGCCGGGCACGACCTTGTAATCGCTGCGGGTCGCCCCAAGCCGGGCCAGGGCCGTGCCCAGCCGGTCGGACGGAAGCATGCGGGTACGCACGCGCGGCACCGGCCCGACGGGCGTGTCCACGAATCCGTCCACGAACGGCTTTATGGCGTATCCCGGTTTTTCGAAGACCCCGGCACGGGGGTCGGGCCTGGGGCCTCAACAGGGCGCGTCGTCCTCAGGCGAGACGGGGGGACAGAGGGCTGCCGCGCGGGCCTGGGACGGGGCCATCAGCTCCAGAGGCTTGAGGTCTTTTTCCTCGGGGCGGGGCGTTAACGGATTCATGAGGCCTCCGGCGTTATCGACAGGAGCGCGCGGATGAGCGGCCCGAACCGGTCCATGGTTTTCCGGTTCACGCAGTAGCAGGTCCGGGGCCCTTCCACCTCGCCGCGCACCAGGCCGGCGTCGCGGAGGACCTTGAGGTGCTGACTGACCGTGGATTGGGCCAGGGGCAACTCGCCCACGAGCTGCCCGCAGGTACAGCTGTGCTCGGTCATCAACTGCCTGAGGATGCGTATGCGGGCCGGGTGGGCCAGCCCCTTGCAGACCTCGGCCAGGAATGTTTCGTCTTCACTGTGCAGGGGAGGAGTAAAAAACATGGCGCCTCCGGGGTTGCATTATCGTAAATCGACGATAGACGATAGCCATGTGATTGTCAACGGTTGTCCGATAGTTCAGGCCGCGGGTCTGGCCCCGGCCAGGCGGCGCTGGGCGCGCATGGTCATGACCGATTCCGCGGTGTACACGGCCAGGCCGGACCAGATCAGGGCAAAGGTCAGCAGGTGGCTGGCGTTGAATGGCTCCCGGTAGACGAACACGCCGAGCAGGAAGGCGATGGACGGGGCCAGGTACTGGAGCAGGCCCAGGGTGGTCAGCTGCAGCCGCCGGGCGCCGTAGGCAAAGCCGATGAGCGGCGAGGCCGTGGCCACGCCCGCGCCCACGAGCAGCAGGTCCACGTCGAGCCCCTGGTGGAACAGGGCGGACGCCCCGTGGGCCTGGAGCCAGAGGATGTAGCCCAGGGCAAAGGGGCCCAGGACCATTGTTTCGAGGAACAGGCCGGGCAGGGACTCCACCGAGGCGATTTTGCGCAACAGCCCGTACAGGCCGAAGCTGATCGCCAGGGCCAGGGATATCCAGGGAAGCTGGCCCTGGGCGACCACGGAGTTGACCACTCCCAGGGCGGCCAGGCCGATGGCGATCATCTGGAGCGGACGCAGCCGTTCGCGGAGGAAGACGAAGCCGAGCAGGACGTTGACCAGGGGATTGATGTAGTAGCCCAGGCTGGTGTCCAGGACGTGGTCGTTGTTCACGGCCCAGATGTACAGCAGCCAGTTGAACCCGATCATCAGCGAACTGGCGGTCAGGATGAGCAGGTCGCGCCTGGATCTGAGCGGCACGAGGGTCTCGCGCCATCCCCGGCGCAGGGTCAGGATGATCGCGATGAAGATCAGGGACCAGACCACCCTGTGGCAGAGGATCTCGAAGGGATTCACGGTGATCAGGGCCTTCCAGTAGACAGGAAGGAGTCCCCAGCCGAAGAAGGCGGCCAGGGCGGCGGCAAAGCCGTAGGTTTTCTGCTTGGGATCGATTGGGGGCATGGGGTCCTCTCTCCGGGTGTCGGAGCGAGAAGATACTCGGGGACGCGGACCGGGTAAAGTCGGAAATGGTGATGGCCCCGATCAGGGGCGGCACATGGACCCGGCCAGCCTGCCCAGGGTGCGCACGCCCCGTTCCAGATCATCGGTCCACGGGTAGCCGCAGCTCAGACGGATATAGTTGGAAAACTTGTCCTGGGTGGAGAAGATGGCTCCGGGCGCTATGCCCACGCCCTCGGCCCGGGCCTGGAAGAACAGCTCCACCGAGTCCACGGACTTGGGCAGCTCCAGCCAGAGGACCGCGCCGCCCACCGGGTGGGTCACCCGGGTCCCGGCCGGGAAATGGCGGCCCAGGTGGAGCTGCATGGTGTCCATCTGCCGCTCCAGGTCGGTGCGCAGCTTCTTGAGGTGGCGCTCCATGCGGCCCTGGCGCAGGTATTCGGCGATGGCCATCTGGGCCGGGGAGGAGCTGGACACGTTGGTGGTGGCCTTGATCTCAAGCGCCTTCTGGCGGTACCGGCCGGGCAGCATCCAGCCCACTCGGAAGCCCGGCGCTATGGTCTTGGAAAAGGAGGAGCAGAGCAGGACCAGCCCCTTTTGGTCGAACTGCTTGTAAGTCCCCGGCCGCTTGGGGCCGAAGTGCAGGTCCGTGTACACGTCGTCCTCCACCAGGGGGATGTCGCGTCTGGCCAGCATGGCCACGATCTCCTCCTTGGCCTCGTCCGGGGTCAGGCTGGAATCCGGGTTGTTGAAGTTGGGCGCGAACACGCAGGCCGCGATGTCGAAGGTCTTGAGCGCCCGGGCCAACTCCTCGGGCGCGACCCCGTGGTCCGGGTCGGACGGCACCTCCACGGCGCGCAGCCCCAGGGTCTCGAGCAGTTGCAGGAAGCAGTAATAGGTGGGCGACTGGATGAGCACGGTGTCGCCCATGCGGCAGGTGGAGCGCAGGGAGATGTACAGGGCCTCCAGGCATCCGGCGGTGATCAGCGGGTCGTCGGGGTCGGCCGGGATGCCGAACTCCATGGAACGGTAGGCGATCTGGTGAATGAGCTTTTGGTCGCCGGGGATGGGCGCGTAACCCATGGCCCGCTCGGGCTCGGCCCGGACCATGGCCGCCGTTATCCGTCCGAGCTCGCGCAGGGGCATGCGCTGGGGGCCGGGCGCTATGACGTCCAGCGCCACGCGGTCCGCCGCGCCCACGGATTCGAGCACGCTCTGTATCAACCCTATGCGGGTCACCGGCCTGGGCTGGGCCAGGGGCGCGGGCGCGGTCTCGGTGCGCGGCAGCCGCTTGGATTCGCGGCGCACGAAGAATCCGGATCGGGGCCGGGCTTCGATGACACCCTTGCGTTCGAGTTCCAGGTACGCCTGGTTGACCGTGGAAACGGACACCCCGAGCTTGGCGCTCAGGGAGCGCAGGGAGGGAAGCTTGTCGCCCAGCCCGAGCGCGCCCGCGTCGATCATGGACATGACGTTCTTCTCCACGTTCCGGTAACGGTATGTCTCCATGGTTCACCTGAATCTGTTTCGTATGCTTTTTGTTTGAACTGTATCTGTACCGATTACAGAAAATCGGCTTTACTGCAAGGCACGGATACAGCAGATTAACCGGGCCATGGCCTGAAAACCGTTTGGAGAGAGGCTGTTCATGACCACCAAAGCCCTTGCCGGAGAGCAGTCCGGTTCCCCCATGATGGCCGCCGCCCGGCAGGTGGCGCCCATCGTCATGGGCTACCTGCCCGTGGGCGCGGCCTACGGGGTTCTGGCCCAGCAGGCCGGGCTTTCCCTGCTCAACACCGTGCTCATGTCGGTCCTGGTCTACGCCGGTTCCGCCCAGCTCATCGCCGTGGCCATGTTCGCGGCCGGGTTGAATCCGGTATCGATCATCGCCACCACCTTCGTGGTCAATCTGCGCCACCTGCTCATGAGCGCGTCGCTCGCCCCGAACCTGAAAAGCTGGAACAAATGGGAACTGGCCCTGTTCGCCTACGAGATCACGGACGAGTCGTTCGCCGTGCACTCGGTGCGTTTCGCGCGCGGCGACCTGAACAAGACTACCTGTTTCGGCATCAACGGCCTGGCCCAGATATCCTGGGTGCTGGCCTCGTTCGCGGGCTATTTCGCCGGGGCGTCCATCCCGAGCGTGGAGCCGCTGGGCATCGACTACGCCCTGCCCGCCATGTTCATCGCGCTCCTGGTCATGCAGATGAAGAACGGTCTGCACGTCCTGGTGGCCGGGTTCAGCGGGTTGCTCGCCCTTGTTCTGAACCAGGCCGGGGCGGACCAGTGGTCGGTCATCCTGGCCACGGTCATCGGCGCAACCTTTGGCGCGGGAGTGGAATCATGGACCAGAAAATAGTCTTTTTGACCATCGTCGGCATGCTCGCCGTGACCTACATACCGCGCATGGTGCCGCTGGTTGCATTGGCCTCCCGGACCCTGCCCGAACCCGTGGTCCGCTGGCTGTCCTATGTTCCGGCCGCCGTGCTCGCGTCCATGCTCTTCCCGGCCTTGCTGCTCAAGGACGGCGGTGTGGACGTTTCCCCGGACAACTACTTTCTGTGGGCGGCCGTCCCGGCCTTCATCCTGGCCTGGCGGACCAGGTCCTTTTTCGGCACCGTGGCCCTGGGCATGGCCCTCGTGGCCGCGGGCCGTCATTTCATCGGATAGGAGCGGATCATGAAGACCATCGGACTGATCGGCGGCATGAGTTGGGAATCCTCCCTGGAATATTACCGGATCATGAACGAGGCCGTGAAGGCGCGCCTGGGCGGCCTGCACTCGGCCCGCATCCTCATGAACTCCGTGGACTTCGCCCCCTTGCGCGAACTGATGCGAGCGGACGACTGGGCGGCCGTGGGCGGCCAATTGGCCGACGCGTCCCGCGCACTGGAACGGGCCGGGGCCGAACTCATGGTCATCGGCACCAACACCATGCACAAGGTGGCCCCGGAGGTGGAGGCGGCGGTCTCCGTGCCGCTCGTCCACATCGCCGACGCCACGGCCGAGGCGGCCCGCGCGGGCGGCTTCTCCCGGGTGGCCCTGCTCGGGACCGCCCTGACCATGGAGGACGACTTCTACGTGGGCCGCCTCAGGGGCCATGGCTTCGAGGTCCTGGTGCCCGAAGCCGAGGACCGCAAGCTGGTGGACCGGGTCATCTTCGACGAAATGTGCAAGGGGTTGTTCCTGGACGGCTCCCGCACCGAGTTCGTGCGCATCATCGACGGGCTGGCCGCCCGGGGGGCCGAGGCGGTGGTCCTTGGCTGCACCGAGATCGGCCTGCTCGTCCGTCCCGGCGACACCGGTGTGCCCACCCTGGACACCTGCCGCATTCACGCCGAGAGGGTGGTGGAGATCGCCCTGGGCTGACACCGGCCCGCTTCGCCCGGTCAATCCCGGCTGTCCGGCCGTTGCCCCCATCCCGCGCTTGACGCGCTCCCGTAACGTGATATGCCATGTTGGCGTGCCGCGGGGGCCCGCTTTTGTCTCATGATCATCGGGGAGGGTGTGTGAGCGAGACTGCCGACATGACCTTGAAGGATTTGCTGAACCGTTCCGTGGAGCGGTTCCCGGACCGCGTCGCCCTGTCCTTTGTGGACGGCGAGCCCATGACTTACGCCCGGTTCGGTCTGCTCGTGGAAGAACTGCAAACCGTCCTGCGCGGCATCGGCATCAAGCCCGAGGACAAGGTCGCCCTGATCGGCGAGAATATGCCCAACTGGGCCATCGCCTACTTTGCCGTGACCTCCATGGGGGCCATCGTGGTGCCCATCCTGCAGGAGTTTCACCCCAGTTCGGTGCATCACATCCTGCGCCACTCCGAGGCAAGGATGGTCGTGGCCTCGCGCCGCTACATGGACAAGGTCGAGGGCGAGAACATCCCCAGCCTCGAGACCGTCATGGTCATGGACGACTTCTCCATGGAGGATGGGGAGGGCACGCGGACGACCTACCGCGAGGCCCTGGAAAACGCTGGCGAGCGCATCGAGCAGTTCGCCGAGGCGGCCCGCGAGCGGGTGGAGCACCTGGGCGAGGCAGCCCGGGACAAACTGTCCGACTCCGCCAGGGAGAAGATGCACAAGTTCAGCGACAGCGCGCGGGAGAAGATGGGCCGGTTCTCCGACTCCTACAAGGAGACGGTCAAGGAAACCGTGGAATGGTTCAGCGCCTCGGCCCGCCGGTTCATCGACTGGAAGACCGGCAAGCCGTTCGAACTGACCGACGACCACGTGGCCGCCATCCTGTACACCTCGGGCACCACCGGCCACTCCAAGGGCGTGGTCCTGACCCACCGCAACCTGGTCCAGAACTGTATTTCCGGGGTCAACACCATCCCGGTCTTCGAGACCGACCGGTTCCTGTCCGTGCTGCCCATGGCTCACACCTACGAGTGCACCGTGGGGCTGCTCATCCCCATTCTGTCCGGCAGTTCGGTCTTTTACCTGCAGAAGCCGCCGACTCCCAAGACCCTGCTGCCCGCCATGCAGAAGGTCAAGCCCACGGTCATGAACGTGGTTCCGCTGATCATCGAGAAAATTTACAAGAGCCGGATCAAGAAGAAGCTGACCGGCTCGGGCGTGACGCGCGGGCTGATGAAGATCGGCGTGACCCGGCGCAAGCTCTCCCAGGTGGCGGGCAAAAAGCTCATCGAGGCGTTCGGCGGCGACCTGCGCTGCCTGTGCATCGGCGGGGCCCCCCTGGCCCCGGAGGTGGAGCTTTTCCTGATCGACGCCAAAGTACCCTACGCCAAGGGGTACGGCATGACCGAGTCCGCGCCCCTGCTGGCCGGGATCAACACGGACGACCAGCGGTTCAAGGCCATCGGCCCGGCCGTTCCGGGCGTGGAGCTCAAGATCGACGACCCCGACCCCGAGACCGGGGAGGGCGAGATCCTGGCCAAGGGCCCGAACATCATGGTCGGCTACCACAAGGCCCCCAACGACACGGCCGGGACCTTCACCGAGGACGGCTGGCTCAGGACCGGCGATCTGGGCAAGTTCGAGGATGGCTACCTGATCCTCAAGGGACGGCTCAAGAACGTGGTCATCGGCCCCAGCGGCGAGAACATCTATCCCGAAGAGGTGGAGTCCATCATCAACGCCAACGACTATGTCCAGGAATCCCTGGTCCACGAGTCCGGCGGCAGGCTGGTGGCCCGCATCCACCTCAACTACGAGGCCCTGGACGAGCAGTTCGACGTCAAGAAGATGATCGAGTCCGAGGTCCGCGAGCGCGTGCGCAAAATCCTCGACGGCATCCACCAGGACGTCAATTCCAAGGTCTCCTCCTTTGCCCGGCTCAACCGCGTGGTCGAACAGACCGAGCCCTTCGAGAAGACGCCCACCCAGAAGATCAAGCGGTTTTTGTACACCGACCAGTAGCGCGGCGCAGGGCGCGCCGCGAGCTAGTGCGATGTTTGGGCCGTCCTGGCCAGCGCGGTCTGCAGGTCTTCCATGTCCACGGGTTTGGCCAGATAGTCGTCCATGCCCGCGGCCAGGAACCTTTCCTTGTCGCCCAGCATGGCGTAGGCCGTCATGGCGATGATCGGGATGGACTTGTTCGCCTCGCCCGCCTCGCCGTCCCGGATGCGCCTGGTGGTCTCCACGCCGTCCATGACCGGCATCTGCACGTCCATCAGAACCAGGTCGAAGGGATGCTCGCGCAGGGCGTCCAGGGCCTTTTGCCCGTCCATGGCGGCCACGGCCTCGTGCCCCAGCCGCTTGACGAGTTTGTTGGCGGCGATCATGTTGACCGGATCGTCCTCCACGACCAGCACCTTGAGCGGGGAGGCAGCCTCGCTATCTCCGGCGGGCCGTACGGCCTCGGGCGCAGTGTCCGGGGCGTGGTCGGCCAGGCCGAACGGGATGTTGATGTAGAACGTCGTTCCCAGCCCCTCGTTGCTTTCCACGCCGATCGTCCCGCCCATGAGCCCGGTCAGGCGTTTGGTTATGGCCAGCCCCAGCCCGGCCCCCTGGTATTGGCGGGAAAAACTGGAGTCGGTCTGAGTGAACGGGGTGAAAAGGGCCGCCAGCGCCTGGTCGCCGATGCCGATTCCCGTGTCCGAGACCGTGAACAGCACGCGGCGCTCGTCCGGCCCCGCTCCCGGCATGGGCATGGCGTCCACCTCCACGGCCCCCCGGTCGGTGAACTTGATGGCGTTGCCCACGATGTTGCTGAGCACCTGCTGCAGGCGGGGGGCGTCGCCGAGCAGTTCGGCGGGAATGCCCGGGTGCACGCGCACCCGGAAGTCCAGCCCCTTCTCCCTGGCGCTCGGGCCGAAGAGCTGGGCAATGGCGTCCATGGCGTCTTGCAGATCAAAGGGGTCGCGGACCATGGCGATATGCCCCGCCTCCACCCTGGACAGGTCGAGGATGTCGGAGAGCAGCCGGGTCAGCCGGTTGCTGGACAGGATGGCCGTGCCCACGTACTCCGCCTGTTCGTCGTCCAGCGGGGTCATCTCCATGAGCTGGAGCATGCCCACGATGCCGTTGAGCGGCGTGCGGATTTCGTGGCTCATGTTGGCCAGAAACGCGGATTTGGCCTCGTTGGCGGCTTCGGCCGCCTCCTTGGCGTCCTTCAGCCTCCGTTCGTTGCGCCGCAACTCCCAGGTGCGCGCCGCGACCTGACGCCGCAGGGAGTGGTTGAAGAGGATCACCCCGACCAGGAGGAGCAGGACCGTCAGGAAGATGGCGGCGATGCCCTTCAGATTGCGCTCGAAGAAGCCCGGCTTGCGCTCCAGGTTGAGGGTCACCCACTTGTTGTAGATGGCTTGGCGCTGCTTCTCGCCGATGGTGTTGAGGACCTTGTCCAGGATCGACCGGAGCGGGGCCTTGGATCTGTTCACCGCGAACCGCAGGTCCCAGTGGAAATCGAGTTCCGCGTCGTAGCGGAGATTGGTGATGCCGTATTTCTCGATCAGGTAGCTGGCCATCATGTAGTCCACGATCGCGCCCTGGGCCGCGCCCGCCGAGACCTTGAGCAGAACGGTCAGGTCGTCGCCGCAGTTGACGATCCTGGCCCCGGGATAGTGCCGTTTCACGTAGTCCAGGCTGGAATACCCTTCGATTCCGGCCAGGGTCATGGAGTTGAGCTGGTCCAGGGATTTCATGCGCGGGCTCTTGGTCCGGGTCAGGATGACCAGCCGGGTCTTCAGGAAGGGCTGGGTGAAGGCGAGCACCTTTTCGCGCTCCTCGGTCTTCTGGCACGCACCCACCAGATCGTACTCGCCGGTCATCAACCCGTGGTAGTAGGGGCCCCAGCTGTCGTAGTAGACGCGCTGGAAGCGGACGCCGAGCCTTTCCTCGAATATTCCGATGTAGTCGGAGACGATCCCCTTGTGCCGCCCGTCCTCCATGTAGTCGCCCGGCGGCCAGGAGGGATTGGGGCCGTAGCGGATGGCGTCCTTGTTGGCTTCGAGCCAGGCGGTTTCCTCGAGCGTCAGACGGAGGGACGGATCGGGCGTTGCAAGGGCTTGCCCCGTGGCCGCCAGCAGGAGGCAGGCGAGCAGGACCGGGATGAGAGGCCGCGTGTTGCGGACCCGCAAGCGGGGCTCGGGTGAGTGGCGCTGTCGGACGACGTGCCGGTTCGGGCGTGTCTCTCTGTCTGCGGCCATGGCGGGTCCGTGCCGAATCCGTGTTCGTTCGTTGGAGGAAGCGGGACAACTCCGATCATCGCCATCAAAACAAAAAACATCGACGATGTCCAATGGCAAATATTCAGTATGCGTAGGAAGGGGCTGGAGGCGCGGGGCGGAGAGGGAGGCTGGAAGAGGGAAGGAAGGGGGGAGGGAGCCCTGTCGAAAGGCCCATCCTCCCCCGGAATGGTTTACTTTACGTCGGCGGCCACGCGCAGGCGGACGATCTTGTCCGGGTTGCTGACCATGCCGCTCTGGCCGGTCCCCTTCTTGATCTTGTCCACGAACTCCATGCCCGAGGTGACCTGGCCCCAGACCGTGTACTGGCCGTCGAGGAACGGAGCCGGGGCAAAGCAGATGAAGAACTGGCTGTCCGCGCTGTCCGGGTCCGTGGCGCGGGCCATGCCCACGGTGCCGCGCTGGAACGGGGCGTTGCTGAACTCGGCGGGCAGGTTCTGGCCGGAGCCGCCCCGGCCGGTGCCGGTGGGATCCCCGGTCTGAGCCATGAAGCCGTCGATGACCCGGTGGAAGACGATGCCGTCGTAGAATTTCATGCGCGCCAGTTCCTTGATTCGGGCCACGTGTTTGGGGGCCAGGTCGGGGCGCATTTCTATGACCACCCGCCCGTCGGCGAGATCCAGGTAGAGGGTGTTTTCCGGGTCCTGGGCCTGGGCGGCCGGGCAGGCCAGCAGGACCATGACGGCGCAGGCGAAGAGGGATTGCAGCAGGATTTTCATTTCGCTCCCGTGGGTTGTGTTTGCATGAGGCGGCGCGGCCCGAGCGGGCCGCGTCCCCACGGATGTAGCGATTTTCGCCGGGGAATGGAAGCCGCGGGAAGCGGTTTTCGCGCGGGGCGGCGTCGGGTCAGTTGTTCAGGTGCTTGCCGCCGTTGCCGAGGCAACGGGCGATGTAGCCCTGCAGTTCCGCGCGTTCCAGCGGCTTGGCCAGGAACAGGGTGGCACCGAGCTTGAGCAGGTTGGAGATGTCGCTTATGCCGACCACGGCGGACATGATGATGATCGGCAGGTCGTTGAACTGCTGGTCGCCGCGCAGGGTCTTGATCAGCTGCTGGCCGTCCATCTCGGGCATCATGATGTCGGTCAGCAGCAGGTCGATGTCGTTGTTGGCCATGAGCGTTTCGTAGGCGTGCTTCCCATGCGGGCTGACAAATGCGGTGTGCCCCAGCTCCTCGACGATCTTGGCGGCGAGTTTCTGGGATATGCGGTCATCCTCGGCGATCAGTATCTTGGCCATGGCCGACCTCCCCTCGTTTTGGCGCGGCGTTCGATTATGGTGGGCGATAAGAAATTGAGATTAGCAGACAACGGCCGCCGTGTCATCGGTCTTGGCGATGCCCATGCACAAAAAATAACGGGCTGGCGTCTGCCGGGGCTGGGAAGGGAAGGGACTGGGGGGCCGCGTCCGCCGGGGCGGGCGCGGCCGGGAAATCAGGCCTTTTCGACGTGCATGACGTCACCGAAATCACAGGTGACCTTGTAGTTGCCACCACTGGTCTCGACGACGAAATCGTTGCCGGGGAACAGGGTGCAGGCGGCCGCAAAGCCATCATTGATCATGATATCCTTGGCCTCGCCATTGGATTCGAACCTGACCGTGGTTCCGTCAGCGAGGGTGATCATTTCTCCATGATGGACATCGACGGGCAGATCGGCTTCGGTAAAAGATGACATACTATCCTCCTGAGTTATGGAAAAGACCCCACCATGGTTTGGGCTATACACCTTGAAAAGGGAAATGAACAGCCAAAAAGGGAAGGAGGCGGCGCGGGGCTGGTTTTCGACGGGCAAGTGATGTATGAGTCATTCCAGGAGATATGCCGGTGAGTTCGACCATTCTCGTCGCCGACGGCGACGCCTCCATACGGGCGCTGATCAAAGACATCCTCGAGGCCAGGGGCTACCAGGTGGAGACCGCCTCCAGCCCGGCCTCGGCGGCCGCGCTCATGGCCCGCCGGGGGCCGGCCCTGGTCCTGGCCGCCCACGGCGAGGAGGACGACGGCGGCTCCCTGGTGCACGAGGCGGCCCGGCTCGGCCTGGTCACCCCGGTCATCCTGCTCATTTCCTCCACCTCGGACAATCCCGGCCGTCTGGCCCGCGACTGCGGGGCCATGGCCTATCTCCAGAAGCCCGTGATCCGCTCCCAGCTCGAGATGCTCGTCCGCCTCGGCCTGGCCGAGAACGAGCTGCGCTCCACGGCCACCCTTCAGGAGGCCCGGCTGTCCACGGCCCAGGCGTTCCTGAAGTCCATGCTCAACGCCGACGAGGGGGTCATCTTCCTCCTGGACGACGAGGCCGAAGTCATCGACTGCAGCGGCCCGGTGGAGAGCCTGCTGGGCCGGGAGGTGGGCGAGTGCGCCGGGCGGCCCTATCCCTCGCTTTTTTCGGATGCCGTGGCCAACCTGCACGAGGGGGCCATCGCCAAGGCGCGGACCACCCGCGAGGCGGCCCGGCTCGAGGAGCACCGCAGCGGCATGGTCCTGGAGACCCGTGTGCGGCCCGTGCTCCAGGGGGACACCCTGTCCGGCTTTGTGGTCTCCCTGCGGGACATCACCACCAGGCGGCGCGGCGAGGTCGGGCTGGCCGAGAGCGAGAAGCAGTACCGCAGCGTGTTCGCCGGGGCCTCGGACGCGATCATCCTGGCGGACCGGGAGCACGGCACGGTCATGGAGTGCAACGACGCGGCCTGCCGCGTTCTGGGCTACGATTCGGCCGAGGTGCGCGGCATGGCCGTGCAGGATATGGTGGCCCACCCGGAGCAGATCATGGCGGCCATGAACCAGGGCGGCAAACGGGTGTCCTACGACTATCTCAAACGCAAGAACGGCTCGTCGCTCCCGGTGGAGATGTCCATGAGTTATTTCACCAACGCGGGCCGGGACGTGTGCATCCTCTACGCCCAGGACATCTCCCGGCGCCGGATCGTGGAGGAGGCCCTGCGCGAGGGCGCGCGGCTGTACCGGGCCGTGGTCGAGGACCAGACCGAGTTGATCTGCCGCTACGCGCCGGACGGTAAGCTGACATTCGTGAACAACGCCTTCGAGCGGTTCGTGGGCCAGGACGAGGAGGACGTCCTGGGCAGCGACTTCTTCGCCTCCATGGGGTCCATGGACCGCCGGATCCTGACCGAGTGGCTCGACCATTTCGACCCGTCCCGTCCCGTGCTCGACCGGGAGGTCCTGCACATCCGCCCCAACGGGGAGGAACGCTGGATATCGTGGACCCACCGGGCCGTGCTCAACGACCGCAACTCGGTGGTCGAAATCCAGGCCGTGGGCCGTGACGTGACCGAGCACAAGGCGGCCGAGAACGCCCTGGCCCGGGCCACCCAGGAGAAGGAGCAGTACCGGCTGAATCTGGAGGCCACTTTCGCCTCCATCCCGGACGCCATCCTGACCGTGGACTCCGGACTGTCGGTCATCGCCACCAACAACGCGGCCAAGAGCCTGTTCGGGTTCGAGGAGGAGCGCTCCAGGGGGCATCGGCTCGAGGACGTGGTCCGGGACGAGAACAATCCGTGCGTCCAGGTGCTGCGTCAGGTCCTCAGGACGGACAAGCCGGTGCACGGTTACGAGATCGAACTGAAGACCGCGTCCATGGGCGACCGCATGGTCGAGATCAACTGCTCGCCCCTGGTGGACAAGGACCGGCGGCACGCGGGCGCGGTGCTCATCGTGCGCGACATCTCCCACATCGCTGACCTGGAAAAGCAGTTGCAGCAGCGGCACGGCTTTCGGGGGATCGTGGGCCGCAGCGGCCCCATGCAGGACATCTACCAGCTCCTGGAACAACTTTCGTCGCTGGATTCCATCGTGCTCATCCTGGGCGAGTCGGGCACGGGCAAGGAACTGGCGGCCGAGGCCCTGCTCTACGGCGGAGTTCGCGCGGGCAAGCCGCTGATCAAGGTCAACTGTTCGGCCCTGTCCGAGAGCCTGCTTGAGAGTGAATTGTTCGGGCACGTGCGCGGGGCCTTCACCGGGGCGGTCCGGGACAAGGTCGGGCGCATCCAGGCGGCCCAGGGGGGGACCCTGTTCCTGGACGAGATCGGCGACATCTCGCCCATGCTCCAGCTCAAGCTCTTGCGCTTCCTGGAGAGCCGGGAGTACGAGCGGGTGGGCGAGTCCCGGACCTATACCGCGGACGTGCGCATCATCGCGGCCACCAACGCGGACCTGCGCGAGGCCGTGCGTCGGGGCTCCTTCCGCGAGGATCTGTACTACCGGCTCAACGTCATGCCCGTGACCCTGCCGCCCCTGCGCGACCGGCAGGCGGACATCCCCATGTTGACGGACCATTTCCTGTCCATGTTCGCGGAGAACTTCGGCAAGCATTTCGACGGGGTGTCCGAGGAGGTCATGGACCTGCTCCTGACCTATTCCTGGCCGGGCAACGTGCGCGAGCTCAAGCACGCCCTGGAGCACGCCTGCATCCTGTGCCAGGGCAAGACCGTGGAGCTCAGGCACATCCGCAAGGACCTGGTGGACCAGATCCGCAACAGCGCCCAGGAACCGGCTTCAGCCACGGCGGCGGAGCCGGGCGTCCCTGCGTCGTTCATGCCGTACAGGCCGGGCAGGGACGATATCCTGGCCGTGCTGCGCGACTGCGGGGGCAACAAGGTCCAGGCCGCCCGCAGGCTGGGCATTCATCGGGCCACCCTGTACCGCAAGCTCAAGGCCTGGGGTCTGGACGCCTGACCCCGACCGCCCGGACCGGGGCGCAACCGGTTGCCTTCCGTAAATTTATAACCATACTAACGTGTTGATGTAATGCATCACGGACCGCTCCCTGCTATGTTTCAAGGCAGGCCCGGACGGTGGACTTCCGCGCTCGCGGCCCGGGGAGGAGTGAAAACATGCGTACGGTCAAGATCATCGAGCCACAAGCCATAGACATGGAATTGCAGAGCGGGGGCGGGCCGCTCCTCGTCGCATTCCTGAAACGGAACGAGAAATACTCCGGCCAGGTGGCGGTCCTGGAAGCGGCCTGCCGGACGCACGGCGGAGCGGTCAGGTGTTTCTTGTACAATACGGACTACCTGGACACGGCCACCGACCGGTTCGCGGTCAAGGGCACGCCCACTTTCCTGCTGTTCCACGGCGGGCGGGAGGTCAACCGGCTGATCGGCGAGTCGGACGGCCCCACCCTGGACGAGTTCATTGACGCCTCGGTGGAGGGGCTGTCGGGCGCCGTCCGTTCCTAGGACGGCCGTATGCCGTACCGGGCGGCCTCTCGACGGCGGCGGCCGTTTGCCGTATACAGGCGTTTTTCCCGAATCAACCCGATAGAACCGCCGACCATGAACCGCCTTCAACCGATCCCGACTTCCGTTGCCCCCGGGCTGGAACCGTCGTTTCCGTCGAGGCTCCAGGTGGAGGTGACCACGCGCTGCAACATGCGTTGCGCCATGTGCGTCAAGTCCGCCCCGGACAGCCATATTCCCGAAACCGATCTCGACCTGGCGGCCTTCACCCGGCTGGGCCCGGCCCTGGCCCGGTGCCGGGCGTTGGTCCTGAACGGCATAGGCGAGCCCCTGCTCAACCCGGACCTGGCCGACATGGCCGCGTTCGCCCGCACGGCCATGCCCGAGTCCGGCTGGATCGGCTTCCAGACCAACGGGCTGCTGGTCACCGAAAGCCTGGCCGACCGGCTGGTCGAGGCGGGCGTGGACACTTTCTGCATTTCGGTGGACACCCTGGAAATGGGCGGCTGCGGGCAGCCCGACGGCGGCGGCGAACTGCACGGCGGGACCGGTTCGGCCCGGCTGGAGCGCGCCTTCCGCCTGCTGCGCGAGGCCGGGGAGCGGTACGGCCGCACGCTGCGCCTCGGGGTGGAACTCGTATTCATGCGCGACACGGCCGACCAATTGCCCCTGGTCATCCGCTGGGCCGGAGAACTCGGCCTGGACTTCGCCGTGGTCTCCCACATGCTGCCCTATGACCAGGCCATGCAGGACCAGTCCCTGTTCAATCCCAACACGCCCGCGGCCACGGCCCTGTTCGAAAAGTGGCAGGCCAAGGCGCGGGCCGAGGGGCTCGATCTTCACGGCCAGCACGGCGTGGCCTGGAAGTTCGTCAAGTCCGACCGCGAAAAGCGGCTGCACGAACTGGTCCGGGGACTGCTCGGCGAGGCCGAGGCGTCCGGCGTGTGGGTCCATCTGCCCCGCCTGCTCGAATGGGACCGCCGCAACCGGGAAGGGGCCGGGCGGCATCTGGCCCACCTGTTCCGCCAGGCCGGAGACCTGGCGAGGCGTGCGGGCATGGAATTGCGCCTGCCGCCGCTTCAGGCCCTGGACGAGCGGCATTGCCGTTTCGTGGAGGACGGCACGGCCTTCGTCACTTCCCGGGGCGACGTCAGCCCGTGCCAGTTCCTGTGGCACCAGTACGCCTGCCACCTGGACGGCGACAGGAAAGTGATCCGCCCGTGGCTGTTCGGCAACATCCGCGAACAGGACCTGGTGGACATCTGGCGGGGCGCGGCCTACGCGGACTTCCGCCGCCAGGTCCTGGCCTACGACTACCCCTATTGCGCCAACTGTCCCTTCGTGCCGTGCGACGACATCAAGGGCGCGCCCCTTCCCTTCGACTGCGACTGCCTGGGCGCAACCATCCCTTGCGGCCACTGCCTGTGGTGCATGGGCGGGTTGCAGTGTTTGTTGTAAGACGGTCCCGACCGCGAATTATCCTTCCTTGAATTAATTGGATCCTTCCCCTGGGGAAATGAAAACGGCGCGCAATATTGCATTGCGCGCCGAGTCTTTTGGGTGGGTGACGGTTGGATCTACCAGGAGCTGGAGTCCACAGCCGCCTTGGTGATGTTGTCTTGGGCGACGCCGGCCAGGTTGAACGCCTGGATGCTCTTGTCCCTGACAAAGTCGGTGAGCCCGGTAACGGCTTCGTCATGCTGGCCGTTCTTGGCGGTTTTCATGAACAGGGCTTCCGCCTGGGCCATGTCCTTGAAGAGCGATGCCTCAAAGGGATCGAAGGCCTTGCGGATGACCGCATGGTAATCCGTATAGCGGGTGAAGGCCCTGGCAGCGATGTTCTGGTAGGCGGCGGCCGCCTCCGGGCCCTTGAACCGGTTGTCCACGTCCGTGATGCCTACATAGAAGGGGACGTAGACGGAGTTGCACGGCTGCATGAAGGCATGGAGCATGTATCCGAGTTCGTTGGGCACGCCCGGCCTGGCCATCATCACTGCCGAGGCTGCGGTGGCGTCTTCCACTCCGTGATGGCAGATGGCCCGGATGAACATGTTCTTGTCCGTGGTCGCGCGCTCGGGCTCGGACGTCAGCCACTCCTTCCACTCCATTTGCCCGGAGCTGTAGAAGGGGGTCTGGTGCATGTCGATCACCTTGCCGCCGGGCAGGGTGTATGTATCGAAGTGGTCGCGGGCAAAGGCCATGAAATCCTCGGGTTGCAGCCTGCCTTCCTTGCCCTTCAGCAATTCCATGGCCCGCTGGTAGCGGATTTCGGTGTTGTACATGCTCTCGGCCTTGTGCCGTTTTTGCAGGTCGTTGTCCTCGGGGTAGAGCTCGTCGGTGGAATAGACCTTGGTGAAGTTGATCCGCTTGGTGCCGGCGGGCACCCAGCCTTGCTTCACGGCGAAGCCGACCAGGTCGGGCGAGGCCAGGTCGTAGTCGTCCCCGATCTCGTATTGGTTGGATCGGGCGGTGACCGTGTCCGTGTACCGCTTGGCGACCCAGCGGGGGCCGGTGATGGCGACTACCCAGAGTTCGTTGGGGTCGCCGATTTCGAACATGATGCCGTTCCAGGCCTGCCCGAATTCGGGGACCAGGGCGGCGATGACGTCAACCCCCTGGCGGGCCGTCTTGGCCCGCTCCAGGACCAGCCGGACAAGGTCGTTGTCGTGCAACCCCTTTTCAAAGGCGAGCGTGTCCCGGCTGGGGGCGTCGTTGTCCGACACGATGACTTGGTATTCGTTGACGCCCATGCCGTATCCCCACCGCCCCGCACTGCGCGACCCGATGAATTTGCAGGTCTTTTCCTGTTCGGGGATGTTGATGTAGGCGGCCTTGTACACGGCCCCCCGAGGGTGGGCGGCGGCTTCGCGGCAATCGACTTCGCTGAGCGTCTTGGTGCCGAGATCGCGGTTCTTGGTGATGATGGTCCCTTTGCCGGAGGCCAGCGCCTTTCCCTGGGCCATGAACGTGGTGCATTCTCCGGAGAATCCCGTTGCCATTCGGTTGTTGGTGTTGAAAACCAGAAGGTTTTCGTAGGCAACTCCGGAACCCGCCGCGACGCCTTTCAGCCAGTCCACCTTTTCAGGCAGGATTTCCTTGTAGAGCGCTTCGGATTCCAGGGCGCTCTCGATGACGGGCCGCATGTCGACATGCTTGTCGCGGGCTTTTTCCAGCATTGCGCCGACATTATCCTCAACGGCCTTGCGGTGGCTTTGGCCGAAGGAAAAACCTTCCGCGTAACTTTTTGTCTCGGCTGAATATGATACGCTGCCAAACGCTAACAGCAGGAATGCCGTCAAGGCGCATAGTAACGTTTGTCTCGAAACCCTTGAACTGATGCTTTTCATGTGTACTCCTCTCTCGTGTGTGAAGATTGCAAAGCGTATGGAGCGTCGCCATTCATGGTGTGGAATGGTATTGTCGGGATATAAAATATCAATCACGAAATGCATGAAAACAGTATGGCGGGCTTTGGCCCCGGATCGGCCTTGCGGCGAATCGTGCCATCCCTTCCGGAATATTGGCTCCTATTTGATCGGCGTTTTGCCGTCCAGGGTCATGAGCGTGTGGTAATGCGCGGGCCGCCGGTCGCGGTAGAAGCCCCAGCCGGTGCGGAAGTTGCGGATCTCGTCGAAATCCACCTCGGCGGTGGACACGCCCTGGGTGGTCCGGTCGGCGTCGGCCAGCAGTTCGCCCAGGGGGTCGGTGATGAACGACGAGCCGTAGAAGGTCATGGTCACGTCGTCGTCGGTCTCGGCGCCGATGCGGTTGGACGCGCAGACCGGCAGGATGTTGGCGGCCGCGTGGCCCTGCTGGGTGCGCCGCCAGTGCGGCATGGAGTCGCAGTCCGGCATGGTCGGCTCGCTGCCGATGGCCGTGGGGTACAGGAGCACGTCCGCGTCCATCAGCGCCATGGACCGGGCGCATTCGGGGTACCACTGGTCCCAGCAGATGCCCACGCCGACCTTGCCGAAGGCCGTATCCCAGACCTTGAAGCCGGTGTCGCCGGGGGCGAAGTAGTACTTCTCCTCGTAGCCCGGTCCCTGCGGGATGTGTGTCTTGCGGTACAGGCCAAGCCATGCGCCGTCCGCGTCCATCATGGCCATGGAGTTGTAGTACGCCTTGCCCGCGCGCTCGAAGAAGGACACGGGCAGGACCACGCCGAGTTCCCTGGCCAGGCCGGAGAACCGGGCCAGGAGCGGGTCGTCGATCCGCGCCTCGTGGGCCAGGGAGAAGTACTCGAACTTCTGCTTTTTGCAGAAGTAGGGTCCCTCGAAGAGTTCCTGCAACAGGATGATGTTCGCGCCGAGCCCAGCCGCCTCGCGGACCAGGGATTCGGCCCGGTCCACGTTGGCCGCGAGATCGTCCGAGCAGGCCATCTGGGTGACGGCCAGGGTGGTCTTGGTCATGGCTTTCTCCTAAAACACCGGCAGCGGGCCGCCCTTGGGCTGCTGCTGGGTGATGCAGTGGATGCCGCCGCCCCCGGGGAAGATGTCCAGGCCCGAGAGCTGGACCACCTCGTGGTCGGGGAAGGCCTCGCACACCAGCTTGTACGCCACCTCGTCCATGGGGTCGTCGAAGGAGGACATGACGATGCCGCCGTTGGCGATGTAGAAGTTGATGTAGGTCAGGTCCATGCGCCAGTCGCCGTTGTAGCGCGGCGCGGGCTGGGGCATGCGGATGATCTCAAACGACCGGCCGCGCGCGTCCGTGGCTGCTTCGAGGCGTTTTATGGCGTCCTGCGAGACCTTGTGGTTGGCGTCGTCCGGGTCGGTGCAGTCGTGGACCATGACCACGCCGGGCCTGACGAAGCAGGCCAGAATGTCCACGTGGCCGTTGGTCTCGTCGTCCTCCAGCCCGTCGCCGAGCCAGATGACCTTTTCCGTGCCCAGGTAGGCGGCGAAGACGTCCTCGAAGTCCTTTTTCGTGAAGCCCGCGTTGCGCCGGGGATCGAGCTGGACCTGTTCGGTGGTCAGCAGGGTGCCCTCGCCGTCCGAGTGGATGCCCCCGCCCTCGATGATGCAGGGCGCGGCGTAGCGGCGCATGGACAGGTGCTCGAGCACGGCCTGGGCCATGGGCTCGTCGTATTTGCCCTCGTACCGGGCGATGTGGCCCCAGTCGTTGAAGACCCAGTCCACGCCGGCCACGCCGCCCTTGCCGTCGATGACGAAGGTCGGGGCCGAGTCGCGCGACCAGGAGTCGCGGGTGTCCATGGGCACCAGGGTCACGGCGTCGCCGCACAGGGATTGGGCCTGGTCCATGAGCTCGGGGCGGCACATCATGCGGACCGGCTCGAACCGGCTGATCGCCTTGGCCACCTCGGCATAGGCGCGCCGGGGCTTGTCCAGGCCGAACGGCCAGGCCGACGGTTTGCACGGCCAGATCATCCAGGTGGCCTCGTGTTCGGCCCATTCGCCGGGCATGTACAGCCCGTCGCAGGCCGGTGCGCGGACCGGGACGCGGATGGGGGTAACGGGGGTGTTCGCCATGTCTCTCTCGGTCTGCCTCAAGGGCAGGAGGTTGAATGTTTCTGCCGGGGCCCGTCTAGGCCCCGGTGTTGATCATCACGTGCTTGGTCACCAGGTAGTCGCCCACGGCCTCGGCGGACAGGTCCTTGCCGAAACCGGACTGCTTGAAGCCGCCGTGCGGGGTCTCGGAGGCCAGGGGCAGGTGGTCGTTGACCCACACGGTGCCGAATTCCAGCGCCTTGGACACGCGCATGGTCCGGGCCACGTCCCTGGTGAACACGGACGACGCCAGGCCGAAGACCACGTCGTTGCCCATGGCGATGGCCTGGGCCTCGTCGTCGAAGGTCTGGATGGTGATGACCGGGCCGAAGACCTCCTGCTGGACGATCTCGGAGTCCTGGCGCACGTCGGTGACGACCGTGGGCGCGTAGAAATGGCCTGGCCGGTCGAGCTTCCGGCCGCCGCAGAGCACGGTGGCCCCGTCGGCCCTGGCGCGCTCCACGAAGCCGGAGACCATCTCCAGGTGGCGGCCGGAGATCATGGAGCCCATCATGGTCTTGGAATCGAAGGGATCGCCGACCACGACCTTCTTCATGGCCTCGGCCATGACGTTGCAGACCTGCTTTTCAACGGACTTGTGGCAGATGATCCGGGTCGCGGCGGTGCAGTCCTGGCCGGAGTTGCAGAAGGCGGCCACGGACAGCTTCTCGGCCACCAGGTCGATGTCCGCGTCGCTGAAGACCAGGCACGGGGCCTTGCCGCCCAGCTCCAGGTGCACGCGCTTGACCGTGTCGGCCGCGCTCTTCATGACCGACTTGCCGGTCTCGGTGGCCCCGGTCAGGGAGACCATGCGGATGTCCGGGTGGCTGGTCAGGATGTGGCCCACCGAGCCCGCGACCACGTTGACCACGCCGTCCGGGATGCCCGCCTCGGCGGTCATTTCGCCGAGCATGAGCGAGGTGCGCGGGGTCAGGGTGGCGGGCTTGAGCACGGCGGTGCATCCCGCGGCCAGGGCCGGGCCGAGCTTCCACACGCCCATGAGCAGGGGGTAGTTCCACGGGGCGATCTGGCCCACCGGACCCACCGGGTCGCGGCGGTAGATGGAGGTGTACCCCGGAGCGAACTCGCCCGCGTGGTGGCCCCCGGTGTCGCGCGCGGCCGCGGCGAAGAAGCGCAGGTTGTCGATGCAGAACGGCAGGTCCGCGCCCAGGCTGAGGAATTCGTAAGGTTTGCCCGTGTCCTCGGACTCGATGCGGGCGAACTCCTCCTTGCGGCTTTCCAGCAGGTCGGCCAGCTTCCACAAACACTTGGAGCGCTGGGCCGGTGTCAGTCCGGACCAGCGGCCGTCGTCGAATGCGGTCTTGGCCGCGGCCACGGCTTTGAGCACGTCCTTTTCCCCGGCCTCGGCCACGGTGGCCACGGTCTCGCCGGTCGCGGGATTCTCCACTTCCACCCGACCGCCGTCGGCAGCGTCGGTCCACTGGCCGTTGATCCAAAGCTTCATGTCTGTCGCGTTCATGGGAATCCTCCTTAGCTGCTGGGCAGCGATTTAAAGACGTCTTCCATCTTGTTCAGGGCCTCGTCAAGCAGTTCCATGGGGATGTTCAGGGCGGGCTCGAAGCGGATGCACCGGGCGTTGGTCAGGGTTCCGGCGGTGATCACGCCGCGCGCGAACAGGCCCGACGCCACGTGGTAGCCGATCTCGTCGTCCACGAAGTGCATGCCGATGAGCAAGCCCTTGCCGGTGACCTTGTCCAGGATGCCGGGGTGGCGCTCGGACAGTTCCTGCAGGCGGTTCATGACGTACTCGCCCTTTTCGGCGGCCTGGGCGGGCAGGTTCTCCTCGTGCATGACCGTTATGGCGGCCAGGGCCGAGGCGCAGGCGATGGGGTTGCCGCCCGTGGTGGTGGTGTGCATGAACGGGTTGGGCTCCATGACCTCCCATATCTTGGGGGTGGAGAAGAAGCCGGACATGGGCACCACGCCGCCGCCCAGCGCCTTGCCGAAACACATGATGTCCGGGGCCACGTCCCAGTGGTCCACGCCGAATATCTTGCCCGTGCGGCCGAAGCCGGTCTGGACCTCGTCGGCGATGAGCAGCACGCCGTACTTGTCGCAGACCTGGCGCAGGCCGGGCCAGAAGTCGTCCGGCGGCACGATGGCCCCGGCCTCGCCCTGGATGGGTTCGGCCACCACGGCGGCGATGTCGTCGCCCACGGCGGCCGCGTACTTGAGTTCATGCTCCACGGCCTCGACATCGCCGAAGGGCACGTGGCGCATGCCTTCGAGCAGGGGCAGCAGCGGGGCGCGGTAGTCGTTCTTGCCCATCAGGGACAGGGAACCCAGGGTCTTGCCGTGGAAACCCTTGAGCATGGAGATGAAGCCCTTCTTGCCGGTGTAGAACTTGGCCAGCTTCATGGCCCCTTCCACGGCCTCGGTGCCGGAGTTGGCGAAGAAGCCGTACTGGATGTCGCCCGGGGTCAGCTTGGCGATGACCCGGGCGAGCTTGGCGCGCAGGGGGTCGAGCATCTCCTGGGAGTACTGGGGCGAGCGGTCCAGCTGGGCCTTGACCGCCTCCACGATCTTGGGGTGGCGGATGCCGTAGCTGTACAGGCCGAACCCGCCGAGGATGTCGATGAATTCGCGGTCCAGGGCGTCCTTGAGGATGGACCCCTGGCCCATCCATTCGGTCACGGCGAACTCGCCCGCCTCGGTCACGGACTTGCGGTACTCCAGAAAGCCCTTGTTGATGTAGTCGCGGAAGTTCTCCACGGTCTCGGTGGCGATTTTGCGCCGCTCCTCCAGGGAGACGGTGCCCACGGGCTTTTTGATAATATCAATGAATTCAGTTGCTTCTTTAAACGCTTCGTCGATGTTACGGGTCATGATTCCACTCCGGTTTTTTCTGGTGATGCTTCGGGACTTTGGTCATGGGGATGGAGGCGGTCAGGCCTCGGGCCCGTCCCTGGGATCATCCACCGGTTTGCCTTCCACGATGGTCTTGACGATCTTGATCTCGCGGATGGACTCGGGGGGAACCTCTGTCGGGTCGGCGCTCAGAATCACCAGGTCGGCGATCTTGCCCGGTTCGATGCTGCCCCGGTTGGCCTCGTCAAAGGCGCTGTAGGCGGCGTCGATGGTGAACATGCGGATGGCTTCCGTCGGGGTCAGGCGCTCCTCCTCGATGGGGTGGAGCACGGCGGTCTGGATGCCGACGAGCGGGCCGTGCGGGGTGACCGGGCAGTCCGAGCCGCCGGTCATGATCACGCCGTTGTCGAGCATGGTCCGGTAGGGGTGCATCCAGCGCAGCCGGTCCCAGCCGAAGCGCTTTTCGTAGTCTTCCATGTCCACCAGGTAGTGGATGAAGGCGGGCTGCATGCCCGCGAGAATCTTTGCCCGGCCCATGCGTTCCACCTGGTCCACGGTCGGGATTTCGCAGTGCTCGATGCGGTGGCGGTGGTCGTCGCGCGGGAAAGCGGCGATGGCCTTTTCCATGGCGGACAGGACCTGTTCGATGGCCCTGTCGGTCTCGCAGTGAACGGCCACCTGGAGGCCCGCCTTGTGGGCTTTGAGGACGAATTCGTCCATCTCCTCCTGGGTGTAGTTCAGGGTGCCGCGATTGCCGGGCCGGTCGCAGTAGGGCTCGAACAGGGCCGCGGTGTAGGCGTCGATGGCCCCGTCCGCGCAGATGCACCCGCCGATGCGGGGAAGCCCCATGCCCACGGTCTCTTCCACGTCCATGACCTGGTTCCAGAGGACCACGTTGAGCGGAAGCCGGTCCAGGTTGTCGAGGACGAAGCGGGTGTCGCCCGGGCCGAAGCCGCCGCCCTCCAGGCAGTGCAGGGTGGTGATGCCCTGTTTCAGGGCGACTTCGCAGGCCATGCGGAAGCTCTCGATCTTGACCTCCCCCGGTGTGCGCGAGGACACGGCCGGGAAGATGAAATCGGGCGCGCCCGGGTCGCGGACCACGCCGGTGGGCTCACCGTCCGGTTTGAGGTCCATGCCCGGCAGGTCGGCGGGCGGGGACAGAATTTCAAGGGCCAGGGAGTTCAGGGAGCACATGTGCCAGGAGGAGTGCACGATCATGACCGGCTTGTCGGCGCAGACCGCGTCCAGTTCCTCCTTCAGGGGCATCCGCTTCTCCTTGAGCGAGAAGTCGTTCAGGGTGTAGCCGAGGACCCAGGCCCCGGGCCCGACGGCCAAAGCCTCCTCCCGGACCTTGTCGAACACGGTCTTGAGGCTTTCGGTCCCCTGGAAGTCCATGCCGTTCAGGACCTGGCCGGTCAGGCCGAGGTGCTGGTGGCTGTCGATGAAGCCGGGCAGCACGGTCCGGCCTTGAAGATCGGTCACGGGCCAGCCCGCCTCGGCGAGGTCGGCCATGTCGTTGTTCGAGCCGACCCGGAGGATGCGGCCGTCTTCCACGGCCATGGCTTGGGCGCGGGATTCCCGGCCGTCCATGGTGATGATGTTTCCGTTCGTCAGCAAATAGTGGTCTAGCATGATGGATAGGGCGGCCGGGGTGTGGTCCCCCGGCCGCCGGGTTGAAGGATTAACGGGTCTTTACCATGGTCCAGATCTGGTCGTACATCTTGTTCTCGTTGCCCAGGTCCTTGATGAACTGGATCTTGGGCATGTAGGACTTCTCCGGATAGATGGCCGGGTTCTTGAAGTCCTCGGGGGTGATGTACGGGTAGGCCGCCTCGTTCGGGGTGGCGTACTGGGTCCAGTTGGACAGCTTGGCGCCGACCTTGGGCTCGAGCACCCAGTTGATGAAAGCGTAGGCCAGGTCCGGGTGCGGGGCACCGATGGGAATGGACATGTTGTCCACCCAGCCGATGGTCCCTTCCGTGGGGTTCACGAACCCGCAGGTGTCCGGGTTGTCGGCCACGGCGCGCAGGGCGTCGCCGTTGTACACGATGGCGGCCACGGCCGTTCCGGCCACGACCTTGGAACGGCCGCCGGTGCCCACGTCGAATCCGGCGAAGTATTTGGATTTCTTGGCCTCAAGCATGGTGTCGAGGAGTTTCTTGAGGTCCGCCTTCTCGGTGGTGTTCACGTCCATGCCCATGGCGCATTGGGCGCAGCCGAGCATCTCGCGGATGGAGTCGACGAAAATGAACGCGCCCTGGCGCTTCTCGGGGTCGAACATGACCGACCAGGAGCCGTCGAAGTCCTTGAGCTTGTCCTTGCGGTACATCATGCCCAGGGTGCCCCACTGGTAGGCCACGGTGTACTTGTTGCCGTCGTCCCAGGCGGGGTTGATGAAGGTCGCCTCGAGGTTCTTCAGGTTGGGCAGCTTGGAGTGGTCGAGCTCCTTGAGCAGGTCCAGCTTGATCATGGCCGGGATGATGTAGTCGGACGGGACGACCACGTCATACTGGTTCTTGCCGCCCGCCTGGAGCTTGGCGACCATTTCCTCCATGGATTCGTAGTACTCCACGCGCACCTTGATGCCCGTGTCGTGCTCGAAATCCGTCAGGAAATCCTCGGGCATGTATTCGCTCCAGATGAGCAGGCGCATTTCCTCCGCCGCAAACGCGGACGGCACCATGACCAGGACCATCAGGATGGCCAGCAGCAGTTTACGCATCATCTCTCTCCTTTTCACTGAAACTGTTTGATATTTTTTGGGAGGTGATGACCAGGACGATGGTCACCAGCAGACCGACCGTGGACAGGGCGTGGATCTTCGGCGTGATGCCGCGATGCACTTCCGCGTATATGTAGAGCGGCAGGGTCACCGAGGTGGGCCCGGCCGTGAAGAAGCTGATGATGAAGTCGTCCAGCGACAGGGTGAAGGCGAGCATGGCTCCGGACACGATGCCCGGGGTGAGCATGGGCAGGATGACTTTGCGCAGGGTGTACCAGTTGGTGGCGTAGAGGTCGTGGGAGGCCTCCTCGATCTCGTTGTTGAAGGCCGCAAGGCGCGAGCGGACCACCAGGGCCACGAAGGCCACCTGGAAGGTCACGTGGCCGATAATCATGTTCAGCATGCCTGGCTCGAACGCCGAGGAGAAGTAGCGCAGGGAGGCAAAGGCGATGACCAGCGCGCCCGCGAACACGATCTCCGGGGTGATGACCGGCATGTACAGGTTGAATTCGAAGAAGGCCGAGGTCTTCTTGGACCACGGGAACCGGCTCATGCCGATGGCCAGGGCCGTGCCCACCACCGTGGCGATGACCGTGGAGACCAGCCCCAGGAGCAGGGTGTTGCCCACGGCTTCCAGAATCTGCTCGTTGCGGAAGAGCTCCAGGTACCACTTCCAGGTGAATCCCTGCCAGGCCAGGCCGAAGCGGGAATCGTTCACCGAGAACGAGGCCACGGCCATGAGCGGGATGTACAGGAAGGCCAGGGTCCCCAGGGCCACGGCCGGGACCAGGATCGGCTTGCGTTGCGCCTGCATCTTAGATGACCTCCATCTTTTCGCCCTTGCGCCGGAACACGAACAGGCCGACCAGGGTCAGGACCATCAGGGCCAGGGAGACCGCCGCGCCGAACGGCCAGTCGCGGCTCTTGCCGAACTGCTGCTGGATCAGGTTGCCGACCAGCATGTACTTGGCCCCGCCCAGAAAGTCCGGGATGAGGAACATGCCCATGGCCGGGACGAAGGTCAGGATGGCCCCCACGGACAGGCCGGGCAGGGTCTGGGGCAGGATGGCCTGCATGAACACCCGCCGCCGGTTGGAGTAGAGGTCGAAGGCCGCCTCCACCAGGGACCAGTCGAGCTTTTCCACGCTGGAATAGAGCGGCAGGACCACGAAGGGCAGGAAGGCGGAGATCATGCCCAGGTACACGGCGAACTCGGACGGGTAGAGCGGGCTGCCCTCCGGGATCAGCCCGAGGGCGGCCGCGAACTTGGCGATGGGCAGGTCCGGGGAAAGGACCAGCTGCCAGGCGTAGGTGCGGATGACCAGGTTGGTCCAGAACGGGATGATCACCAGGGTCAGCCAGACGTACCGGGTGGTCTTGGGCTTGCTCGCGATGAAGAAGGACAGCGGGAAGGCCAGCGCCGTGCAGATGGTGGTGGTCACGAAGGCCACCCACAGGGAGCGGGCCAGGATGATCAGGTAGTCCGGGCTCCAGCCGAACATGCCGTACCCGGCCAGGCGGGTGAAATTCTCGAAGGTGAAGATCCATTCGATCTCGCCGTAGCCGCCGCGCGTGGCGAAGGACAGGGCGATGAGCGCCAGGGCGGGCACGGTCAGGAAGATGAGGATCCAGAACAGGCCGGGCGAGACCTGGAGCAGGCCGCGCCGCCGCAACGCCGAGCGGGTGGTCAGCTCGCCGTACCAGATGCGGGTGTCTTGTTGTTGATCGCTAGTCATCGATGGCCACCAGTGCGTCCTTGAGCAGTTCTACCCAGACCTTGTCGCCCACCTGGAGTTTCTTGTGCGGGGCGCAGCGCATGCGCAGGCCCGCCGGGTCCAGAGTGATGTCCAGGAAGTTGCCGCGGTAGAAGGTTTCCGTGACCGTGGCCAGGACGCCGTTGGTCTCGGGCTCCTGGTCGCGCAAAACGATGCCCTCGGGCCGGATGACCAGGGCCCCGCGCTTCCACTGGGGCGGGGAGGGCACGGTCAGCCTGCCCGCGTGGGTGATGATCTGGTCGTTGCGCCGCTCGGCCTCCAGGATGTTGGCCGTGCCGATGAACTCGGCCACGAAGCGGCAGTTGGGGCGGTCGTAGATCTGCCGGGGCGAGCCGTGTTGGAGGACCTCGCCGTCCTTCATGACCGCGATGCGGTCGGACACGGTCAGGGCTTCGTCCTGGTCGTGGGTGACCAGGATGAAGGTCTTGTTCAGCTGCTGCTGCAACCGCCTCAGCTGAATCTGCAACTGGGTGCGCAGCTTGGCGTCCAGGGCGGACATGGGCTCGTCCAGCAGGAGCAGCTCGGGCTCGCAGACCAGGGCGCGGGCCATGGCCACGCGCTGCCGCTGCCCGCCGGACAGCTGGTCCGGGTAGCGGTCCTTGAAATTGGTCAGCTCCATCATCTCCAGGATTCTGTTCACCCTGGTCCGGATGTCGCCCTCCGGGATCTTCTGGGAGCGCAGGCCGAAGGCCACGTTGTCCGCGTTGGTCATGTGCGGGAACAGGGCGTAGCTCTGGAAGACCGTGTTCACCGGACGTTCGTTGGCGGGCTTCTGGGTGATGGGCAGGCCGTTGAGGAAGACCGAGCCGGCGTCGGCCTGTTCCAGTCCGGCGATGATCCGCAGCAGGGTGGTCTTGCCGCAGCCGGACGGACCGAGCAGGGTGAACAGCTCGCCCTTCTGGACGGTCAAATCGACGTTCTTCAGGGCCTGTACATCCCCGTAGCTCTTGTGGACGGCATACGCTTCAAGGGTCATATCTTTCCTCCTATTCGGCGGCCGGGACGGGCGGTACGCCCGATTCATCCCAGCCGCGCAGGCGATAGTATTCATTGAGGAGGAGCGCGTACTCCTCCCGGGTGATGACCTGCCCGGTGGGCAGGGATTCATGGAGTTTCCTGGGCAGCTGGTCGTCTTGCGGGGTCAGCCCCTCGCGGACGTTGAATCGCCGGGTGTCGTCCACCACGCGGGCCGCTGCCCGGCGCAGGGACGGTTCATCCCATGGTTCCCCGGTGACCAGGGCGAGCAAGCGGACCAGGGCGGCCCAGTCGTACATGTCGCGGTAGAAGCGGCACAGGATCAGGCAGTCGAACACGACCAGCCGGTCCTCGAAATCTATGAGCAGGTCGGCCTTGCCCTCCACGGCGTCCGACGGGATCATCCCGGACAGCTCGGCCTTGTAAAAAGTGGTTCGCAGGTGGCAGGCCCCGCGTGGGGAGGTCCCGTAAGTCAAGCCCATGCCCTTGAGCACGCGGGGATCGTAGCCGGCCGGTTCCAGCCCCTTGACGTGCACGGCCATGTCGGACAGGCCGAGTTTGTCCGCGCCCCTGGCGATGCCGTCGGCCAGGACGTCGCCCAGCCCCTCGCGGTTCGCGATCTGCTCCAGCAGAGCGGCGATGGTGGCCGCGTCGCCGTAGGTCAGGGGCGCGTCCAGGCGGCCCTGGCTGGACGCCTCGGCGACCATGGCGCAGAGGTTGCCCGCCGAGATGGTGTCCAGGCCGAGGCGGTCGCAGAGGTCGTTCAGGTGGGCGATCTCGTCGATGTTGCGGACCATGCACAGCCCGCCGAAGGCGTAGATGGTCTCGTACTCCGGTCCCTCGAGGGTCAGTCCCTTGTGTGGGCCGCTGATGATGCGCGCCTTGCGGCCGCAGGCCATGAAGCACTTCAGGCAGGCGTGGGGCGTGACCTCGTGCTGCTCGTGGAAGACGTCGCCGCTGATGCGCTCCCAGTGGTCGCAGGTCCCGGCCGACCAGTAGCGGCTCGGGAACGCGCCCACGGTGTTCATCAGGGCGACCATCTGGGTGGTGCCCCGCGCGCGGTACGCCTTGACCGCCGGGGAGTCGCCGTGGGCGTCGCGGAATTCCCCGGCGAAGGCCTTCAGTCCCTCGGGGTCGGCGACCCGGCGCTTGCGGTCCCCGGCAAAGACCAGTCCCTTTATTTTCTTTGCGCCGAGCACCGCGCCCAGGCCGCATCGTCCGGCGCTGCGCCAGTAGTCGTTCTCGATGACCGAGAAGGCCACCAGGTTCTCGCCCGCCGGGCCGATGACCATGGCCCCGGGACGGCCAAAGCCCTCGCCCCTGGGGGCGTAGTCCTGGATCAGGGCGTCTTCGGCGGCGTAGGTCTCGAGCCCCTTTAGCTGCGGGGCTTCGTGAAAATCGCAGCCGTCCGGGTGGACGGCCAGGACGGTCAGCGCATCGGCCGCGCCGGTCACGACGATGGCGTCGAAACCGGCCCGGTCGATGGCCTCCGGGGTTTTGCCCCCGGAGTAGGATTCCGCGTAGAAGCCGGTCTGCGGCGACTTGGAGAAGACGCCGTAGCGGCTGGAGCCCCAGGCGGACGTGCCGCAGCACGGGCCCGTGGCGATGACCAGCCGGTTGTCCGGGGAGAGCGGATCCACCCCGGCCGGATTGTGTTCAAGGAGCAGGCGCGTACCCAACGCCTTGCCCCCGGGCAGGGGCAGGCCGGCGTCCCCGAGCGGCTCGATGGAGAACGACCGCTCGGTGACGTCGATGAAGAGTATGCGCCCGTGAATTCCTTGCACCGATCGCTACCCCTTGGCCACTTCGGCAAAGGCCGTTTCCAGGACGGACATGCCCTTTTCCAGCTCGGCGTCGCTGATGACCAGCGGCATGAGCGTGCGGATGACGTTGCCGGAATGGCCGCAGGACAGGATGATCAGCCCGTTCTCGCGGCACTTGGCGACCAGCGCCTTGGCGATGTCCGGGGCCGGAGTCTTGGCCGCCTTGTCGTGGACCAGTTCCAGGGCCAGCATGGAGCCCAGGCCGCGCACGTCGCCGATGCAGTCGTATTTCTTGGCCATATCCTCGAAGGCGGAGCGGACCTTGGTCCCCAGGGCCTGCGATTTTGCCACCAGGTTTTCGCTCTCGACCACGTCGAGCACGGCCAGGGCCGCGGCGCAGCTCACCGGGTTGCCGCCGTAGGTGCCGCCCAGGCCGCCCACCTGGGGCGCGTCCATCAGCTCGGCCCGGCCGGTGCAGGCCGAGATGACCGTGCCGCCGCCCAGGGACTTGGCCGAGGTCAGCAGGTCCGGGACCACGTCCCACTGCTCGATGGCGAACAGGGAGCCGGTGCGGCAGATGCCGGACTGGACCTCGTCGATGATCAACAGGATGCCGAACTCGTCGCAGATTTCCCGAATGCGCGGGAAGTATTCCTTGGGCGGGACCACGAAGCCGCCCTCGCCGGCCACGGGCTCCAGGATCACGGCGGCCACGCTCTCGGGGTTGACCATGTCAATGAAGCTCTTTTTCAGCAGCTCGGCGCACTGCATCTTGCAGCCGGGGTAGGAGCTGCCCACGGGACAGCGGTAACAGTAGGCGTAGGGGATGTGGTAGACCTCGGGGGCGTAGGGCCCGAACCCGGCCTTGTAGGGCATGACCTTGGCGGTCAGGGTGGAGGCCAGCAGGGTGCGGCCGTGGAAGCCGGAGGCCGAGGCCACGATGGCCGGGCGGCCCGAGGCCCTGCGGGCGACCTTGACCGCATTTTCCACGGCCTCGGACCCGGAGTTGACCAGGACGGTCTTCTTGGCGTGGTCACCGGGGGTCAGGGCGTTGAGCTTCTCGGCCAGGGCCACGTAACCTTCATATTGAAAGACGTGGTAGCAGGAGTGCAGCAGCTTGCCCGCCTGTTCTCGAATGGCCTCGACCACCTTGGGGTGGCAGTGGCCCACGTTGTTCACCCCGATGCCGCCCGCGAAGTCGATGAACTCCTTGCCTTCCACGTCCGTGACGGTCGCGCCCTTGGCGCTGGCGGCGAAGATGGGACCGGCGTTGGAGACTCCCCTGGGGACGGCCGCCTCTCTCCTCTGTTGCAGTTCCTTGTTGGTCATGATGTATCCACCAAATGTATTGTAAGAGTTGAAGTCGAAAACCGTCTTTCCTACAGCAAACGCCGATCCTACTTATGTTAGTTGTTTTATTTCGAATAGTTAAATTAAATGCTTAGCGGAGGCCGGTTTTCCGGTTGATTCAAAATTAAATCAGCAATTTTTTGTAATATGCTGGTTTTAATGAATAAATGTGCGATTTAAAATTGAATCAAATCAGAATTTAACAATTATGACTTGGCGGTTTTGCCAAACGGGCATGAGGGGGCTGAAAATGGCCTTCGCGTTGCAAAAAAGTCAGACACCGTCTTCGCCTCCGTTAATAAAATGGAGAAAATGACAATACTGTTAAAAGTGCTGTTTTGCGAATTGAGGCGATTCAAATGTGAATCACAAATTGTTCAGCTTGTAGCGTTGCATCTTGCGCACCACGGTGGGCTGGCTGACGCCGAGGAATCCGGCCATCTCGCGGGTGTTGGAGCATGCCTCCATGGCTTGGCGGAGCATGCGGCGCTCCAGCCTGGCCACTTCCTCGGGCAGGGTGCCGTTCTCCGTCACGGCGTCCTCGGTGTGGTCGAAGAGGTCCCTCAGGTAGTCGTCGAGCAAGTCGTCCTCGCCGATGACCACGGCCTTCTTGATGATGCCGATGAGTTCGCGGACGTTTCCCGGGAAGGGGTATGACTGAAGCAGCTTCATGCCCGCCGGGCCGATGCGCTTGGTCGTGCGGAAGGCCGCGTTGAACTGCTTGAGGTAGTGGTTGATCAACTCGAATACGTCCTCGGGTCGTTTCCGGAGTGGCGGGATGCGCACGGTGAAGGTGTTCAGCCGGTAGAGCAGGTCGCGGCGGAAGGCCTGCTTGCGCACCTGGGCCTCAAGGTCGCGGTTGGTGGCGGCCACGATGATGCAGTCCATGCGCTTGGGCTTGCTCGCGCCCAGCGGATAATAAATATGGTCGTCCAGGCAGTTGAGCAGCTTGGCCTGCATGTCCAGGGGGATTTCACCCACCTCGTCCAGGAAGAAGGTCCCGCCCGAGGCCAGTTCGAACAGGCCGGACTTGCCCTGTTCGGACGCGCCGGTGAAGGCCCCTTTTTCATAGCCGAACAGCTCGGCCTCGAACAGGGTTTCGGGCAGGGTGGCGCAGTTGACCTGGATGAACGGCTTGCCGCGCCTGGGGCTGGTGTCGTGGATGAACTTGGCCAGCAGCCCCTTGCCCGTGCCGGAATCGCCCGTGAGCAGGATCTCCGAGGTCTCGAATTGGGCCAGCTTTTGAGCCGTGGCCATGGCCTTGCGCATGGCCGGGCTCTCGGCCACCACGCGGCTCTTCTTGAGCTCCATGAGCGACATGCCGGTCAGTTCGGCCTCGGCCTTTTCCTTGGCCTTGCGGGTCTGGGCCAGGGTGGTGCGCAATTCGTTCAGGTCGGTGATGTCCCGCTCGTTCAGGACCACCAGCCGGATGTTGCCGTCCGTGTCGAAGGTCGGCGTGCCTGTGACGATGAGCTGCCGCCCGGTGCGGGTGACCTCCTGCAGGACCGAGACCCGGCGTTTCTTGCGCAGCACCTCCAGGGTGGCGGACCGGTCTATGGTCCCGTTCTCCACCAGAGTGGCCACGGGCCTGCCGACAACCTCGTCCGCCGAAATGGAGTTGAGGCTCTCGGACGCGGTGTTGATGTTCAGGACCACGCCGTGGCCGTCGGTCAGCCAGATGCCGTCGCTGGACGCGTTGAAGACCGCCTCCATGTGCTCGGCCAGGGTGCGGTAGGTTTCGGACCGGGCCACCTTGTCCGGGCCCGGCTCGGGATGGAGGGTCAGCAGGTTGCCCACGGTCTCGCCGTTCAGGACGATGGGGCTGCGCGATACCGCGTTCAGGGTGCCGTCGGGCAGCTTCACGCGCGCGGCCGCCTCGCCGTCCCCCGTATCGCCGTTGACAACGGCGTAGGGCAGGACTTCGGCCATGGGCAGGCCGTGCATGCGCCCCGGGCCGAAGCCGAAGGTCTGTTCCGCGCACGGCGTGGCATAGGCGATGAGCCCGGACGAATCGGCTGCCAGGGCCGCGACGTCGAGCCGGTTGAGGATGGAATGGAAAGGGATATCCACGGGATTGGTGTCGGACACGCCGTACTCCTGCCGGTTCTGATGCAACAATGAATCTTATTTCGGGTTTAGCCCATTCCCTGCGGGAAGTCATCAAAAAGCCGCTTTCGTTTGGGCTTGATATGTTTGATTTTCATGAAAAAGTTATGCGCCTCGGCCGGGACGGGGGGGCTGTCCTGAGTCGATCCAGCCCGGGGGCGGAATGAAAACCCGTGGGTTGCCGGGTGCCTTCAGTCAATAATGGACAGTGCCTAACGTCTCGTATATGATGTTGCCACATATTGCATCTACGCGGGAGAATCTGTGCGCAAGACAATCGTACCGGCTATATGCCTTACGCTGTTTGTGTCGGCTGCGGCCTTCTGCGGCGAGTTCAACATGCAGGCAATCGTCTACCCGCCGTTGGTCTACGCCGATCAGGATAAATTGTGGGGCGTGGCCCCGGAAGTGGTTCTCGAGATTCAGAAGATCGTCGGCGACGACAGTCCGCTGAAGGATACGCCGTGGCTGCGCGGGTATGAGCAGGCGCAGAAACTGCCCATGCAGGGACTGTTCGCCATCGTACGCATCCCGGAGCGGGAAAAGCTTTTCAAGTGGGTCGGCCCGATCTTCGGCGAGGGGGATTATTTCTTCAAACACCGGGGGTCAGCCCTGCGGGTCGAGAACCTGGACGACGCGCGCCGGGTGGAGCGCATCGCCGTGCGCAAGGACGGCTACACCCACCAGGCCCTGGCCGCCATGGGGTTCACCAACCTCGACGTGGGCCCGACCTACCAGTCCAGCTACATGAAGCTTGTCGAGGACCGCGTGGACCTTGTGCTCATGGGCGAGCGCACCTATTATTATATGGTCAAGAAGGCCGGTCTCAACCCCGCCGATTTCGAGCGCACGGGCTGCAAGTTCGGCGACTCCGCCGCCTGGCTCGCCTTTTCCCTGGACGTCCCGGACGAGACCATCCGAAAATGGCAGAACGCCCTCGACACCCTCAAGGAAAACGGTGTCTACCGGAAGATCATGGAACGGAACTTCACGTACTAGAAGCCGAAGCTGGAATGGAAAAAAGCCCCGCCGTGCTGATCACGGCGGGGCTTTCAGTATTCTTGGTGGAGACGAAGAGATTTGAACTCTCGACCCCTGCCTTGCGAAGGCAGTGCTCTCCCAGCTGAGCTACGTCCCCGTTGGTGGAGGGTAGTTAACGCTTTTCGGAGTGAAGCTCAAGCCTTTTGAGCGGATAAAAGATTCATTGCCCTGAAAATGGTTTCCACCCGGTTGGCGTAGGTGTGGTCCCTGAGGATGCATTCCCGCCAGGCGCGGCGCAGGGCGCGGTTTTCCGGGCTCCGTTCGCGGCGGCGGATGACCATGTCGTGGATGTCGGCGGGCCGGGAATAGGCGACGGGCTCGACCAGTTCGTCCGGGAAAATCCGCAGGCCCGGGTGGGTGTCCGTCAGCAGGAATCCGCCCGCGCACCAGACGTCGAAGTTGCGCTGGTTCAGCCCGGCCGGGAGCTGCATGCCGGTGACGTTGAGGACCACGCCCGCCGTCCGGTACAGGGCGGGCAGGTGGGCGTAGTAGTCCACCACCGGGCGGACGTCCGCGTCCGGGGCGTCCAAGTCCTTCCAGCCGTCGTCGCCGAATATCGTGATCCGGCCCGCCGCGTTCAGGCAGCGCTTTTTCCAGAGGTTGGAGGCGAACTCCGCCCCCGCGCCCACGGCCCGGACCCGGTTGCCCGGCCAGAGCGGCGCAATGCCCAGCCGCTCGCGCCACCAGTGGTAGTCGAATCGGGTGGGACCGGTGGCGTCCGTGACCAATGCGGCGGCGTCCTCGGGCACGGTCTCGCCCGCGAAGAATTTTTCCCGGTCCGGGAATTGGGAGCGGCCCACGAAAATGAGTTTGCCCTCGATATCCCGGGCGTGGTCCGGAAGCGTCCCGCCGCTTTGAAACAAGGCCGGCGAGGCGGCCAGGGGCAGGTGGGTCACCCGCCGGGCGCCGTTTTCGATGAGCGGGCCGATGAAGCTGTGGTCCGTGACGAACAGGCTGAGTTCGCGCCACGCCTCGGTCTTGACCGCGGTGAGCAGATTGAACGGGTTGTCCACCATCCAGACCGCCACCTTGACCCCGGCCTCGCGCAGGATGGCCTGGCCCAGGCCGAAGTGGTCGAGCCCCCGGAAATTGATCGAGAAGAAGAGGTCCGGGACGCCCTCCTGCAGGTAGTCGGGCAGGACCCTGCCGGGATGTTTGCCCAGGGACTCGTGGTCGATGCGGACCACCCGCCAGCCCGCGTCCGCAAAGGCGCGGGCCAGCTCCTCGACGAGCAGGGCGTCGTTGTCCACGGGCAGCCATACGGTGCGCGTCAGCCTCGGCCGGGGCCGGTCGGCCAGGGTCAGCCGGGCGGTCAGCGGGCCGTAGAAGGACGGGAACGCCTTCTGCGCGGGCAGGTAGCGGACCACGTGGGCGCGGGCGGACGAGGCCACGGTGAAGTTCTCGGGCGCCATGGGCCGGAAGTTGGCGGGCACGCGGTCGAGCCAGCCGTCTATCTGGCCGGTGAAGTCCGGGGTGTCCAAGTAGAAGAATGTCTCGTTGTCCGGGAGGTCGAACCATTCCGGGATCTTGTCCGGCTCCGGGCCGAGGCCGAGAAAGATCACCGGGGCCTCGTCGAGAGCGGGATTGACCCGCCATTCGAAGTGGCTTTTGTCGGCGGGCATGGACTTGGCCAGGCCGAGTTCGTCGCGGATGGATATATGTCGGGGTCTGGGCACGTTGTTCACTTGGCTTTTCCGGCGGATTCGGCTACTAAGCGCTCCACGCCGCATTGACGGAGCGATACCATGAAACAGTACCAGGACAAATACTTCAAAAGGGCCAAAAAGGAAAATTACGCCGCCCGCTCGGTCTACAAGCTCAAGGAGATGGACAAACGGTTCCACATCTTCAAGAGCGGCCAGACCGTGCTCGACCTGGGCGCGGCCCCGGGCTCCTGGACCCAGTTCGCCGGAGAGCGGGTGGGTCCGCAGGGGAGGGTGCTCGGCGTGGACCTGCAGACCACCAAGCACACCTTTGCGGACAACATCACCTTCCTGCAGGCGGACGTGTTCTCGGACTCGCCCGAACTGCTCGAGGCCATGGAGCCGCTCGCGCCGTTCGACGTCATTATCAGCGACATGGCCCCCAAGACAACCGGAATCAAGTTCGCGGACCAGGCCAATTCGCTCGAGCTGTGCGAGCGGGCCTTCGAGGTGGCGCTCAAATACCTCAAGAAGGGCGGCAACTTCGCGGTGAAGATCTTCGAGGGCGGCGAGATCAACGACTACCGGGATACGATCCGTCCGTATTTCGGGAAGATAAAGAATTTCAAACCGTACAGTTCCCGGTCCGAGAGCAAGGAGATCTTCATCGTTGCGCTTGGCTTTAAGGGAGTTGACGGGTAGAACATTGGACCGACCAGCAATAAAGACCGATATCGATATATTCAGGAGGAAATATGGCCGGACATAGTAAATGGGCGAACATTCAGCACCGCAAGGGGCGTCAGGACGCCAAAAAGGCGAAATTTTTCACCAAGGCCGCCAAGGACATCATCCTGGCCGCCAAGGCGGGCGGCGGCAACCCCGACGACAACTCGACGCTGCGCCTGGCCATCCAGAAGGCCAAGGCGGTGAACCTGCCCAAGGACAAGATCGACAACGCCATCAAGAAAGGCACCGGTGAACTGGCCGGCGGCGATCTGGCCGAGGTCATGTACGAGGGCTATGGCCCGGGCGGCGTGGCCATGCTCGTCGAGGTGGCGACCGACAACAAGAACCGCACCGTGGCCGAAATCCGCCACGCCTTCACCAAGCACGGCGGGAACATGGCCGAGAACGGCGCGGTGTCCTACATGTTCAACCGCAAGGGCGTGATCGTCTTCAACGGTGAGAAGTACACCGAGGACGAACTCATGGAAGCGGGGCTGGAGGCCGGTGCCGACGACATCGTCGAGGACGGCGAGACCTTCATCGTTTACACCGAGCCCGCCGACTTCATGGCCGTGCAGCAGGCCTTTGCCGACGCGGGCATGGAGTACGAGTCCGCCGAGTTCAACCAGGTCCCCGAAAACCTGGTGCCGGTGGACGCCGCCGTGGGCAAGAAGGTCATGAACCTGTTCGACGCCCTGGAAGACAACGACGACACCCAGAACGTCTACATGAACGCCGACCTGCCGGACGACCTGTTCGACGAGGAAGACTAGCTTCCATGGCGGAAGGGCTGGTCGTCCTGGGGCTCGACCCCGGAACGAGGGTCACCGGCTACGGCGTGGTCCGGGAACTCTCGGGCAAGGCCGAGCTGGTGGCCACCGGCACCATCCGCACCCCGGTCAAGAAGGACATGGCCACCCGCATGGGGGTCATCTTCAACCAGCTCCAGGAGCTCATCCGGCTCCACGGCCCGGCGGAAGCCGCCATCGAAAACGTGTTCGTTTCCAAGAACCCCTCGTCGGCCCTCAAACTCGGGCAGGCGAGGGGTGCCTGCATGGCCGCCTGCGCCGTCAACGACATCCCCATGGGCGAGTACGAGCCCTCCAAGGTCAAGAAGAACCTGGTCGGCGTGGGCAACGCGCCCAAGTCCCAGGTGGCCTACATGGTCGCCCACTGCCTGGGCATCAAGAAGCCGGACTGGCCCGAGGACGCCTCGGACGCCCTGGCCATC